>NZ_JBFTOU010000037.1:0-37590 GCF_056398125.1 Pseudomonas sp. 05L36 | reverse complement strand
GTGATCAGCTACAGCTACACCCTCAACGATAACGAAGCCCACCCAACCGCCAATGGCGCCAACACTTTGCCTGAGCAGTTCGCCGTGACCGTGGTCGACGACAACGGCACCACTGCGACCGGCAGCCTCGACGTGAACATCGTCGACGATCTGCCCAATGGAGTGGACGACAGCAATGCTTCAACGGCTTCGGAAACCCTGCTGACCCTCAACGGCAACGTGTTGACCAACGACGTGCAAGGCGCCGACCGGGTAACGGCGGGTGAAAACGCCGGACCGATCACCCCCGGCACCTTCGCCGGGACTTACGGCACCCTGGTGCTGAATGCCAACGGCACTTACACCTACACCCTCAACACCAGCGATGCCGACTTCAAGGCCTTGCACGGCGGCGGCAGTGCGACGGAGAGCTTCACCTATACGTTGATGGACGCCGACGGCGACATCAGCACCGCCAATCTGGTACTGCAGATCCACAACAACGATGATCCGGTGGTCCTCAACGGCCTCAACGTGTATGGCGGTGAGCTGACGGTTTACGAAAAAAACCTCGGCGACGGCAGCAGCCCGGACGCACCGGCTCTGACCCAGAGCGGCACCTTCACCGTGACCGCGCTGGACGGCGTCACGAGCCTGGCCGTCGGCGGTATTGCCGTGGTCACCGGCGGTGTGGCCGCCGGCTTCCCGCAGTCGATCTCCACACCACTGGGCAGCACCCTGACCATCACCGGGTTCAACGCCGCGACCGGTGTCGTGAGCTACAACTACACCCTGAATGACAACGAAGCGCACCCGACGGCCAACGGCGCCAACACCCTGCCTGAGCAGTTCGCCGTGACCGTGGTCGACGACAACGGCACCACTGCTACCGGCAGCCTCGACGTGAGCATCGTCGACGACCTGCCCAATGGCGTGTACGACAGCAATGCTTCAACGGCCTCGGAAACCCTGCTGACCCTCAATGGCAACGTGCTGAGCAACGACGTGCAAGGCGCCGACCGGGTAACCGTGGGTGAAAACGCCGGCCCGATCACCCCCGGCACCTTCACCGGCACCTACGGCACCCTGGTACTCAATGCCAACGGCACTTACACCTACACCCTCAACACCAGCGATGCCGACTTCAAGGCGTTGCACGGCGGCGGCAACGGCACCGAAACCTTCACCTACACCCTCACCGACTCTGACGGCGACAGCAGCACGGCCAACCTGGTGCTGAATGTCTACAACAACGACGATCCGGTGGTCCTCAACGGCCTCAACGTGTATGGCGGTGAGCTGACGGTTTATGAAAAAAATCTCGGCGATGGCAGCAGCCCCAACACGTCGGCACTGACCCAGAGCGGGACTTTCACGGTGGCCGCGCTCGATGGCCTGCAAACCCTGACCGTCGGCGGCATTGCCGTGGTCAGCGGTGGTGTGGCCGCGGGCTTCCCGCAATCGACCACCACACCACTGGGCAGCACGCTGACCATCACCGGGTTCAATGCCGCGACCGGGGTGATCAGCTACAGCTACACCCTCAACGATAACGAACCTCACCCAACCGCCGACGGCGCCAACAGCCTCACCGAGAACTTCAACGTCGTAGCCACCGATACCGATGGCGACAGTGCGACCGGGCAGATCAACGTCAATATCGTCGACGACCTGCCAAAAGCGGTGTACGACAGCAATGCTTCAACGGCCTCGGAAACCCTGCTGACCCTCAACGGCAACGTGTTGATCAACGACGTGCAAGGCGCCGATCGGGTAGCGCTCGGAGAAAACGCCGGCCCCATCACCCCCGGCACTTTCACCGGCACCTACGGCACTTTGGTACTGAATGCCAACGGCACCTACACCTACACCCTCAACACCAGCGATGCCGATTTCATAGCCCTGCATGGCGGTGGCAACGGCACCGAAACCTTCAGCTACACCCTCACCGATGCAGACGGCGACAGCAGCACGGCGAACCTGGTGCTGCAGATCCACAACAACGATGACTCGATCACGATTGGCGGTTTGAATGTTGAGGGTGGCGAACTCACTGTATTCGAGAAAAATCTCAGCGACGGCAGCAGCCCAGACGCACCAGCCTTGACCCAGAACGGCACCTTTACCGTCACCGCGCTGGACGGTGTCACGACCCTGACCGTCGGTGGTATCGCCGTGGTCACCGGTGGCGTGGCCGCCGCCTTCCCGCAATCGATCACCACCCCGCTGGGCAGCACCCTGACCATCACCGGGTTCAATGCCGCCACTGGCGTGATCAGCTACAGCTACACCCTTAACGATAACGAAGCGCACCCGACTGGCAACGGCGCCAACATCCTGCCTGAGCAGTTCGCCGTAACCGTGGTCGACAACAACGGCACCACCGCGACCGATTCACTGGACGTCAACATCGTCGACGACCTGCCAAAAGCCGTGTACGACAGCAACGCCAGTACCGCTTCGGAAACCCTGCTGACCCTCAACGGCAACGTGCTGAGCAACGACGTGCAAGGCGCCGACCGCGTGACGCTCGGTGAAAACACCGGCCCGATCACCCCTGGCACTTTCACCGGGACTTACGGCACCCTGGTGCTGAATGCCAACGGCACTTACACCTACACCCTCAACACCAGCGATGCCGATTTCAAAGCCCTGCATGGCGGCGGCGACGGCAGCGAAACTTTCACCTACACCATCACCGACTCCGACGGCGACAGCACCACCGCCAACCTGGTGCTCTACGTCTACAACAACGACAATCCGGTGACCCTCAACGGCCTCAACGTGTATGGCGGCGAGCTGACGGTTTATGAAAAAAATCTCGGCGACGGCAGCAGCCCGGACGTACCAGCCCTGACCCAGAACGGCACCTTCACCGTCACCGCCCTGGACGGCGTCACGAGCCTGACCGTCGGCGGTATCGCCGTGGTCACCGGTGGTGTGGCCACCGGCTTCCCGCAGTCGATCACCACCCCACTGGGCAGCACCCTTACCATCACCGGGTTCAATGCGGCGACCGGTGTCGTGAGCTACAGCTACACCCTCAATGATAACGAAGCGCACCCGACGGCCAACGGCGCCAACACCCTGCCCGAACAGTTCGCCGTCACCGTGGTCGACGACAACGGCACCACCGCGACTGGTTCGCTGGACGTCAACATCGTCGACGACCTGCCAAAAGGCGTGTACGACAGCAATACTTCAACGGCTTCGGAAACCCTGTTGACCCTCAACGGCAACGTATTGAGCAACGACGTGCAAGGCGCCGACCGCGTGACGCTCGGTGAAAACACCGGCCCGATCACCCCTGGCACTTTCACCGGGACTTACGGCACCCTGGTGCTGAATGCCAACGGCACTTACACCTACACCCTCAACACCAGTGATGCCGACTTCAAGGCATTGCACGGCGGTGGCGACGGCACCGAAACCTTCACCTACACCCTCACCGATTCGGACGGTGACAGCAGCACCGCCAACCTGGTGTTGAACGTCTACAACAACGACGATCCGGTGGACCTCAACGGCCTCAACGTGTATGGAGGTGAGCTGACGGTTTACGAAAAAAACCTCAGCGACGGCAGCAGCCCGGACGCACCAGCCCTGACTCAGAGCGGCACTTTCACCATCACCGCGCTGGATGGCGTAACGACCCTGACCGTGGGCGGTATTGCCGTGGTCAGCGGTGGCGTGGCCGCCGGCTTCCCGCAGTCGATCACCACGCCACTGGGCAGCACCCTGACCATTACCGGGTTCAACGCCGCCACTGGCGTGGTCAGCTACAGCTACACCCTCAACGACAACGAAGCCCACCCGACCGCCAACGGCGCCAACACCCTGCCCGAGCAGTTCGCCGTGACCGTGGTCGACGACAACGGCACCACTGCGACCGGCAGCCTCGACGTGAACATCGTCGACGACCTGCCAAAAGCCGTGTACGACAGCAACGCCAGTACCGCTTCGGAAACCCTGCTGACCCTCAGCGGCAATGTGCTGAGCAACGACGTGCAAGGCGCCGACCGCGTGACGCTCGGAGAAAGCGCCAGCCCGATCACCCCCGGCACTTTCACCGGCACCTACGGCACCCTGGTGCTGAATGCCAACGGCACCTACACCTACACGCTGAACACCAGCGATGCCGACTTCAAGGCGTTGCACGGCGGCGGCGACGGCAGCGAAACCTTCACCTACACCCTCACCGATGCGGACGGCGACAGCAGCACCGCCAACCTGGTGCTGAACGTCTACAACAACGACGATCCAGTGACCCTCAACGGCCTCAACGTGTATGGCGGTGAGCTGACGGTTTACGAAAAAAACCTCAGCGACGGCAGTAGCCCCAACACCTCGGCACTGACCCAGAGCGGGACTTTCACGGTGGCTGCGCTCGATGGCCTGCAAACCCTGACCGTCGGCAGCATCACTGTCGTCAGCGGTGGAGTGGTCGCAGGCTTCCCGCTGACGGCCGTTACGCCACTGGGCAGCACGCTGACCATCACCGGCTTCAACGCCGCGACCGGGGTGATCAGCTACAGCTACACCCTGAACGACAACGAAGCCCATCCAACGGCCAACGGCGCCAACAGCCTCACCGAGAACTTCAACGTCGTCGCTACCGATACCGATGGCGACCCGGCGACCGGGCAGATCAACGTCAACATCGTCGATGACTTGCCGAGCGCCAAACCTGACTCGTCGTCGGTGACGGAGGGCGGCACGGTCAACATCAGTGTGCTGGGCAACGACGTCAGTGGCGCAGACGGTCCGGCGACGGTGGTCGGCGTACGCGCCGGTAGCAATACCTCGACGTCGGCCATTGGCGGGTTGGGCAACCAGATCAACGGCACCTATGGCTATCTGACCCTCGATGCCAACGGCAACGCGGTGTATCACAGCAACCAGAATTCGGTCGGCGATGCGGGGGCCACTGATACGTTCACCTATACCGTGCGCGACTCCGATGGCGATGAAAGCACTACCACCATCACCATCGACGTGGCCAACAGCATCATCAAGGCCAACCCCGATAGCGACGTGACGGTCTACGAAAAAGCCCTCGACCTGAGCCAGGACGGGCAGGACCTGGCCGCCGCTACAGTCACCGGCAGCGACCCGGGCAACACAGGCGAAACCGCGTCCGGGACCCTGGTCGGTTCGGTCTCGGGTGGCAGCGGCGCGCTCACCTACACCCTGGTCGGCAGCGCCACCGGCACCTACGGGCAGATCCTGCTCAACCCCAACGGCAGCTACACCTACACCCTCACCTCGGCGCCGAAAACCTCGCCGAATGCCAACGACGGGCCGAACAGCCTGAGTGAAAGCTTCACCTACAAAGCCACCGATGCATTGGGCAACAGCAGCACCAGCACCCTCGTGGTCAACATTGTCGATGACGTGCCCAGGGCGGTGGCAACGGATCGCTCGGTGGCGGCGGTGGAGATCGATTCCAACCTGCTGATCGTGCTCGACGTCTCCGGCAGCATGGCCGACCCTTCCGGCGTGTCGAACCTGTCGCGGCTGGATCTGGCCAAGCAGGCCATCAGTGCCTTGCTGGATAAATACGACGACCTCGGCGATGTGAAAGTGCAGCTTGTCACCTTCAGCAGCAGCGCCACCGACATGACCTCGGTGTGGGTCGATGTCGCGACGGCCAAGACACTGCTGGGCGGCCTCAGCGCGAACGGCAATACCAACTACGACGCGGCCGTGGCGACCATGCAGACCGCGTTCAACACCTCGGGCAAACTCACCGGTGCGCAAAACGTCGGCTACTTCTTCTCCGACGGCAAGCCCACCACCGGCCAGGAAATCGGCACCGCCGACGAGACCGCGCTGAAAGCCTTCCTCGATGCCAACGACATCAAGAACTACGCGATCGGCCTGGGCAGCGGCGTGAGCAACGCCAACCTCAATCCACTGGCCTATGACGGCAGCAGCCACACCGACACCGATGCAGTGGTGGTGACCGATCTCAACCAGCTCAACTCGGTGCTGTCTGGCACCGTGATCGGCGCACCGGTCACCGGTTCGCTGCTGGGCGAGGGCGGCACATTCGGCGCCGATGGCGGCTTCATCAAGACCGTCACGGTGGACGGCACCACGTACACCTACGATCCGAGCGGCAATAGCAATCAGGGCTCGCTGAGCTTCAGCGGCGGGCTCAACCACGGCACGTTCAACACCGTGGACAACACGTTGAGCATTGCCACCAACAACAGCGGTACCTTGCAGATCAATCTCGACACCGGTGAATACGCCTACATTTCGCAGAAAACCACGTCGGTGTTGATCACCGAAACCATCGGATTCACTGCCAGCGACAACGACGGCGACCTGGCCAGCGCCACCCTGACGGTCAAGGTCATACCGAATGCACCGCCAGTGGCCGCCGATGATAACGTCATCACCAACGTGCTCTCGGGCACCGTCGTGGTGCCGGGCGAACTATTGCTGGCCAACGACACCGATCCCAACGGCGATCAACTCTCGGCGACACCGACCTCCTTCAACACCGGCTGGATAGTGAAGGGCGCGGACTTCACCGGCACCGGCGCGATCAACTTCACCGGCACCAACAACAACCCTGCCAACCAGAGTCTGGCAGACGTGCGCAATGCCTTTGCGGCCAACACGGCGACCATGACGGCGCTGCTGGTGATCAGTGGCTATCTCGACAAAGCGAACAGCTCCGATGGCAACAATGAAGACCTCATCACGGTCAAGCTGAAACAAGGTGAGACGCTCAACCTCGATCACAACCTGGACCCCGGGCACGTCACGATGGAGTATTCGCTCAACGGTGGGGCGTTCGTCAGCATCGCCGATGGCGCCACCATCACCGCAAGTGCGGATGGCACTTACCAGATCCACATGACCAACATTGCCAACCCAGGTAACGGCAATACGAATGCGGCGGAAGACTATCAGTTGACCATGACCGTGAATTACGCCGGGGCACACGACGTCACCCCGGACTACCACGGCACCTACACCGCCAACGACAACCATGGCGGCAGCGACTCGGCCAACCTGACCATCAGCTATCAGGACGGCCACACCCTTACCGGCACCAGCGGGGATGACGTACTGGTGGCGGGCACGGGCAACAACCTCATCAATGCTGGCGGCGGCAACGATGTGCTCACTGCCGGCTCCGGCAACAACGAGCTGCACGGCGGCGCGGGCAATGATTTGCTCTTCAGCGGCCCGGGCAATGACATCCTCGACGGCGGCACGGGCATCGACACGGCCAGTTACGCCCATGCCAGCGCCGGAGTGACTGTCGACCTCAGCCTGCTCGCTGCGCAGAACACCCTGGGCGCGGGCTCGGACACCCTGACCGGTATCGAAAACCTCACAGGTTCGAACTTCAACGACACCCTGACCGGTGACAACAACAGCAACGTGATCAACGGCGGCCTGGGCAACGACATGCTCAACGGCGGAGGCGGCGATGACTGGCTGATCGGCGGCCTGGGCAACAACACCCTGACCGGCGGAACCGGGGTCGACACCTTCCAGTGGCTCAAGGGCAACAGCGGCCATGACGTGATCACCGACTTCACCCCCGGCACCGACAAGCTCGACCTGTCGCAGCTGCTGCAAGGGGAGAGCGGCACCACGGCTTCACTGGATGACTACCTGCACTTCACCGTCACCGGCAGCGGGCCGTCGACGGTGACCAGCATCGACGTCAGCGCCATGGCCGGCGCCGCGCCGAACCAGACCATCGACCTGGCTGGCGTCAACCTCGCCAGTCATTACGGTGTAACGCCGGGGGCGGGCGGGGTGATCGCGGGCGGGCATGACACGGCGACTATCATCAACGGCATGCTCAATGACCATTCGTTGAAGGTGGATACCGTGTGAACTGAAAGCCCACTAAAAACCCGCCATCCCTGTGAAGGGGGCGGGTTTTTTTTGCCCGGGTCAAAGGCCGATGTCCAATCAGTGGTTACAGAACCTCGATGTACCCATCATCACATCGGCTCTGGCGCCCCGATCAACCGCCCCATGGCCCCGAACACACCCAACTCCCTGATCGCTTCCAGTTCCCCATGCGTCTCGACCATCTCCGCAATCAGCGGCAAATCAATGCTGTGGGTCGCGCGAAAGATCGCTTCGATGAACATCCGCTTGTCTGTCTGCTCGTCGATGTTACGAATGTAGGCCCCATCGATTTTCAGGTACGCCAACCCCAATTGGGTCAGGTTGCCGATCTGGCTGAAGCGCCCACCGAAGTGTTGCACGCCGATGCGATAACCGCTCTTGAGCAGGCTGCTGCTCAAGCGTTGCAGTGCTTCGGGTGACGGCAATTGGCGCTCGTCGATTTCCAGGGTCAGCAGTGATGCCAGATCCGGGAGGGAGTCGAGCAGGTCGAGGATGGTCCGCCACTGCTCTGGATCGCGCAGGGTGTTGCCGGACAGGCTCAGTGCCAAGGGCCTGCGGTTGAGCACCAGATCGTCCAGCGTGGCTTCGAGCATCGCCAGGTCGAACCGTGCCGACCAGCCGAGACGCTCGATCCACGGCAGGAAGTGCCCGGCGGCAATCGCTTCGCCCTGTGGGTCGAGCAGGCGTGCGAGCACCTTGTGATGCAGCACGTGTTGGGTGTCGGCGCATTGCACGACGGGCTGGAAGTACAGCTGCATTTTGCCTTCGGTCAAGGCATCGTCGATCCAGGTGCGCCAGTCGTGCTGGGAGTGATTCGGCGCGGTGTCACGATGGCTCAAATGCACCCAGGGATGTTCGGGATGCTGCCGGGACTCGGTCAGTGCCTGGTCAAGGCGCAGGAGTACGTTGCTGATCGGCTCTCCGGGGCGATAGGCGACGACGCCCAGATGGGCGACGGGCATGCAATCGCTGGCGCCGGTCAGGCGCAGGTTCTCCAGGCTGACGCTGATATCTGAGGCCAGGCGAGCGGCATTTTCAGCGTCCAGACCCGGTGTCAGCAGGCTGAATTCGCCGCCACGATTGCGTGCCGCCAGCCAGGTGCGACGCTCCGGCAACTGAGTCAGGCGCTTGAGCAATTCGCCCACGGCACTGATCAGCGCGTCAGTTCGTTGGCCACCCAGTCGCTGGTTGAGCCCGTTCAGGTCGTTGATCCGCAACATCAGCAAATGGCCATCGCGGCGCTGTTCGCACACGCGTAAATGGTCGGCCAGTTGCTCGTCGAGCAGGCGCCGGTTGGCCAGGCCGGTGAGGCTGTCCAGATAGGATTCGGCCCGCAGTTTTTCGCTGCGTGCGGCTTCTTCGGCGAACAGCGCCTTGAGCTTCTCGACCATCTGGTTCATCGCCAGCACCACCCGTTTCAGTTCCGGTGTGCGCGGCAGTTTCGGCAGGCTGAGAAACTCGCGTTTACTGATGGCTTCAGCCTGTCGGACCATGCTGTCGAGTGGGCGCAATTGCAGGCGCAGCATCCATCCTCCAATCACCGCACTGAACAGCCCGCACAACAGCAACCAGATCAGGCTGCCGAGGGTGCTGTCCCAGAGCTTGGCCAGGGCAAATTGCGGATTGCTCAGCACTTCGACCCGTGCCAGTTGTTCCCAGCCGCGCATGATCAAGGCGTCCCCTCCTTCCGGGCGCAGGTCGACCAGGTTGACGAACCAGTCAGGCGCACCGTCGATTTTCGCCGGTGCGCTGCGCTCCACCAGGGTTTGCTGATCCTTGAGCCTGATGACGCGGATGCTGCTGAAATAGCCGCTGTCGAAAATCGAGCTGACCATCAGCTCCATCATGGCCGGGTCATCGACCTGTGCGGTCAGTGACAGCCCCAGCGCGGTGGCTGCGTCCTGGGCGTGGGCGCGCAGTTGACTGAGGGTTTGCTCGCGGGAGCTTTCCAGGCTGGCAAAAAAACTGCCGCTGAACGCCACCAACAGGAACAGGCAGATGGCCAGGAACAGCTGTTTACGCAGTGTCATACATCGCTCCTTGCCATGGCGGTCAGCCGTCCCCTATGTCGAAGCCTTCGGCATTGAAGGCGTACACCGGTAGCAGGTCTTTGCGTTGGGACGCGGGGCGGATATCGCCGATCAGGTTGTCCAGTACCAGCGGGTCGGTCGTGGGGGGGCTGTAGAACGTCAGCACCCTATGCGCCTGGTTCTGACTCAGGGCCTTGACGTAGGTGAAGCGCAGTTTTTCGCTGGGAATGCCGAGTCGGCGCAGGCTGAAGTATTTCGCCAGGGCATAGTCTTCGCAGTCGGCGGCGCCCTTGATCAGGGCTTCGACGGGGGTGGCCCAATAATCGGTCTGTTGCCAGATGCGCGTGTCGTCCTGAAAGTTCAGCTGCTGATTGAAGAAGCGGTTCACCGCGTTGAGTTGCTCAGGTTCGGGCGCGCCGCGTGCGCTCTGCAGCATTTGACTCCAGGCTTCGATCCGGCCTCGCGCCGGTCCCGGCGGGCCGTAGCGTTGTTCAACGGTTTGCAGAATCTGTGAAAAATCCCAGTCGGCCCGGACCCCGTTGAATGCAGTCAGTAGCAGACCAGCCAGCAGCATCCAGCCGCCGAGCCGAAGTCGGAGCGCTGGCCATCCTGGACTACGCAGACTGCGGGCCATGTCTGGCTGCTCGAGTGTAGATGGGGGAAGTTTAGGTGGAGTTTTTGCGGGGGGAGGGCAGGTCGTCGGGTCGGTACTCGCACTGGCTCTCTTACCACAACAGTCCCGGGGAACTTCAGGATTTGCGCAGGGTTTTCTGCTTGAGGATGTAGACGGTCACGAGTACCGCACTGGTCAGCATGAAGCCCCGTGCCCAGGGCAGCGGCACCAGAAAGCAGGAGAACAGGATGCTCGCCCACATCAGGCCAATGGCGTAGACCTTGCCCCTGAGCGGAATGCCGTTACCGTCGAGGTAATCGCGGATCCATGGGCCAAGCCGGGGATGCTCGACCAGCCATTGATAAAAGCGCGGTGAACTGCGGGCAAAGCAGGCGGCCGCCAGCAGCAGGAAAGGGGTGGTGGGCAATACCGGCAGGAAAATCCCGATCACCCCCAGCGCCACGCTCAGCCAGCCGATGGCCAGCAGCACGTAGCGCAACATCAGGGGGCGGTTGCCTATGGGGTTGTCCATAGGCCGGATCTTAGTGGTGACGTGGCTTGAGAATCGCCGGCTTTTCGTCTGGAGCATTGCACAGCAGGTACAGCGCGGTCAGGGCTTCCGGGATCTGCACGATCATGTCGTCCATCAGGTTGGCATCGGCGGCAATGTCGGAGAACTCCGGTTGCTCGTCGAACAGGCCCGAACCGACCATGATCGGCAGCAGCATTTCGCTGACTTCGTCTTCGGCGGTTTCGAACCAGGCTTCTTCACGCAGGAACACACCTTCCATGAAACCGATGCACCAGCCGCGCAGTTCGGAATCATCCGGGTCGTCGCCCAGGTCGAGGTCGCACGGCAGCTCGAACTCTTCGTCGGAGGCCAGTTGGCGGGCGATGTGGGCCTTGAGGCCGATCAGCGTGGCTTCGATCTCTTCGCGCTGGGCTTCGCCGCTGTAGTGCGGCTCTTCGGCGAAGAGGGCATCGATCCATTCACGGTCCGGAACGACTTCGGAGCAGATCGACAGCGCAGTGAGGTAGCCGTGGGCGGCCACGTAGTCCAGCGCCTCGTCATGCAGTTCATCGGCGTCGAGGAAGACTTGCAGGCGGGTTAGTTGCTCAGCGAAGGACATTAAAGGACTACCTTGGGGAATGTTCGATGCGGGAATTCTAGGCCTTCTTGAGCACTTGGGCCAGCCGCACGGCATATTTGCCCGTTTGTGGGCGCTGCCCCCCATACAGTTCGGTCAAGCGGTATCTCTGTGGGAGCGAGCTTGCTCGCGATGGCGGTGGTTCAGGCGAAATCAATGTTGACTGTGATGGCCTCATCGCGAGCAAGCTCGCTCCCACAGGTTTCCCACAGTTTTTTTGCAAATCAGGTTAGCCGGTGTCTTATCAGCGGCACCCTTTGCCGGACGGGGCTCGGGTATACTCGCGCGTTTTGTGATGCCCTGCTGGCGTCACGGCTGAAATGTGAAGCGTCATGCAATGTGCACTTACGATTTGTCGGTGCAGCGTCGCGGGTTCTGAACCAGCCTTGCAGGGATGTTTCGGTGATTTTTGGAGTTTCTATGCTCGAACAGGCTCAACGCGTCCTCAAGGACATCTTCGGCTACGACAGTTTCCGTGGCCGCCAGGGTGAAATCATTGAGCGTGTGGCCAGTGGTGGCGATGCCCTGGTCCTGATGCCTACCGGTGGCGGCAAGTCCCTGTGCTTCCAGGTCCCGGCGCTGTTGCGCGAAGGCCTGGCGGTGGTGGTCTCGCCGCTGATCGCACTGATGGACGATCAGGTCGCCACCCTCGAAGAGCTGGGCGTGGCGGCCGCCGCGTTGAACTCCACCCTCAGCGCCGAGCAGCAGCGCGACCTGGCTGTCCGTATCCGCCGCGGTGAAGTGAAGATGCTCTATCTGGCGCCTGAACGTCTGGTCCAGCCGCGCATGCTGTCCTTCCTGCAGGGGCTGGACATCGCCCTGTTCGCCATCGACGAAGCCCACTGCGTGTCGCAATGGGGCCACGACTTCCGTCCGGAATACCTGCAATTGGGCCAGTTGGCGGAAATGTTCCCCGACGTGCCGCGCATCGCCCTGACCGCCACGGCCGACAAGCGCACCCGGGAAGAAATCGTCACCCGGTTGCACCTGCAAGACGCCGAGCGCTTCCTGTCGAGTTTCGACCGGCCGAACATCTTTTATCGCATCGTGCCCAAGGAGCAGCCGCGCAAGCAGTTGCTGGCGTTCCTCGCCGAACGCCGCAGCGATGCTGGCATCGTGTATTGCCTGTCGCGCAAGAAGGTCGAGGAAGTCGCAGCATTCCTCAGCGAGCAAGGCTTCCCGGCGCTGCCATACCACGCCGGCCTGCCCAACGATATGCGCGCCTACCATCAGAAACGCTTCCTCAACGAGGAAGGCCTGATCATGGTCGCCACGGTGGCGTTCGGCATGGGCATCGACAAGCCCAACGTACGTTTTGTCGCGCATCTCGATTTGCCGAAATCCCTCGAAGCCTACTATCAGGAAACCGGTCGTGGCGGCCGTGACGGCCTGCCGGCGGATGCCTGGATGGCTTACGGCCTGCAAGACGTGGTGATGCTCAAGCAGATGCTGCAGAACTCCGAAGGCGACGAGCGCCACAAGCGCCTGGAGCAGCACAAGCTCGACGCCATGCTCTCGCTCTGCGAAGAAACCCGCTGCCGTCGGCAAACGCTGCTGGCCTACTTTGACGAAGACATGCCCGAGCCTTGCGGTCATTGCGACAACTGCGTCGACGGCGTGCAGACCTGGGATGCCACCGAGCCTGCGCGTCAGGCGCTGTCGGCGATCTACCGCACCGGTCAGCGCTACGGGGTCGGGCACCTGGTGGATGTACTGCTCGGCAAGGACAACGAAAAGGTCCGCAACTTCGGTCATCAGCATCTGTCGGTGTTTGGTGTCGGCAAGGCGAGGGCCGAAGGCGAGTGGCGCTCCCTGTTCCGCCAATTGGTGGCTCGCGGTCTGGCCGATGTTGACCATGAGGGGTATGGCGGTCTGCGTCTGAGTGATACGTGTCGGCCGCTACTCAAAGGTGAAGTGACCCTGGAACTGCGCCGCGACCTCAAGGCGCAAACCGTGGCGAAAAGCAGCAAGAGCCAGGCGAGCCAGCTGGTCCGTGGCGAGGAGCGCGAACAGTGGGAAGCCTTGCGCGCCTTGCGGCGCAAGCTCGCCGAAGAACATGGCGTGCCGCCGTACGTCATCTTCCCCGATTCGACTTTGCTGGAGATGCTGCGCAGCCAACCGACCTCGCTGGCGGAAATGGCCACGGTCAGCGGCGTCGGCGCGCGCAAGCTGGAGCGCTACGGCGAGGCCTTCCTCGAAGTGCTCGGCGGCCAGGTCGAGGCGCCGAAAGTGGTGGCCGACGTACGTCACGAACTGATCACGTTGGCACGGGCCGGGATGACGCCGGTGCAGATCGCCGGTCAGTTGCAGTGCTCGGAAAAGAACGTCTACACCATGCTGGCCGAAGCGATTGGCAAGCAGCAGTTGTCGTTGGAACAGGCGCTGGATCTGCCTGAAGACCTGATGGGAGAAGTCCAGGACGCCTTCCTCGACGGCGAAGGTGAATTGCCAGCGGTTTCCGAGATCGCCGCGTTGTTCGCGGGCCGAGTGCCGGAAGGGGTCTTGTACTGCGTTCGTGCTGCCTTGCAGTCGGAGTTCGAGATTTGAGACATCCTGGTGCTGATTTAACGATTCACTACAGATCAAGCCTTGCCTCAAGTCGAGGCTCATGCTTAGCTGACTAATAATTAGTTTTTATTTATTTCAGTCTAATCATGAGTGTTTTATGCCGTTAACCGATCAACACCGCTTTGGCATGCAATTGGCCCAGATGTCCCGTGGCTGGCGTGCCGAACTGGACCGCCGTCTGGCGGGCATGGGCTTGTCCCAGGCGCGCTGGCTGGTGCTGCTGCACCTGGCGCGTTTCGATGAAGCACCGACCCAGCGTGAACTGGCACAAAGCGTCGGTGTCGAAGGCCCGACCCTGGCCCGTTTGCTCGACAGCCTGGAAAGCCAGGGCCTGGTGCAACGCCAGGCGGTGCTCGAAGACCGTCGGGCGAAGAAAATCGTGCTTTGCGCGCCGGCGCGTCCCCTGATCGAACAAATTGAAACCATTGCCACGCAACTGCGTCACGAACTGTTCGAAGGCGTCGATGAGGCGGATTTGAAGGTGTGCATGCGGGTTCACGGGCATATCCTGGGCAACCTTGAAAAATCTTGAGGCATAACCGAACGCCAGGCTTCTGAGAGACCGCATTGGGCAGACTATAAGAACTACTCGGCATTATCGTGTTCGTAACGGATGTACGAACGCGTACGGGTAATTTCTGTGAATCTCAAGGATGCTCATGCTCAAGTGCTGGCGATTGGTTTTACGCGGTGGTTCTCAGTGGTTGCTGGCCGGGGCCGCTGTCACTTATTCGGCATGGGCGCCTGCACTGGGCCTGGGTGAAATCACCCTGCATTCGGCGCTGAATCAACCGCTGCGTGCCGATATTGCACTGGTGGATGCGGCTGGCCTGGAAGAGAACGAGCTGTCGGTGAGTCTGGCAGCGGCAGACGAGTTCAGCCGTGCCGGGGTCGACCGGGTTTTTTTCCTCAATAACCTGAAGTTCACCCCGGTCCTGCGCGGTAATCGCAGCGTGATCCAGGTGACCTCCAGCAAACCGGTCAGTGAACCCTTCCTGAATTTCCTCGTGCAACTCGATCAACCCAACGGTCGGTTATTACGCGAGTACACGGTACTGATCGATCCGCCGGGTTCGCCAGGCGTTGTTCCCGCCGCCGATGAACCGGTTTTCAGTTCCCCGGCGTCCGCATTCCCCAGTGTTCAACCGGTCGTACCGCCGTCACCCGTGGCCAAGACGACGTCAGAAACGGACGTCCCCGTGGTTGATCCCGCAGTCGAACAACTGGCCGTCAGCGCCCTGCAAAACCACAGTTTGCAAACCACTGTCGATGAGCTCAACGAGAAGCTTCAAGGCCAGGATGAGCTGATCACCGGCCAGAAAAAACAGTTGGCCGAACTGCAAACCCAACTGGCGGAGCTCAAGAAGGTAAAGGCGCAACCCGTTGCTAGCGACGCGGTGACGCCAGCCCCCGCCGTTGCTGAAAGTCCCGGGATTGGCTGGCTGCCGATTGCCGGCGTGTCAGCGCTGATGGCGTTGCTGGCGCTGGGCTGGTTAGTTCGCCACCGACGCCAGCAGCATCAGGCCACAACTTCAGAGATGCTGTCGTCGCAGCATGAACCGTTGGCGGAGCTTTTTACCGAGCCTGTCACGTGGCCCACCGTCAGGCAACCAGTCGCGGTGCCAGCCAACGATGAGCTTGAGCGGGTCGATAGCCATCGCTCCATCGCGGGCGCAGCTGCCGTGGCGGTGGTTCCTGGTTTGGCGATATCCGGCGAATCCGCCGCTGACGATGAGTACCGGCTCAACCTGGAGGAGTTGTCCATGGTGTCGAGTTGGGACGTGATCAGCCCAAACGAGAACCAGCAGTCGGCTGCTCTGGCCATGATCGAGCCTGCGTTCGAATTGGAGGCGCAACCCGCTTCGCCGTCTCGGCAGCCTCCGGTCGGGCTATCATAGCGGCGTCGTCAAACTCTGGAGTCAAGCCCCATCATGACCGTCAGCAAACCGGAAATCGTCATCACCTATTGCACGCAATGCCAGTGGCTGTTGCGTGCGGCCTGGCTGGCCCAGGAACTGCTCAGCACCTTTGGTGATGACCTGGGCAAAGTCTCCCTGGTGCCGGGCACCGGCGGGGTCTTTCATGTTTACTGTGACGCTGTGCAGATCTGGGAGCGCAAGGCGGACGGTGGCTTCCCTGAGGCCAAAGTGCTCAAGCAGCGGGTCCGCGACCAGATCGACCCGGACCGCGACCTGGGGCACAACGACCGCACTCAGTGAGACGCGGCCTCGGCTGTAACGGCTTTCTTGCTTGTGCCACTTGAGAACCTGCTGGACACCACAATCGCCACAATGATCAGCGCGCCCCCCAGCAACATGCGCAGGGTCGGGTTTTCGTTGAACAGCAACCAGGCGACGGTGATGCCGTAGACCGGCTCCAGGGCGAACACCACGGCGGCGGTGCGTGCCTTGATCACCGCGAGGCTGGCGACGAACAGGCTGTGGGCGACACCGGTACAGAGCACACCGAGCAAGCCGATCCACAGCCAGTCGATGGCACGCACTTCGTTCAATTGAGGCGCCGCCACCGGCAGCAGGCACAGGGCAACCACCACGTTCTGGCACAGCGCTGCCTGCACGGGCGGGACGCGCCCGGAGCTGGCACGGTTGGTCAGCGACAACAGGGCGAACAACAACCCGGAACCCACGGCCCACAGCAGACCGGTGGTGGCGCCGCTGGCCAGGTCAAAATCAGGCGTGACCAGCACCAGCCCGATACTCACCAGCAGCACCAGCACGATCTCGTTGGCGTGAATGCGCTCGCGGAAGATCAGCCCTTCGAGGATCACGGTAAAGGCCGGGAAACTGGCGAAGCCGAGCGTCGCAATCGCCACGCCTGCGACTTTCACCGCAATGAAGAAACTCACCCAGTGCCCGGCCAGCAACAAGCCGCTGAGCAGCAGTCGACGCCAGTCCACGGCCTCGAGTTTCTGCCAGCGCGTCTGGCTGGCGAACCGTGCAAAAAACGCCAGCGCAAGCACGGCAAAAGCGGCGCGGCCGAAAACGATGATCGCCGGTGATGCGGCGGCCAGTTTGCCGAACACGCCGGTCAGACCGAACATCAATGCGCCGATATGCAGGGCGCCAAGGGCGGTACGGGGAGTCATTGCAATCCTTGACGACAAATGAACAGAGGCATCATTGAAGCGCGTAATCGCCCATCAAGTCTGTCGGCAGACTATCGTCCTTTGTCGCCAGCCTCGCGCCGCAGTTTCCCGGGCGATGCCCCGAACTCGCGCAACACCGCCGCCGCAAAGGCACTCTGGGAACTGTAGCCGACGCGGCTGGCAATCTCGCCGATGGGCAGCGCCGAGTTGCGCAGCAAGCCCACCGCGATGTGCAGGCGGCGGCTGCGGATGTAGTCCATCGGCGTCTGCCCGCACTCGGCCACGAACCGCGCATGCAAACGGGCACTGGAAAGGCCGGCCACCCGGGCCAGATCGGCCACTTGCAGCGGGTACGCCGCATACTGATCGATGTGTGCATTCAGCGCGGCATAGGGCAGGCGCCGACCGCCGACGGTGTCGGGCCTGGCGTTGTTGAGACTGGCCAGTAGCAGCACCGCGCCTTGTTGTGCAATCAGCGGATCATCGACCGGACTGTTCGCCAGCCAACTGACCAATTGGCTTTGCCCGGCATCCAGCGATAGTCGGCCGGCGTTGTCGAGCAAGCGCCGGCTGGACTCGGCGTGATCGCCCAACGACTGGGCAACCCATTGTTCGCCGGGCACATCCAGCACCAGGCAGCGGCTGCCATTGGGGCTGCCACACGCATGATGAGCGCCCGACGGTATCACCACGAAACTCTGTTGCACCACCTGACTACCACGGCCGTCAACCTCGAAATCCAGGGCACCCGAAAGCCCGAACACCAATTGCGCGTGGTCGTGGCTGTGGACGATCAGGTCATGGCTGTATTGGCGAAGCGTGAGGATCGGTCTCATCGCAGGTCTCCCGGTTCAGGGCGTCAGTCTACACCGAGCGGGCCTGCAAGCGCTGTCACAGGACTGACTTGACGCTGTCATGGACGATTAACCGGGCCGGGGCAGACTTGGCAAAACTTGCCAGAGGGTTGCCCATGACCAGCGCCGAGCTCGCCAAACCCACCCGTAAGCAACGCGTACGGACTTTATGGATTTCCGACGTGCATTTGGGCACCCGGGATTGCCAGGCTGAACACCTGTCGCAGTTTCTCAAGAGCTACCACGCGGACAGAATCTACCTGGTCGGCGACATCATCGACGGCTGGAAGCTGCGCGGCGGCATGTACTGGCCGCAAGCGCATACCAACGTGATCCGTCGCCTGTTGACCATGAGCAAGCGTGGCACTGAGGTGATCTACGTCACCGGTAATCATGACGAATTCCTGCGCCGCTATTCGAAGCTGATCCTGGGCAATATCCAGTTGGTGGACGAAGCCGTGCACGTCACCGCCGACGGCCGGCATCTGCTGGTGATCCATGGCGACCAGTTCGATGTGATCACCCGTTACCATCGCTGGCTGGCCTTTCTCGGTGACTCGGCCTACGAATTCACCCTGACCCTCAACCGCTGGCTCAATCATTGGCGCGCGCGATATGGCTACGGCTACTGGTCGCTGTCGGCCTACCTCAAGCACAAGGTGAAAACCGCGGTCAGCTTTATCAGCGACTTCGAGGAAGCCATCGCCCATGAATGCGTCAAGCGCGAGCTGCACGGCGTGGTGTGCGGGCACATTCACCATGCCGAGATTCGCAAGGTCGGCGAGGTGGACTACCTCAATTGCGGCGACTGGGTGGAGTCGTGCACGGCGCTGATCGAGCATTGGGATGGTTCGATCGAGCTGTACCGGTTGGCGGATGCGCAGGCGCGGGAGGCGCAGTTGAAGGCGGCCAGGGTCACCGAGCTGGCTTGATGATCACTGTGCCTGTGCGGGCCTCATCGCGAGCAGGCTCGCTCCTACAGTAGATCTGTAGTGAACACATATTCTGTGGACGCCGCAAAACCTGTGGGAGCGAGCCTGCTCGCGATGGACCGCGAAGCGGTCCCGCTGGATCTGTCAGACCGGCGCGTGCTCTTCCATCGCCGCCTTGTAGATCGAACTCCTGGGGTGCGCAAACAAGCGCTCCATCATCGGTTCGAAAAAGCTCAACGGCAGCGTGTCGTACGCCGGGTCAAACGCCGCCGCATCGTACCTGGCACAGAACTCGACGGTCGCCTGGTACTGCGGATGGTCCTGGAATTGCTCACGCAGATGCCGATCCATACCCAGGTGATGGAAGAAGTAGTAGCCCTGGAAAATCCCGTGCTTTTCCACCATCCACAGGTTCTCGGCGCTGACGAATGGCTTGAGGATCGCCGCCGCGATGTCCGGGTGGTTGTAGGAGCCCAGGGTGTCGCCGATGTCATGGAGCAGGGCACAGACCACGTACTCCTCGTCGCGACCATCGCGCCAGGCGCGGGTGGCGGTTTGCAGGGAGTGGCTCAGGCGATCCACCGGGAACCCGCCGAAATCACCCTCCAGTAACTTCAGGTGCGCCACAATCCGTGCAGGCAATTGTCTTGCGTAGGCACTGAAGTCCGCGGCAATGATCGCCCAGTCTTCCTGCGTGCCGTCCTTCATGTGGGTGAAGCGGGCATTGGCATTCATAGGCAACTCTCTGGTGACGGATGTCAGCTAGAACGGAACGCGCCCCATAAGCATGTCCCGGTACATGACAAAATCGCCGAGCAGGCTATAGAAGGGGTGTTGGAACGTTGCCGGGCGGTTCTTCTCGAAGAAGAAATGCCCGACCCAGGCAAAGCTGTAACCTGCCAGCGGCAGGGTCCACAACAGCATCCATGCTCCGCGACCAATGGTCAGCGACAGAATCAAGATAACCAGCGTCGTGCCGATAAAGTGTAAACGGCGACAGGTGCTGTTGCTGTGCTCGCTGAGGTAGTAAGGGTAGAACTCAGCGAAGCTGTTGAAGCGTTTGACGTTTTCCACGACAGCGATCTCTGTGGTTATTGTTCTTGCTGCAAGTTGTTCTGCGGGTAGCTTATTTGAGTCTAGAGTGATCAATGGCATCAGCCAGTGACAATAGGCGCCACTTTAGTATCCTTCGGTCAATAGCCGTCGCATGCGGCTCACCAAGTTAGAAAACGCCATGAGCGAACGAACGACTTCTGCAAGCTGGGCGATGGGGATTGTCAAAGCGCTGGAGATGGACGGCCTGGATTGCCGGGTTCTGTTCACACAGCTGGGGCTCGACTACGCGGCACTGGATGATCCGGATGCACGCTTCCCGCAAGACTCCATGACGCGGCTGTGGCAACGCGCGGTCGAGCTGTCCGGCAACCCGGCCATCGGCCTGAACATGGGCAAGGTGGTGCGACCGGCGCAGTTTCATGTGACCGGTTACGCCTTGATGTCCAGTCAGACCCTGGCCGAAGGCTTTCAGCGTCTGGTGCGCTATCAGCGGATCATCGCCGAAAGTGCCGACCTGAGTTTCAAGCTGCTGGAAGAAGACTACGCGTTGATTCTGACGGTACATGGCGACCATCTGCCGCCAACCCGGCAAAGCGCCGAAGCTTCACTGGCCTGTGCCTTGGCGCTGTGCGGGTGGTTGACCGGGCGTACGTTGCATCCACGCAAAGTGTTGTTGCAAGGCGCCGAGCCGGTCAACCTTGAACCCTATAGACAAGCCTTTCATGCACCGCTGCTGTTCAACGCGCCTTACGATGCGCTGATTTTCGAACGCGCGGACATGGAAGCGCCCCTGCCGACGGCCAACGAGGCCATGGCCTTGCTGCATGACCGCTTTGCCGGCGAGTACCTGACGCGCTTTTCCGAAAGCCGCGTGACCCACCAGGCGCGGCAGGTGTTGTGTCGCCTGTTGCCACAGGGCGAGCCCAAGCGCGACACCGTGGCGCAGACGCTGCATTTGTCCCAGCGCACCTTGCAACGGCGTTTGCAGGAAGAGGGCACGAGTTTTCAGGTGCTGCTGGACGATACCCGGCGTGAACTGGCCGAGCAGTACCTGGCGCAACCGACCATGACCTTGCTGGAAATCGCCTACTTGCTGGGGTTCGCCGATCCGAGCAACTTCTTCCGTGCTTTCCGCCGCTGGTTCGATGCCACACCCGGCGAGTACCGGATGCGGCTGATGCAAATATCTGAAGCGGTCAATGACGCCAAAATGCCGGAATACACAGCACAAACACCGTAATGATCTCCAGTCGGCCCAGCAGCATGCCAAACGACAGAATCCACTTGGCGGCATCCGGCAGGGTGGCGAAGTTGCCCGCCGGGCCGATGGTTTCGCCGAGCCCCGGGCCGACACCGGACACGGTGCTGGCCGCGCCGGTCAGGGCGGTCATCCAGTCCACGCCGAGCAGCGACAGCAGCAGCGCAATCACACAGATGGTGATTGCGAAGAAAAACGAAAAGGTCAGGATCGAGCGCACGATTTCTTCGTCGAGGCGGTGACCGTTGTACTTCTGCTTGATCACCGCTCGCGGGTGGATCAGTTGGTTAAGGTTGGCCTTGAGCAGGATATAGGCCACCTGGAAGCGGAAAATCTTGATACCGCCCGCGGTCGAGCCGGAGCAACCGCCGACAAACCCCAGATAGAAGAACAGCATCAGCGAGAAATTGCCCCACAAGCTGTAGTCCCCCAGTGCGAAACCGGTCGTCGTCACCACCGACGTCACGTTCAGCGCCACATGCCGCAGTGCTTCCAGCCAATGCAGCTTGGTGGTCCACCAGTACCAGGTACCGAGCACCAGCCAGGTCACCAGCAGCATGCCGAGCAGGCCTTGAACCTGTTCATCCTTGATCAGCGCCCGGCGGTTACCACGCAACATGGCGACATACAGGGTGAACGGCAGGGCACCGAGAATCATGATGACGATCGCGACCCAATGCACCGCAGGCTCCGGCCACTTGGCCAAAGACTGGTCGGAGGTGGAGAAGCCGCCGGTGGAAATCGCCGACATCGCATGGTTGATCGCATCGAACAGGCTCATCCCGGCCCACCAGAACGCCAGGCTGCCGACAATGGTAATGCCGACGTACGCCGCCACGATCAGGCGCGCCACCATGTGCGAGCGGGGCATGACTTTTTCCGAGCGGTCCGACGATTCGGTTTGGAACAGCCGCATGCCACCGATGCGCAACAGCGGCAGGATCGCCACCGCCATGCCGATAAAGCCGATGCCGCCGAGCCAGTGCAGCAACGAGCGCCACATCAGGATGCCGGGGGACATGGTGTCCAGGCCGCTGAGCACGGTCGAGCCGGTGGCGGTGATGCCGGACATGCTTTCGAAGAAGGAGTCGGTGTAGCTGATGTGCTGGGTCAGCAGGAATGGCAGCGCGGCGAAGATGCACACCACCAGCCAGCTGCTGACGGTCAGCAGGTACATGTCCCGGGGGCGCAGGTGAATGTGCTCGGGGCGCCCCGGAATCACCAGCGCCAATCCGGCGACAAAGGTGATCATGCTGGCCCAGAGGAACGACGGCAGGTCGCTGGTGCGGTCGAAAATGACCAGCGTGGCCATGGGCACGACCATGGAAATCGCCAGCGTTATCAGGAAGATGCCGATGATGAAACCAATGATCCGTAAGGTCGGCAACGCCATGAGGTCCGCTCGGCTGATAGTGGAAAGGGCGCCATTCTACCCGCGAGGCAGGGCATGTAAACCGGCACTGCTGCGGCAGTTACCGCTAGAATAGCCGCACAAATTTTTCAGGAGGTGGCCGATGCAGGCTCTCGACGCTTTGCTCAACCGTGTTTCCGTTCCACGACTGATTGACCCAGCGCCCACTGCCGAGCAGCGCGAAGTGCTGTTCGGCGCCGCCATGCGCGCCCCGGATCACGGTCACTTGCAGCCTTGGCGTTTCCTGACGGTGGAAGGCGCGGCACGCGAGCAAATGGGCGAGTTGCTGGCCGAAGCGGCGAAGCTTTCGGACAGCGAAGTCAGCGAAGCGGCCATCGACAAGGCGCGCAATGGTCCGCTGCGGGCACCGCTGGTGGTAGTGGTGATTGCGCGGTTGCAGGATCACGTCAAGTATCCGAAGTCCGAGCAGTTGCTGGCGGCGGGCTGTGCGGCCCACGGGATTTTGCTGGCAGCGTATGCGCAGGGCATCGGTGCGGTGTGGCGTACCGGTGACCTGGCTTATTCGCCCCATGTGGCCAAGGGGTTGGGCTTGGCGGAGGGGGAAGAGGTGATTGCTTTCCTGTATCTGGGCACACCGCAGAAAGAACCGCGTGTGGCCGAGAAAGTCGACCTGGCCGAATTCGTCAGCGCCTGGCCGGGTAAAGCCTAAAAATCAACATTCTTTTTACATCATCACTACTTTAAGGTTATACGACAGCCCCCGGCACCAACGGCAATTCCAGGCAGGCAATGAACCCGCCCTCCGGGTGATTGGCCAGCACCAGGCTGCCACCATGGCGCTCCGCCGCGCGGCGGGCGATGGCCAGGCCCAGGCCATGTCCGGCCGCGGTTTGCCCCGGTGCCCGATAGAACGGCTCACCGAGCTGGTTCAAATATTCGGCACTGACACCCGGCCCGTGATCGCGCACGGTCACGATGATCCGCTCACCCTGACGCAGCGCCTGCATTTCGATCGGCAGGCCACCCACCGGATTGAAGCGCTGGGCGTTGCGCAGCAAGTTGTCGACGGCCCGTTCGATCATGGTCGGCCAGCCCTTCAGATTCAGTTGCGACTCGGCTTCAAGGTGGACGAGCTGCTCGGGTGAACCGAGTTGTGCATCCTTTTGCAGGGTATTGAGCAAGGCGTTCAGATCCACCTCTTCCGCACCGGCGTTATCGGAGTCGACCCGCGCCAGCACCAGGATTTCACTGATCAGCGCCTCCAGTCGGTCGCACTCGCGGGTCAGGCGCGGCCAGAGCTGTTCCCGTTCTTGCGGAGTGGCCCGTTCGGCCAGCGCCAGCGCGATGCGCAGGCGGGCGAGGGGCGAACGCAGTTCATGGGATACATCCCGCAGCAGTTGCCGCTGACTGCCAATCAGGCTTTGCAGGCGTGCGCCCATGCGGTTGAAATCGTTGGCAAGGACGCCGAACTCGTCACGACGGTTGGCCAGCTTGACCAGACTGTTCTGTTGATACGTGGTTTGTCCCAGGTCATGCACCGCTCCGCGCAGACGGCTGAGCGGGCGAGTGATGGAAAAGGTCACCAGCAGGCTGAACAGGGTCAGTACCACCAAGGCGATTCCCAGCGCACTCAGCGGCCAGAGCAGGCTTTCACGATGCCAGGCGTCCAGTTCCGGGTGCGGAATGCGGTAGATGAACAGGAAGGTGTCACCGGTTTTTTCGCTGGTGAACTCATCGGTCAGACGCCGCCATGGCAGGCGCCGGTCCTCGTTGTTCTGGCGCGCCTCAAAGGCCGCCGCACGTTTCGGGAAAGTGCCGCGCACCACCGGATCGCCGCTTTCGTTAAGTACCTGAACGTCGATGTGATACTGGCGTTTGCGTTGCTGGAGAATGTCCTGGGCGGCATCTTCGCCCTGACTTTCGTAGGTTTGCGTCCACTGTTCGGCCAGTGTGTTGAGGCCCGGGTGGCGGCTGAGAATCCAGGCGTCCTGGTTGAGCATGTGCCCGAGCAGGATGGAAAGCCCGGCAACCAGAGCGATGGCCAGCCAGAAGCTGGCCAGGATACGCCAGAACAATGAACGCACGGAAAATCCTCAAGCAAGCGCAAAATTCTATGTAGGAGCGAGCTTGCTCGCGATGGACGTCAACGATAACGCGCGGCATCAGGCAGCACGTGTTGTCTATTCGTTTTTCGCGAGCAAGCTCGCTCCTACAGTAAAAGCAGCAGACCCAACGGTGTTGAGCCGTTGGGTCCGGAGTTAGCGCATTATTGCGCTTTTTGCGGTTGTTGCGCTTTCCAGGCTTTGAACTCGGCCCACTCGGCGCGGCGTTCGGCCTGTTTTTTCTGGATCTCGTCGAATTTCTTCTGTTGATCCGGCTTCAGCAAGGCGCGCACGTCCGCTTCGGCTTTCTTGTGGTTAGCGGCCATCTCGTCTTTCATGGCTTTCTGGTCGGCTGGCGAGAGCTTCTCCAGGTACTTCTCGACCAGTTGCTTACGCTCGTGCATCTGCTCGCCCATGATCTTGCGGATCTGCTCGCGCTGTTCGCGGCTCAGGTCCAGTTCACTGTACGGGCCTTTGCCGTGCATGCCGTGCATCTGACCGCCGTGGCGCGAACCGTCCATCGACCCATCCATCGGGCCGGTGCCTTCAGGCATGGCCATGGCAACGGTCGGCAGGGCAGCAGCGAACATCAGAGCGATAAGAGTCTTGCGCATGGTGTATCTCCTTGTCTCGTTCCCGGTACGTTCCGGATGAGTACAGATTACGCAGATCAAGGTCAGCGGCGGTCAGCGGAGGGTAAAGCTTTGGTAAACATGATTTTCGGCCGACCTGACAAACCCGTAGGAGCTGCCGCAGGCTGCGATCTTTTGACCTTGGCTTTGAAGATCAACAGATCGCAGCCTGCGGCAGCTCCTACGGGGATCAGAGGCTGTAGTAGTAGCCGCGGCTGCGCAGGGCGACGATGCGCGGACGACCGTCGGGGTGTGGGCCGATTTTTTTGCGCAGGTTGCTGACGTGCATGTCCAGGCTGCGGTCGTACAGGGTCAGCTTGCGTCCGAGAGCGATCTGCGCCAGTTCCTGTTTGTCCAGGGGCTCGCCGGGTTGCTTGAGCAGGGCTTCCAGCAGGCGGCTTTCGGAAACAGTGAGGGTGAACTCTTGCTCGTCGATGCTGACCACGCCGCGCACCGGGCTGAAACACAGGTCGCCCAGCTCCATCTGGCTGGACACCGCTGCCGGATGGCTACGACGCAGGACCGCGCGCAGGCGGGCAGTCAGTTCCCGTGGGTCGCAGGGTTTGGCCAGGTAATCGTCGGCGCCGAGTTCCAGGCCGAGGATACGGTCCAGGGGCTCGCCACGGGCCGAGAGCATCAGCACCGGCAGATCCGGGTGATCGCTGCGCAACTGCTTGAGCAGTTCCAGGCCGCTGCCATCGGGCAACATCACATCCAGCACCACGGCCGCCGGGGCGGTTTCGGCCAGTGCACGGCGTGCGCTCTGGCCATCGTGACAGGCACGTACCTGAAACCCTTCCTGGCTCAGCCAGCTGCTCAGGAGCTCACACAGCTCCTGGTCATCATCAATAAGTAACAGCTCGCTCATGACTCACTCAATTTAGCCATTGTCGACGTTTTCGACTTGCTCCACTGGCGAAGATACCGCAGAGCAGAGCCAATAGCGCTACCCCGGCGCCAATGACAAACCATTGTTGCTGGTCGGTCAGCAGGCGCGGCAGTGGACTGCTGGCCTGGGCTTCCTTGAGTTGCAGCTTCAAGCGCTGGTTCTCCTGGCGCAACCGGGCCAGCAGCGGGCTTTCGCGTTCGCCATCGGCAGTTTGCAATTGTTTGTTCAGATCTTCCCGTTGCCGTTCGCTTTCTTTCAAGCGTTGCTGCAACTCGGTCATCTGGCTGCCGGCGCTCAAGGAAAGCGGCGTCGAATTACCGCCCTCGACACTTTCCTCACCGTGGGCGGGCGCCCCGATCGACAACGTGACCAACATCAGACACAACGGACCCTTGCGCATCGCGACTCCTGATTCCAATACGAGTATTGGGCAAGTTGTCGGCCGGCAAACGAGAATAATGAGCGACTGAGAACGCGATGTACCGACAAGGTTCATCGCGTGGGGCAATTGCGAGAAGAAAGTTACGGCAGGACTTGCTTGAACGGCTTGACCAGAACGTTGGCGTAGACGCCTGCGGCGATGTACGGATCAGCGTCGGCCCAGGCCTGGGCGGCGCTCAGGGAATCGAATTCGGCGACGATCAGGCTGCCAGTGAAACCCGCCGCGCCCGGATCATTGCTGTCGACCGCCGGATTTGGGCCGGCCAATACGATGCGACCTTCGCCCTTGAGCACTTGCAGGCGCTCGAGGTGCGCAGGCCGTGCGGCCAGGCGGGCTTCCAGGGAGTTGGCGACGTCTGTGGCAATGATTGCGTAAAGCATGTCAGTCCTCGGTTTTTGGCGTAGTGGTATCGGCATCGTGCAGATGGCGGGACAGGTAGATGCCCTGGCCGACCAGGAACAGCAAAGTCATGCCCAGGCTGCCGAAGACCTTGAAGTCGACCCAGTAGCTCTGGAAGGTGAACGCGACAAACAGGTTGGCGGCACCGCAAAACAGGAAGAAGACGATCCACGCGATGTTCAGGCGCGTCCAGACCGGCTCCGGCAAGGTCAGCGCGTGGCCCATGATGCGCTTGATCAGCAGGCTGTCACCGACGAAGTGGCTGCCGATGAACGCCAGGGCGAACAGCCAGTTGACCACCGGGGCTTTCCACTTCAGGAACGTCTCGCTGTGGAACGCCAGGGTCAGGCTGCCGAAGACCAGGCAGGCGATCAGGGTCAGCCACTGGCTTTTCTCCAGCTTGCGCTGCTTGATGAACAGCGTGCCGTAGACCACCAGGGAACTGACGATCAGCATCGCGGTGGCGCTGTAAATACCGCCTACAGTGAGCTCATGGCCGGCGATGTCGACGACCCGTGGATCGATCTTGAAGACGATGAAAAACAGCAGGAGCGGGATGAAATCGATGAATTGTTTCACAGTGGCAGCCAGAAGCAGGATGTGGCGGCATAATAACAAACATATGGGCGCGCGATAGCGCCAGCTGATTTGAGGTTACAAAGCCCTGTGAATGTTGATTTGCACTGCCATAGCACGGCCTCCGATGGCGCCCTGGCGCCTGCGGTTCTGGTGGCGCGGGCGTTCGAGAAAGGCGTGCGAGTCCTGGCCCTGACCGATCACGACACCCTTGAAGGCCTTGACGAGGCCCGCCACGCGGCCACCGCGCTGGGGATGCAACTGGTCAACGGCGTCGAATTGTCCTGCACCTGGGGCGGCGCGACCATTCATGTCCTGGGCTACGGTTTTGACGTGAACGCCGCGCCGTTGGTCGAGGCCATCGCCAGATTGCATGATGGCCGCTGGCTACGCTCCGAGGAAATCAGCCGCAAACTGGCGCTCAAAGGCATGCCGGGGGCGCTGGAGGGCGCCCGCAAGATCCAGCAGGAGCTGGGCGACAGCGGTAACGCGCCGGCCCGCCCGCATTTCGCCGACTGGATGGTGCGTGAAGGTTTCGTCAAGGATCGCGCCGAGGCGTTCCGTAAATGGCTGGGTGCCGGCAAGCTGGGCGACGTCAAGCAACACTGGCCGACGCTGGAGGAAACCGTCGAAACCCTGCGCGCAGCCAAAGCCTGGGTCAGCCTGGCACACCCCTGGCACTACGAATTCACCCGAAGCAAGCGTCGTCGCCTGATTGCCGACTATATTCAAGCAGGGGGCCACGCCATCGAAGTGGTCAATGGTTACCAGCCTGCCGAGCAAGTGGGCAGCCTGGCCATTCTGGCCCGCGAGTTCGGTCTGCTGGTCAGCGCCGGCAGTGATTTTCATGGCCCTGGAGGGTGGTCGGAGATCGGTGAATACCGGCCACTCCCGGAGGATCTGCCACCACTATGGTGTCGATTCAAACATGACCCAGTTATTGCCGCCGTCTGAACAGGTAGAGAATGTGAGTCAATTTTTCCAGATTCATCCGGAAAACCCGCAAGCGCGCCTGATCAAACAGGCAGTCGAGATCATCCGCAAGGGCGGGGTGGTGATTTATCCCACGGACTCTTCCTACGCCATTGGTTGCCAGATCGGCGACAAGGTGGCCGTGGAGCGCGTTCGGCGCCTGCGACAGCTGGATGAAAAACACAACTTCGCGCTGATCTGCAGCGACCTGTCGCAGCTTGGCCTGTTCGCCAAGATCGACACCGGCACGTTCCGTATTCTCAAGGCCCATCTGCCGGGACCGTATACCTTCATTCTCAACGCCACCCGCGAAGTACCGCGGCTGTTGTTGCACCCGAAGAAACGTACGATCGGCCTGCGTGTGCCGAGCCACCCGATTGCCCTGGCGCTGCTGGCTGAACTGGGCGAACCGTTGATGAGCGTGACCCTGATCATGCCTGGCGATGAAGATCCGTTGAGCGACCCGCACGAAATGCGCCAGTTGCTCGAGCACCAGGTCGATCTGATCATCGACGGCGGTTTCGGCGGGATCAGGGCGTCCACCGTGATCAACCTCGCCGACGGCGAGCCGGAAGTCATTCGCGTTGGTTGCGGCGACCCTGCGCCGTTCATGGTCGAGGCCTAGATGTCCGCAGTAGAACCCGTCGACAGTCAGGCCGGAGCCCAGCAGGAACTGCCCTTCGCCATGGTCTATGGCCAGGCGGTCATGGAAATGCCGCTGGACCTGTACATCCCGCCCGATGCCCTCGAGGTCTTCCTCGAAGCCTTCGAAGGGCCCCTCGACCTGCTGCTGTACCTGATCCGCAAACAGAACATCAACATCCTCGACATCCCGGTGGCGGAAATCACTCGCCAGTACATGGGCTACGTCGAGTTGATGCAGTCGGTGCGCCTGGAGCTGGCCGCCGAGTACTTGGTGATGGCTGCGATGCTGGCCGAAATCAAGTCGCGGATGTTGCTGCCGCGGGCAGAAACCATCGAAGACGAAGAGGAAGACCCGCGCGCCGAACTGATCCGCCGCTTGCAGGAATATGAACGCTTCAAGGCTGCCGCCGAAGGCATCGATGGCCTGAGCCGCGTCGGTCGTGATGTGGTGGTGCCCAGGCTTGACGCCCCAGAGGCCCGGGCGCGCAAGCTGCTACCAGACGTGCGTCTGTCCGAGTTGCTGCTGTCGATGGCCGAGGTGTTGCGCCGTGGCGACATGTTCGAAAGCCATCAGGTCAGCCGCGAGGCGCTGTCGACCCGCGAACGCATGAGCGATGTGCTGGAACGGCTCAAGGGCGGCGGTTTCGTGCCGTTCGTCGAGCTGTTCACCGCTGAAGAAGGGCGCCTGGGGGTGGTGGTGACCTTTATGGCGATCCTTGAATTGGTCAAGGAATCCCTGGTCGAGCTGGTGCAGAATGAGCCATTTGCCGCGATCCACGTGCGAGCGCGAGCCGAATAACGAGTCGAAACATGAACCTGACTGAACCCCGTGATCTGGCACCCTTGCTCGAAGCCTTTCTGTTGGCTTCGGGAAAACCGCAATCTCTGGAAAGCCTGTTCGAACTCTTCGAAGAAGGCGAGCGCCCGGAGCCGCCGGTGTTCAAGAAGGCCCTGACGATTCTGGCCAAGTCCTGCGATGGCCGCGCGTTTGAACTGAAGGAAGTGGCCTCGGGTTATCGCCTGCAAATTCGTGAGAAATTTGCGCCTTGGGTCGGGCGTCTGTGGGAAGAGCGCCCGCAGCGTTACTCCCGTGCCATGTTGGAAACCATGGCCCTGATCGCCTATCGCCAGCCGATTACCCGTGGCGAAATCGAAGACGTGCGGGGCGTGGCGGTCAACAGCAACATCGTCAAGACGCTGATGGAGCGCGAGTGGATCCGCATCGTCGGCTACCGCGACGTGCCCGGCAAACCGGCGATGTTCGCCACCACCAAGGCGTTCCTCGATCACTTCAACCTGAAAAACCTCGACGACCTGCCGCCGCTGGCGGAACTGCGCGAGCTGGAACCGGATCCGGTGCTCGATTTCGATGACGCGCCCGTACCTGCCGGTCTGCAAGAGTTGGCCGACGCCAGCGCCGAGCCGGAAGAGCCCAAGGAAGAAACCAGTTTCCACACGCTGTTGCTGGAACTGGATAGCATGGAGGAGGGGCTCAAGACCGACTTCGACGACTTGTTGCGTGATGGCGCGTCGCCTGAGTTCGATTCGGAACCGTCGGTTATCGAGCCGGAAGTCGAAGCGGCACAGCCCGAGCCTGAGCCGGAAATTGAACCGGAGCTAGAAGACGACATCCTCGGTGTCGCCGAAGCCCGGGAAAAACTCCTGGCCGCTGTAGCCGCCCTCGAACAACCGAAACCCGAGCCGGAACTGTCGGACGAAGAAGCCGAAGCCCGTGCCCTGGCGGAAGCCATCGAAGCAGAACGCCGCCAATTCGAAGATTGATACGATTCTCGTGAACAATGGAGATTCACTGTGGGAGCGAGCTTGCTCGCGATGGCGACAGGTCAGTCGCTTCGATGTCGGATGTGCCACCGTCATCGCGAGCAAGCTCGCTCCCACAGGGTTTTGTGTTCGCAAGCAAGCTGCGTGTCACCGGTCGGCGGAAAAACAAATAACCTTGCATTGATCAGCTAGTCTCTGATGCGCAAACGCCCTCATGCGCGTATGATTCGCGACCCTTCGGCGATCCCTTCGCCCAAGTACCCAGTTTTCAGACCACACCGGGAGGTGCCCAGATGAGTATCAAAGACCAGCAAGACGACCAGCCAATCGGCCCAGCAGGCGAAAAACTGCAGAAAGTCCTCGCCCGTATCGGCGTCGGCTCGCGCCGTGACGTGGAAGCCTGGATCAGCCACGGCCGCATCAAGGTCAACGGCAAAGACGCCACCCTTGGCCAGCGCGTCGACATGCATGACGCCATCACTATCGATGGCAAGGTGATCAAGCGCGAAGAGGCCGCCGAATCGGTGCGCCGCGTAATCATGTACAACAAGCCCGACGGCGAGATCTGCACCCGTGTCGATCCGGAAGGCCGTCCGACCGTGTTCGACAAGATGCCGCGCCCTAAAGAGGGTCGCTGGATCAACATCGGTCGTCTGGACATCAACACCACCGGTCTGCTGATGTTCACCACTGACGGTGAACTGGCCAACCGCCTGATGCACCCGTCCTACGAGATGGACCGCGAGTACGCCGTGCGTGTACGCGGTGAAGTCGACGACGAGATGATCGAGCGTCTGAAGGCTGGCGTTGTCCTTGAAGATGGCCCGGCCAAGTTCACCGACATCAAGCAGGCGCCAGGCGGTGAAGGTTTCAACCACTGGTACCACTGCGTGGTGATGGAAGGTCGTAACCGTGAAGTGCGTCGCCTGTGGGAATCCCAGGGCCTGGTGGTCAGCCGTCTGAAGCGCGTGCGTTTCGGCCCGGTGTTCCTCAACTCCGACCTGCCGATGGGCCGCTGGCGTGAAATGAGCCAGTACGAAGTCGATATTCTGAGTGCCGAGGTCGGCCTGACACCGGTCGCGATGCCGCAGATGAACGCCAAGAGCAAGGACAAGCTTGACCGGATGCAGCGCAAATCCTCGCGTCCGATGGCCAAGACCGAGCGCGTGCGTACCCTGCGTCCGGCCGCTGGCGCAGCCGCCGCACCTGCCGCGCCACGTGCCAGCCGCGAGCCGCAGATCGAAGGCGAGCGTCCAGGGCGCAAGCCTGCTGCGCGTCAGGACGGTGAGCGCGGTCCACGCACGCCACGTCCGGCCAACGGCCGTACGGAGCGTGGCGAAGGTCGTGGTACGCCGGTAGCCGATCGTCCGGCCGACACCAAGCGCCCGGCCAAGCCTGCGCCGAAGCGTCCGGGGATCAAGCTGGTCGATGGTGACACGCCATCGGGCAAGCGCCGTGGCGCACCGGCCGGTTCCGGCCAGCGTCCGGGCTTTGGGCGTCGCAAGCCGGAATAATCGGCTGAGCGCTTCATAAAAAAACGCCAACCTTCGGGTTGGCGTTTTTTTTTTGGCCTGGCTTTATGTCTGTGTCGTTTTTGAGGCCGCCTTCGCGGGCAAGCCAGTCGCCGCACCGGGATGTCCGAAGTGGAAAGCCAAAATTACATGCTGTAAAGAAATCATGACGAAATCAACAGATTAACCCCATGAAATCGCCCCTCCTCGAATGTTGTAAGAAAATTCTTACGCGTCATTACCTTGCATCCTTCTCTCAACGCTCTAGCCCGCTTGTTTCATCGCGCCATGCAGGGTGTTATGCGCGCCATGCCTGTCGTGCAGGTGCATAACAAAAAGGAGGCGCAATGAACGCCGTATACCATCTCCATCTCTCTGCGAGAGGCGGTTTTCCTGCCTTTCCCGTCGATGATCCGCAAGGATCTGACCCATTTTTTGCAGCCGCCCGAGCTCCTCGGGGCGGACACAGGCAATCCCGGCCATAGACACGCTTGTCCAGCGGGTCTGGCAGCAGGGGGTTACGGGTGTACAATGCGCCGCGTTTTACCTGTGACCTCCTGCGCATCTGCGCAAACCTCAAGGCTATCCGCCTTGTTCACTCCGTCGCGTCACGAGCGTGTCGGGTTCGATTTCGTCACAGATAAAAACAAACAGGTGACGCATGACCGTTGTAATTACGCTGAACTCCTGGTGCCTGCGCTGGGGTTTGATCGGTGCCGCTTAACGCCTTTCCTGAGCAGCAACGTCTACTGAACATCATCAAACCTTGCGTGAGACCCTTTTCATGAGTGGACAAAACCCGCAATCAGGCGAGCTGAAACGCGGCCTGAAAAATCGCCACATTCAATTGATCGCCCTCGGTGGCGCGATCGGTACCGGTTTGTTCCTCGGCTCGGCCGGGGTACTGAAGTCCGCCGGCCCGTCGATGATCCTCGGCTATGCCATCTGCGGCTTCATCGCCTTCATGATCATGCGCCAACTGGGCGAAATGATCGTCGAAGATCCAGTGGCCGGTTCCTTCAGCCACTTCGCGCACAAATACTGGGGCGGCTTTGCTGGCTTCCTGTCGGGCTGGAACTGCTGGATTCTGTACATTCTGGTGGGCATGTCCGAGCTGACGGCCGTCGGCAAGTACATCCACTACTGGGCGCCGGACATCCCGACCTGGGTCTCTGCAGCTGCCTTCTTCGTACTGATCAACGCGATCAACCTGGCCAACGTCAAAGTGTTCGGCGAGGCCGAGTTCTGGTTCGCGATCATCAAGGTCGTGGCGATCGTCGGCATGATCGCCCTGGGCAGTTACCTGCTGGTCAGCGGCAATGGCGGCCCGCAAGCGGCGGTCAGCAACCTGTGGTCCCACGGTGGCTTCTTCCCGAACGGCGTCAGCGGTCTGGTGATGGCCATGGCGTTTATCATGTTTTCCTTCGGTGGTCTGGAAATGCTCGGTTTCACCGCAGCTGAAGCCGACAAGCCGAAAACCGTGATCCCGAAAGCCATCAACCAGGTGATCTACCGGATCCTGATTTTCTACATCGGTGCCCTGATCATCCTGCTGTCGTTGACTCCATGGGACAGCTTGCTGACCACCCTGAACGCCTCCGGTGACTCCTACAGCGGCAGCCCGTTCGTGCAAGTGTTCTCGATGCTGGGCAGCAACACCGCTGCGCACATCCTCAACTTCGTGGTTCTGACCGCTGCCTTGTCGGTGTACAACAGCGGCACCTACTGCAACAGCCGCATGCTGCTGGGCATGGCTGAGCAGGGCGACGCGCCGAAGGGCCTGGCGAAGATCGACAAGCGTGGCGTGCCAGTGCGTTCGATCCTGGCCTCGGCCGCCGTGACCCTGATCGCGGTACTGCTGAACTACCTGATCCCGCAAAACGCGCTGGAACTGCTGATGTCGCTGGTGGTGGCCACCCTGGTGATCAACTGGGCGATGATCAGCTACTCGCACTTCAAGTTCCGCCAGCACATGAACAAGACCAAACAGACGCCGCTGTTCAAGGCCTTGTGGTACCCATACGGGAACTACGTCTGCCTGGCGTTCGTGGTGTTCATCCTTGGCGTGATGCTGTTGATTCCGGGGATTCAGACATCGGTGTATGCGATTCCGGTGTGGCTGGTGTTCATGTGGGTCTGCTACTGCATCAAGAACAAGCGCAGTGCTCAGCGTGCCTTGCAGGCCGCAGTGGAGTAACTCCGCGCAGAAACGACAAACCCGGCCAAGTGCCGGGTTTGTCGTTTCTGCACGTACACATTTCCCTGTGGGAGCGAGCTTGCTCGCGATTAGGCCGTGTCAGTCGACATCATCGCTGCCTGACACACCGCTATCGCGAGCAAGCTCGCTCCCACAAGGGATTTGTGGCGTGCTGAAGATCTGATCGCGGTATCCTGCACGCTCTGAATACGGACGCTTTTCCATGCTGGTGATTTCCAACAACGTGCACCTGCCGGATGCCGAGATCGAGTTGACGGCCATTCGCGCCCAGGGGGCCGGTGGGCAGAACGTCAACAAGGTTTCCAGTGCCGTGCACCTGCGCTTCGACATTCCGGCGTCGTCCTTGCCCGAGTTCTACAAGGAGCGGCTGCTGGCACTGCGCGACAGCCGCATCACCAGCGACGGTGTGTTGATCATCAAGGCCCAGCAGTACCGGACGCAGGAGCAGAACCGTGCCGATGCGCTGGAACGTTTGATAGAGCTGATCCAGAGTGCCACCAAGGTCGAAAAGAAACGCCGCCCGACCAAGCCGACGCTCGGCTCAAAAACCCGTCGGCTCGAATCCAAATCCAAGCGAGGCAACATCAAGGCCGGGCGCGGCAAGGTCGATTTCTAACGCACGTCTCGCGTTTCGCGTTGCTTCGGCGCCTGCCGGTACAGGTAGACGCTGAGCGCAAGACCGCTGAGCGCGGCGAGTGCGGCGAACAGGAAGATCGAAGCAAAGCCGAATCCCGCCGCAATCGCACCGGCCAATGGCCCGGTGATCCCCAGCGACAAATCGATGAATAGCGAATAAGCACCCACCGCCGCACCACGGCTGGAGGCGGGCACCAGATTGACCGCTTCCACGCCCAGCGCCGGAAACACCAGCGAAAAACCGAACCCGCTCAGCGCCGCGCCCGCCAGTGCCCAATGAGCGTCGGGTGCCAGCCACAGCAGCAACAGGCCCAGGGTCTCCACCGACAGGCAGGCAATCGCCACGCGAAAGCCACCGAGACGGTTGATCAGGTTGCCGAACAGCAAGCGCGCGCCGATGAAGCTGGCGCCGAACAGGCTCAGGCACAGCACCGCGTTGTCCCAGTGTTGCGTGGCGTAATACAGAGTGATGAAGGTGGCGATGGTGCCGAAACCAATGGAACCCAAGGCCAGGCCACAGCCGTGGGGGAAGACCCGCCCGAGCACATGCATGAACGGCAGGCGCTCACCGGCAACGATTGGTGCGGCGGTTTTCGGCCAGGCCAGCAGCAGGCCGAGGATCGCCAGCAACACAATACTCACCCCCATGCTCCACAAGCCCAGTTGATGGACGAGCAACACACCCAAGGGCGCGCCGACAGCCAGTGCGCCGTAGCTGGCGATACCGTTCCAGGAGATGACCTTGGCCGTGTTCGCCGCGCCGACGCGGCCGATGCCCCAGCCAATCGAGCCCGAGCCCACCAGGCTTTCCGCGCTGCCGAGCACCAGGCGGCCGATCAACAGGCTGATCAGGCTCAAGGTCGGCAGGCTCTGGGTCCAGGCCGAGACCAGCATGAACACACCGCTCAAGCCACAACCGGCCAGGCCATACATCACGGCCAGTTTGCTGCCCTTGTTGTCGATGATCTTCCCGGCATAGGGGCGGCTGAGCAGGGTGGCCAGGTATTGCACGCTGATCACCAGGCCCGCGATCACCGCGCCGAAGCCCAGGTCGCTGTGGACGTAGCCGGGCAATACGGCCAAGGGAATGCCGATGTTCAGGTAGCCGATAAAGGTAAACAGGACGATGGAAACAACTTGCAGCGTGACCGCCAGGGGGCGCTGGTTTTCAGGCATGGGTAAAGGTCCACGGTAAAGCAGGATAGATAGGCTGCTTATGATAGCGGTGTGGACAGTCGCAGGTTGTGAAAAAGTAAAACTATTTGCCGGGCGCTGTCATTCAGGTTTGACGGGAGCGACCAGCTGCGTGGTGACCAGGGCGGCCAGCGCATTTTCCTGGGTGCCGAAGCGGGCGAGCAAGGCGGTTTGTTTCTCGGGAGAGAGGCGATTCCAGATCTCGATCATTTTCTCGGCGGTGCCGATCAGGACCCTGGCCTGCGCTTCGCTGAATTCATCGGTCATGGGTAAAGGCTCTTTCAGGCAGTGTGGAAAGCGCATGTTAGCGCTTTCCACACGGTCTGTACGGCGGGTGTTTCAGTCTTCTCTGTCAGCCTGGCGGCTGTCAGTGGCTTCTTTCGGCTCGGGCTGTTGGGCTCCGGCTTGCTGCGTGGTCGTCTGCTCAGGTTCGTGCAGGCTTGGGAAGGGGAGATTAGGAATCTCGTGCATAGTCGCGCTCCTCGCTAAGTCTGTTGATAGATCTGGTAGATCCGCGCTTTTAAAAAGCTTGGGCAGGATACAGCACTGAAAATGACAAACGGATTTTTATATCCATTTGTTTCGACGGGTGGGGTTGTCTAGACATGACTGGAGGAGCGACACAAAACAAATGTGGGAGCAAGCTCGCTTGTATGCTAGGACTTGAAGGGAGGAGGAGGGACAAAGCTCGATTCTGACTGTTAGCGCAGTACAGATCCGTGGGAGATTTCGCCCCTCCTCCTTTCACCCAAGCGCCGATAAAGAATGCATCTGGCTAGACCGACG
>NZ_JBFTOU010000036.1:0-40051 GCF_056398125.1 Pseudomonas sp. 05L36 | reverse complement strand
TTTATAACTCAACTCGCCTTTTTCGACCTGATCGACGACCGACAATTTAAAGGTCAGCGTGTAATCACGCTGACTGCGCCTTTCTCCCGCGTTCATTACTCCCTCCTGAGAATGGGTCAGAAGGTGTAAACCTTATTCAGGACGGAACATTGAGTACAAACCAGGGCCCTCGCGGGCCCTTTTTATTGCTCGGACTTTATTCGGAGCCAATCTTTACTTGATCACTTATAAGCTGGGCAAGTATCCGCACCGGTTCGGTAAAGCTCTGTCTAGATCTGTGCACGAGCCCGATATCACGGTGGAAGGTGTGCTGTCCGAGATCGAGCGCTCGTACACCTACGGGCCATTCCTGATGGGTTGCTGTCTGCGGCACCAGCGCTACACCAACGCCATTGGCCACTAGCTTGATGATCGCCTCTAGTTCATCCAGCTCGCAAACCTCCCGCAAGGTGAAATGCATGTGCCGAAGGAAGCGATCCACCTGCCTGCCCCCGAAGGATGATCGGTCGTACCGAATGAATGGTTGGCTTGAAAGTAGTTCTGACCAATCTTCTCCCGGCACGTCGCGCGGAACGATCAGCCGGTAGGGCTCAAGCGCCAAGGTCGTCCAGCGTAGATCGCTTTGAAGCGAGAAGGGCGGGCGAATAATTGCCGCCATGTCGATTTCGCCGGCATCCACGAGGTTGACCAACTCCATCGATAGCCCCGGGATTACGCGGCTTCGGCATTGCGGGCATTGTTGGTGAAACTTGGCTAGTGCATCTGGAAGATAGGAGCGCTGTACGGAAGCGATAGCACCGATGTTCACCAGAACGCTCGCAGGAAGTCCGACCGTGGTGGAGCCCAGATTGTCGTAAAGCCGAAGCAGCTCTTGCGCTTGCAGGAGTATTTGATGGCCCATCCTGTTTAGGTGGGCTGAGCGTCCCTTCCTGTCGAATATCTCAAAGCCGAGCTCGGCCTCCAGACGCTGAATCTGGGCGCTCACCGCTGCTTGGGTGAGGCCGATTTTATTCCCGGCAGCGGCAAACGTACCTTCCCGTGCAACGGCGATGAGTGTTTTGAGTTCTTTAATCATTCACAAATATTAATTGTGTTTCTAAGAAAATTATATTGATTTTTTTACTTTGTTGGCCGCCCTACGATGTGCCCATCCCCCGGCAACTGCCCGAGCCTATCAGCCGATGTCGGTGGGACGGCGGAACTTGAAGCGTCGCGAAAAACCAACGGCCAGCCTTCATACGCTCCGTCCTTCACCAACAAAAAAACTGTATTGGAGTTCTGATGAGCCTCTCGCCTTTCCACCTCGCAATCCCCGTTTACAACCTCGCTGGCGCACGCACATTTTACGGCGAAGTGTTCGGGCTGGAAGAAGGTCGTTCCAGCAACCAGTGGGTCGACTTCAACTTTTATGGCCACCAACTGGTTATTCACGAACACCCAAAAACCGCTTCCCAGGAAAGCGTCCATAGCAACCCGGTAGACGGCCACGACGTACCTGTTCCGCACTTCGGCATCATCCTGGGCTGGGAAGAATGGGAGGCGCTGGCCGAGCGCTTGAAGTCTTTCGGCACGGAGTTTGTGATCGAACCCTACATTCGTTTCAAAGGGCAGGTCGGCGAGCAAGCCACCATGTTCTTGTTCGACCCATGCGGTAATGCCCTTGAATTCAAGGCGTTCAAGGATATGAGCCAGCTCTTCGCAAAATAAGAAAAGTGTTGGCACAACAGCGTTGTGCCATTTGAACTCAAGTGAGCTGGAAGCTCATGACTCTAGCAACTGCCAGTTAACGCAGTCCTTTCATTCCAACAAGAAGGCTAGACATGAAACGTATTCCCTTGGTGTGGCAAATCATTGCCGGGCTGTTGCTTGGTGTGCTCGTCGGCTGGTACTTCAATACCCATCCGCAGTATCAATCGTGGGTTAGCGCGGAGATCCTGAAACCGCTTGGCGATATTTTCATCAAGATGATGAAGATGGTGGTTGTGCCGATCGTGTTTTGTTGCATGATCCTGGGCATCGCTGGAGGCGGAGATAACAAGTCATTTGGCCGTATGGGCATAAAGTCGCTGGGGTATTTTTTTGCGATCACCGGCTTGGCGATTGTGATGGGTCTGTGTTTCGCGAACATCTTCGAGCCTGGCACAGGGACTGATATTTCCGGTATTACGCATAGCGCTGCGTCCATCACGATGGAACCTTCGAAGGGCGCTCTCGTGATTGTGCAGAACATCGTCCCGGACAACGTATTTGTGGCAATGTCCGAAGCCAAGCTGTTGTCGGTGCTGTTCTTCGCCGTGTTGTTCGGCATGGCATTGAACTCGCTGCCCAGGGAGAAGAGCGCGCCAGTGGTCGCCGTGGTTCAGGGTATTTCCGATGCGATGTTCAAAGTCGTCTCAATCGTCATGGCGTACGCTCCTATAGGTGTATTTGGCATGATCGGCGCGACTGTTGCGACCTTTGGCTTTGCCTCGCTATTGCCCTTGCTCAAACTGATTGGTGTGGTCTACCTGGCACTGATTGTCTTTGCGTTGGTGGTTCTCGGCGGAATTTGCTATCTGATCGGCGAGAACATTTTCAAGCTGATCAAGTATTTCCGAAATGAGCTGATCCTTGCGTTCTCGAGTGCCGCATCCGCAGCGGTCATGCCGCAGTTGATGAGCAAACTGGAAAGCTATGGCGTTCCGCGCCGCATCGTCAGTTTTGTGGTGCCGGTGGGTTACGCATTCAATCTGGATGGCGCGTCGATTTTCCTTGGCGTGGCTACGATTTTTGTCGCTCAACTCTATGGGATCGACCTGTCGCTTTCTCAGCAGATTCTGCTGGTGGTCACGATGGTGCTGACTTCCAAAGGTGCTGCCGGTGTACCTGGATTTGCCATCATTATTTTGTCTGCGACGTTGGCGTCAGCCGGTCTTCCATTGGAAGGGGTAGCGCTTATCGCGGGGATCTTCAGGATTATCGATAGCGGAACAACCACGCTGAACGTGTTGGGTAATGCGATTGCACCATTGGTTATCGCCAAATGGGAAAAGGCAGCCCTTGAGCCTTCGAGAGCTGAGCGGGTAGCACAGAAAGCATAGTTACCCATGAGGAGCCATCGGCCATCAAAAGCCTTTGGCCCTTCTTGTTTTCTTGGTTCAACAATAAATTTTTATGTCTGTTCTCTTTGCCGGGCTCTGAGTTGTGCAGTTGGATTTTTTCTTAACTGTATCGATTCGGGTTTCCGAGTTTTGCTGCCGATTATTAATAAAAAATAAGGTGCTTTATGTGCAAAGAATCCTTTCTCGATTCACACCGTAAGTTTGCTTTGTTTTGTGCGGTTTTACTCGCTTGCTTCCTAACCGTGGGAAATGCTCAGGCCGTTTCAGGTAACACTGTTCAATCGCTCCAGTTGACCCATTCTGCGGTGGCAGTGCCTGATCGTTATGCGGCCGAAACCGCCAAAGCCATCTTCGCCAAAGGTGGCAACGCCATCGATGCGGCGGTGGCCATTGCATTCACGCTAGCCGTTACCTATCCGGAAGCGGGGAACATTGGCGGTGGTGGGTTTATGACGATCTATCACGAGGGTAAACCTTACTTTCTTGACTACCGCGAGCGGGCACCGCTCAAGGCGACCAGGGACATGTTCGTCACCGGCGCAGGCCATGTGATCCCTGCTGATAGCACCCAAAGCAGCGTGCTTGGCTACAAAGCCGTGGGCGTGCCAGGCACGGTCGCCGGCTTGTGGGAAGCCCATCAGCGTCTTGGAAAGCTCAGCTGGCAGGCGCTGGTCGAGCCGGCAATTCGCTATGCAGATGCAGGCTTTCGAGTTGATGAAATGCTAGCCGGTTTGGCGGCAACGGAAAACCAACAGCGATTCGCTGGAAAAACCAATTTCTCTGAGCATTTTGGTACGTTGCAGTCGGGCATGATCTTTAAGCAGCCTGAACTGGCAGCGGTATTGAAGCGAATCGCGAAGCACGGCGCTGCAGGTTTCTATTGCGGCAAGACAGCCGAACTGATCGTCGCTGATATGACAGAGCATGGCGGACTTATCAGCGAAGCCGACCTGCGGAACTACAAGGCAATTTGGCGAGAGCCGATACAGGCAAACTGGAATGGCTTCCAAGTGGTGACCGCGCCACCGCCCAGCTCCGGTGGGATCGCTCTGGTTCAGCTATTGAAGATGAAAGAAGCTCGAAACGCGGATTTTAGTGGCGTGCCGCTGAATTCACCAGAGTACATTCATCTGGTCGCAGAAATCGAAAAGCGAGTGTTTGCCGACCGAGCTCACTACCTGGGCGATCCCGATTTCTACAAGGTTCCGGTAAGACAGCTGCTGGATCATAATTACCTACTGCGGCGTGCAGCAGAAGTGAGTGTTTCGGCACCCTCAGACACCAGCAAAGTAGTCGCAGGTTTGAACATTACCTTCCCGGAAAAACCGGAAACGACTCATTTTTCAATTGTCGACAAATGGGGGAACGCGGTATCGAACACCTACACATTGAATGGCTTCTTCGGGTCTGGAGTGGTTGCCAGTAAAACCGGAATACTGCTCAACGATGAGATGGATGACTTCTCTGCCCTTGCCGGAGTGCCCAATCAGATGGGGGTTGTCGGTAATGACACCAATGCGATTGAGCCCGGAAAGAGACCACTTTCCTCGATGTCTCCGACCATCTTCCTGAAGGACGGGAAGGTCGCGTTGGTCATCGGCACGCCGGGTGGCCCTAGAATTTTTACGTCGATCTTTCAGGTGGTGAGCAATATCTATGACTTCAAATTGCCGCTAAAGGATGCGGTTGGCGCGATGCGCTTTCATCATCAATTGCTGCCAGCAAATACCATTTTCTGGGAGCCTTACTCTCCGATCACAGGGCGATTGGCCAGAGATCTCGACGCTAAGGGCTATAACCTAATCAACCAGGGCTTCAATGGTGATATTCAGGCGATCAAGGTGAATGGCGGTATCCCGGAACCGGTGACAGACCCGAGGGGCAGGGGAGTAACGATGCTGGTCAAATAATTCGTCATTTCCAAACAAATAATTCGATCTGAGCAACAGTTTCCGTTTCCATCGTCGGGCACTGAGGTGAGGCTTGGTGATTTGAGGGATGGAAGAAAGCTAGATCGGGAAAACGTCTATAGACAACCGGTCTAGTTTTCTGTGGGCTATCCACCCTATGAAGAAACCTATTCAAGACATGCGGCAGCACATCATCGATGTAGCGAAGTCGCTGATGACCCATAAAGGTTACTGAGTTTGTTCCTTTGAAGGCTTCGCCTATCTCAAAAATTTGCTGACGCGGCTGCCGACGCAGCAAGCGAATGAGATCGTCCAACTGCTGCCTCATTAATGTGAGCCAGCCCATCGAACACAAAGTCATTGAGGCAATAGAATCTAAAACTAGGCCAGAGATTCAAACTGATCGTCATCGACCGCAGAGCGCCTGAACTCTAAGATCGTACTCTCATGCACCGCTCCCCATTCCCGCATCGCACTGACCAAAGGCGCAAGTGTGTTGCCTAATTCTGTGAGCGAATACTCCACCTTGGGCGGCACTTCGCGATAGATTTCGCGATGGATAACTCTGTCTGTCTCCAGCTCTCTCAACTGAAGGGTGAGCATCCTCTGAGTCACATCCGGAATTAACCGGCGCAACTCGTTGAACCGCTTTGTTCCGGACATCAGGTGGAACAGTATGAGCGATTTCCATTTCCCGCCGATCACATCAACGGTAAACGCGACGGGGCAAGCAAACGCTTCAACTTCTCCCTGAGGAGCGCATTTCTTCACTGGGTATCTCCATGGTATAAAAAATGTGCCTACAGCACAAAATTGTGCGTACTTACGTAAAGATGCTGTGGACGTTAGCATGATTCCATATTAACCACTATGGAATCCGCCAGATGAGCTTGTTGCTATCCCCCCATGAAATTAAAGGCCTGAAACTGAAAAACCGGGTCGTTATGTCCCCTATGTGCATGCACATGGCCGCTGATGATGGCTTTGTCACTGACTGGCACCGAGTTCATTATGGTGCTCGAGCTTTAGGTCAGGCGGGGCTGATTTTTCCAGAAACGCTGGCTATCGAGGCTGATGCTCGTATAGGGGCCGGTGACTTGGGTATCTGGAGCGATGAGCATATTGGCGGCCTGAAGGCGCTGACTGAACTGCTCCACGGCTTTGGGGCAAAAGCTGGCGCTCAAATTGGCCATGCCGGGCGCAATGCCGATTTGCCTAATCTCATTCATATCGCTCCGTCGGCGATTCCCTTCACGGATACCAGCCCTGTTCCCCGCGAACTCGCAGCTGATGAAATTCCGGGTTTGGTAAAGCTATATGGCGATGCCGCACGGCGCGCCCGCGAAGCGGGATTCGATGTGCTCGAGATCCACGCCGCGCATGGCTACTTGCTTAGTGAGTTTCTCTCGCCACTAGCCAACATGCGCGACGACGAATATGGAGGTGATGCCAAGCGTCGCTATCGCTTCCTGCGCGAAGTTTTGGAAGAGGTTAAAACTCACTGGGAAGATCGTCCTCTGTTCGTACGGATATCCAGCTCTGATTACACCGAAGGCGGAAACACGCCTGAGTCGTTCCTTGAATATGGTCGCTGGATGAAAGAGCAGGGTGTTGACCTGATCGACTGCAGCTCCGGCGGAATCAAGATGGTCAAGGTGCAGACCTACCCGGGGTACCAGGTACCGGCCGCTGAATTACTGCGTAAGGAGTTGCATATTGCTACAGGTGCTGTGGGTGTGATTCAGAGTGGGCGTCAGGCCGAAGAAATCTTGCAAAACGGCCGCGCTGATCTGGTGTTTGTAGGGCGACAAATGCTGCGTGATCCATTCTGGGTTCGCACCGCTGCAGATGATCTGAAGGAAGTCATAGAGAGTCCTGACGCCTACACGCGTTATGGATCTGTCTGGCTTGATACCAAAGCCTGAAGCTTTTTTTGCATAAATCAAATCAGTGATCAATAGCAACCCAATGAAGCAGGAGTAAAAACATGAGCAAACCGACTTACGTACAAGAATACCAAGCCATCACCGAGGTGCTGAACAAGTACATTGAGGGCTGCAAGCAGGCCAAAAGCAGCATCATGAAGCCAGCTTTCAGTGAGCAAGCGACCATGTTTAGCGTCGATGGCGACGGTAAGCTGGCCGGCGGCGCGATTCCAATCCTGTTCGATGGGATCGACACGGGTTTCCGCCCGTCTCCTGACGCACCGGCCGCTATAGCCCGCATCGAGGTTGTCGGTACGGCGGCTAGCGCTCGCATCGACGCCAACGACATGTCAGGCATCTCCTTCACCGACTTTTTCCATCTGTTGAAAGTCGATGGCGAGTGGAAAGTCGTCAGCAAGATCTTCCATACCCACGTAGCGCATTGAACCTCTGTCCTCCTTGGGTAGGCACGGATGAGGCTTCCCAGCATGCCTGCTGTGTTTTTGTTTGCAGACGAGCGGCGCTGGAACTGTGCGTCCGGCATACGACCTTCAAGTCGTTGTCTTCCACTGCCTGAGTGAAGACGCAACAAAAATACGAAGTAGCTCGCTATTTAAAACGATGCACTCACTCAGGTAATACAGAGGAAAGATCATGAAAACCCTCACATCCGCTCTGGCCCTTACCGCTGCGACCCTGTCCCTTGGTAGTGCTTTTGCAGCCAGCCAGCCCGGCGTTGAACACAACACCGCAAAATTCTTGCAATCCCTTGAAGGCGGTAAGACGCTCGACTCCATGACGCCGGTCGAGGCCCGCGCCGCGCTGGTGGCCGCCCAGGCTGCCCCCCAAGTGGCCTTGCCGGCAGCTGATGTCAGCGTGATGACGATACGCGTCAACGGCAGCGATCTGAAGTTGACCATCGTGCGTCCGGTCGGTACCCAACAGAAGACCCTGCCCGTGTTCATGTATTTCCACGGCGGCGGCTGGGTGCTGGGCGACTTCCCGACCCACGAACGTCTGGTGCGTGACCTAGTAGTAGGTTCGGGTGCGGTGGCGGTCTTCGTCAACTACAGCCTCTCGCCAGAGGCAGCATACGGCGTCGCTACCGATCAAGCCTATGCCGCGACAAAATGGGTGGCCGAACATGGTAAAGAGATCATGGTAGACGGCACGCGCCTCGCCGTAGCTGGCAACAGCGCAGGTGGGAACATCGCCGCTGTAGTTGCCTTGATGGCCAACGAGAAGGGTGGGCCCACACTGCGTTCGCAAGTGTTGCTGTGTCCGGTGACAGATGCCAATTTCGACACTCCGTCGTACAAGGAATTTGCCAACGGCTATTTCCTGACGAAGGACTTGATGGTGTGGTTCTGGGACAACTACACACACGACGCCGAGGCACGCAAACAGATTTACGCTTCTCCACTGCAGGCCACTACCGAGCAGCTGAAGGGCTTGCCGCCGACGCTGATCCAGACTGCAGAATTCGATGTCCTGCGCGATGAAGCTGAAGCGTACGGCCGCAAGCTCGACGCTGCGGGTGTGCCTGTGAAGTCGGTACGCTACAACGGCATGATTCACGATTTTGGGCTTTCGAACGCATTCAGCCATCTGCCGGCGCCCCGCACCGCGATCGAGCAGGCATCTCAAGAACTCAAGAACAACCTGAGCGAGTAACTTCAAAAAAAGAACCCGCAGGTTACGGTGGAACTGTGGGAGTTATTACTGGAAACACATCGTTCATTTCATTGCGAAGCTACAGTAGCATCAAAGTTTTTCGGAACACCCACTGTGCTTTTTGCAGTTGAGCATAAACTAATAATCGCATTACTTATTAAATTAAGAGTGAGAAAATGAAAATTACTTCTATCAAGAGTTTGTTTTTTGTCGCCCTGATTTCGAGCTTTGGCGCGATTGCTCAAGCAGAAAACCTACCTGGCGACCCACAAGTTATCAGTAGTAAAACAATGAACAAACCTGCGTACGTAGACGAATACCAAGCTATCACTGAGGTGCTGAACAAGTACATTGAGGGCTGCAGGCAGGCCAAGAGCAGCATCATGAAGCCCGCGTTCAACGAACATGCAACGATGTACAGCGTCGGCGCCGATGGCAAGTTGTCCGGGGGCGCGATTCCAATCCTGTTCGATGGGATCGACAAGGATTTCCGCCCATCTCCTCACGCAAAGGCTGCTATTACCCGCATAGAGATCGTCGGTACTGCCGCTAGTGCTCGCATCGACGCCAACGATATGTCAGGCGTCTCCTTCACCGACTTCTTTCATCTGCTGAAAGTCGAAGGCAAGTGGACTGTGGTTAGCAAGATTTTCCAAACGCATGTAGCGCCTTAATTACTTGGGTCGTCCGGCGGCTTTGTGCTTGACTAGGGATTCTTCGCTGAAACCCTTCGATCACAGCTATCGACTTTAGTTAGTGGAGTCGGTATTCAATCGCCGGATGACCCAGTCCCTTTCTTGATCTTACGAGATTTTGATTACTACCTTGCCAAAGGCGCCCCTGGCCAAGTGCTCATACGCTTGGCGTGCTTGATCAAATGGATACACGTGGTCGATTACCGGGCGAATCTTGTGCTCATTCAAGAATTCGTTCATGCGATCAAATGAGGAGCGAGGAGCAACCGCGATGCCACGAATCGTCGTTTGCCGGAAGATCAAAGGCATCAGGTTCAGCGCAGAGGTTTGGCCGGTAAGGAAGCCGATCTGTGCGATACGTCCTCCTGCCTTTGTCGCTGCAACCGACTGATTGATGCCGTCCCCACCTGCCACATCCAGGAGGAGATCGACCCCCTTGCCGTCAGTGAGCTTCAGTACTTCCTCTGCCCACTCAGGGCTAGTGCGATAATTTATACCCGCAACAGCACCCAGTTTTTTCACAGCTTGCAGATTGTCATCTCGACTGGAGGTGACGATAACTTTAGCGCCAAGTGCCGTTGCAATTTGTGTTGCGAATACAGAAACACCTCCTGAGCCCTGAACCAGAACGGTTTGGCCTGCCTCGATCTGGCCGAAATCAACGAGCGCATACCATGCCGTCAGAGCAGCAATTGGAAGGGTCGCAGCTTCCTCATCTGACATGTTGTCGGGAGCACGTACCGCGCTGTCTTCATGGATAATCATGTACTCCGCCAGCCCACCCGGCAATGGCGAGCCGAAGCAGTAGTTGGGCTCATCTGGCCCAGGCATGCCATCCAACCAACGTGAGTAAAGGTGTGAGTTAACTCGATCTCCGATAGAGAAGCGGCTGACGCCATCACCGACTGCCACGACAGTACCTGCTGCGTCGCTTACAGGGATTAGCGGCTGGGGCACCATATGAGGCTCATAGATGCCGTCAACGATAGCCTTGTCCCGGAAGTTGAGCGATACAGCCCCCACTTTTACCAGCAGTTCTCCAGCTTTGGGCACGGGTGTCTCAGCTTCCCCCTGCACAAGATTGTCCAATCCGAAATCTTTCAGAAGCCACGCTTTCATTTTCAGTCTCCAGCAATTTTGAATGTGCAGGGGAGGAAAGCTCCTCCCTTACGCTGAGGACATTGTTGAGATTTCGCGGCACTAGATAAATGTGCAGAAACCAACAGGATTGTTATCCTGATCAGCAACAATCATCCAGTTATCATGTTTCCCGAGAAAGAGACTCATGGAGCTTCTACAGTCGATGCAGGTATTCGCCAAGCTGGCTGAGTTGGGAAGCTTCACCAAAGTCGCGGAGGCAATGCAGGCAGGACGCCCGCACGTCACACGCACCATTCAGGATCTGGAAGCTTCGCTGGGTGTACGGCTGTTCCAACGCACTACCCGTAAAGTGAAACTGACTGCTGAGGGCGAGCGGTTTTATGAGCGCGTCAAAGAGATTTTGGCAACAATCGCAGAAGCCACTTCCATGTTCGATCGTAGCGGATCGACGTTGCGGGGACGGCTTCGCATTGACATCCCCACTGCATTTTCCCAGCACAGCTTCATGGAAAGCCTGAGAAGATTTACGGAGGCATTTCCCGAAATCGAGCTTGCGCTGGGCGTGACCGACCGTGCGGTAGATCTCGTAGCCGAGGGCATCGACTGTGCATTGCGAATCGGTGACCTCCCGGACTCAAGCATGGTAGCTAGAGAAATTGGTACCGCCACCATGGTGACCTGTGCGTCTCCAGGTTATCTCCAAGCCTGCGGGGTACCCAGAACCCTAAACGATCTAGCAGACCATCGATGTGTCAGCTTCCTTTCTGGTCAGAATCACAGACCGCTGCCTTGGCATTTCTCGGTAGACGGTGAAGATCGTCCACATTCTCCTCATGGTGGTATCACCGTGAATGAGTCGAATGCCTACGTTCAATGCGGTGTTGCAGGCTTCGGCATTATTCAAGCGCCGGGAATTACCGTTGAGACTTTCCTCGAAAGCGGAGAACTGGTTGAAGTGCTCGGGGCATTTCGTCCCCAGCCTCGCCTGGTTTCTGTCCTGTATCCAAGCAGAACGCACCTTGCACCTCAGGTGGATGCATTTGTGGGTTGGCTAAAGGAACATTTTCCTGTGCTGCACCCTAGCTGGTTCAAATCTCACTAAACTGCATTTGTATGTCGATTCGGCAACAGAGGTGGTTTTTAGCCGTAAGATTTATTGGGTGGACGATTATCGATCCCTGTGTAACTGGCAGTAATCGAACCGATCGTTTGCTCATGGTCTTAAGAAAAACATTGGCAATTGCGGAAGTAATGGATAGCAGAGCACGGCTCCGCGACCGTCGAGTCTTGGCTGACCAAGTGATTTCTGGGGTGAGTACAAGAAAGGGCCCATCGAGGGCCCCATTCCGTTAAGCGCTATGAAGCTATCCCACATGAAGCCCATGCCCAAAGCCCGCAAAAGCGGGCCTTGGGTTACCGACCAGACTTACGATTGGCGTGCAGTCAACGCCGAGTAGCTGTTCATCAAGTTGCGATAGTTCGGAATACGCTGGGACAGGAGGTTACCCAGACCTTCGATGTCGTTGCGCCAGTCGCGCTGCAGCTCACAGGCCACCGAGAACCAGTTCATCATTTGAGCACCGGCCCGTGTCATGCGGTTCCACGCTGCCTGTTGCACAGTAGTGTTGAACGTGCCGGAAGAGTCGGTCACCACGAACACGTCAAAACCTTCTGCCAGTGCCGACAGGGTAGGGAACGCTACGCAAACGTCCGTGACTACACCGGCAATGATCAACTGCTTGCGACCGGTGGCCTTGATTGCCTTGACGAAATCTTCGTTGTCCCAGGCATTGATCTGACCAGGTCGAGCGATGTAAGGCGCGTCAGGAAACATCTCCTTCAGCTCCGGCACCAATGGGCCATTTGGGCCTTGTTCAAAACTGGTGGTGAGAATAGTCGGCAGCTCGAAAAACTTGGCTACGTCTGCCAGGGCCAACACGTTGTTCTTGAACTCGTTGGGCGTGAAATCCTGAACCAGGGAAATCAGACCGGTTTGGTGGTCGACCAGCAGAACTACAGCGTCGTCTTTGTTCAAGCGGTTGTAGGTAGCGTTGCTCATGATGAAGTCCTTTTGATGTGAGTGAATGTTGTCGTTCAACATGGGGCTCAGATTAAGGATTTGGATGGTGCGGAAAAAGCAGGTGAAATGCGTTTGACTGTCAACTGAGATGAGACAACTCAAAGCGTTTTGGCTTTGGAGGTGGCTTGGTCTAATCGCTACTTCGGGCCGCCGAGGCCCGGCGAGAGTTAATCCATAGCGTCTTAACCGAGATGCCAGGCGGTCAGCAGTTTTTGTGGACGAAAAAAAGCCCGCGATGGGGAGGGCGGGCTGGGAATCACAAAAGGAGCTAGATCTACCGTACGCCAACGGATGTGAAAGTATTGTAAGACGAGCTAGCTACTCTAGGGCAAATGTATGAAGTCAACTGCGTGGCGCACCATGCTCTACCATCGCTCGCCATTCCTGCACGCTTGGCCTTTCTTGAATCTGGTTATACCAGGCCCAAAGCTGTCTTTCAGGATGAGCTCATTCCGGCGTCATCAGCACCGTAAGCGTCCGCGGAACACACCTTGCCTGGTTAAACGGTCGCCCATTTATGCAGCCGCCAAGAGCGCTTGCCGGAGCGTCGCGACAAGCGGCTTGGGGTCGTCCTTGCGCCAGATGGCATAGACCCTGACCCGTGAAGGAAACCAGGGCAGCTCGCGAAATATGACGCTATCTGCAAGAAAATCCCGAAGACTCGCCTGGACAAAGGTAATGCCCAAACCTGAGGCCACCAGCCGCAGGGCTGCCAGCAGGTCATCCGCCTCTACCTTGATGTCAGGCAAGAAACCGCAAGCGGAACAGTTCTCAAGAAAACGCTGGCGGGCCGCAGGATTTTTTGACCGGGCCAAGGCAACCCAACGCTCCCCGTTCAAGTCTTGAGGAGCAATGCTCGCTTGCGTGGCCATAGCATGTCTTTTTTCCAGAACAAGCAGTAGCGCTTCGCTTGAAACCTCCATGGACTCTATGTCTGCGCTCTCAGGAACTGAATAAACCAGCCCGAAATCGAGCGCTCTACCGAGCAGGGCCTCGGATTGTTCTGAGGAGCCCATGGGGCGGAGTTCGAAGGTAGCAGCCTGATGGCCTGATTGCAGACCCGCAAGGGCACGCGGTAATACATTGGAGTGCATGGCCGCTTCGACATAACCCACGGCAATATGGCCTGTCTCACCAAGAGCGATACTGCGCGCCACTGCTTCGACTTCAGATGCATGGGCGACCAGGCTGCGCGCCTCCTGATGGAAAAGACGTCCTTCGTCAGTCAGGCGCATGCGCTGACGTGCGCGTTCGAACAACCTCAGGCCAAGCTGCGCTTCAAGCTGAATGATTTGCCGACTCAAAGGCGACTGCGAGATATGTAGACGGCTGGCGGCTTGACCGACATTTTCAGTTTCAGCGACAGCGATAAACGCAACAAGCAATCGAAGATCTAAGGTCATGTGAATCGGGTCTCAAGTCATGCAGAACGCGTCTTGGACCAGAATAGTATTTTTTGCAATTATCCGTGAACTGTTTAAACGACGAACGCCTTGAAGGGGATATACATATGCAGTTCATCACGCTTTCGCGTCGAGTCTCGGAGCGTTTTTCTGACGCGGATTTTGCGCCTCATCTCGAAGCCGAAGCACAGCGTGCCAGGGCTCTCTATCTGGAGGGATTTATCCGCAACATCTGGCACCGGGGTGACATGGGTGGCGCCTGCCTACTGGTTGAAGCCGAAAACGAGGCTGCCGTTCGGGAAAAGCTGGCAACGCTGCCACTGGTAAATTCCGGGATGCTGGAAGTTACTTCTGTTGTACCGTTGAAACCTTATGGTGGATTTGGCCCAAGAATCCAGTAACCGCTCTTCGTCCGATAATATTTCGTACAGAGCCCAAGGAGGCACTCGATGCAATTCGTCAAACCAGGGTATGCGTCCGGGCCTCCCGTCTTGCGTCACTGAACCGGTTGCCACCTATGCGGCAGCAGCTGCGCAATATCACTTGTAGTGGTCTAATTTCCCCGGACACCTCGATAAGTGGAAAATGCATCTATCGAGGAGTTTTTCATGACCGACAAACGCAGGACATTCGACGACAGCTTCAAGCTGCAAGTCGTGAAGATGATCAAGGACCAGGGGCTGACTGTTCCGCAGGTCTGCCGCGATCTGAATATTGGTGAGACAGCCGTCCGGCGCTGGGTGCAGCAGTACGAGGCTGAGCAATTGGGGCAGCCCGGGATTGGTAAACCGCTAACCGCCGAACAGCAGCGTATCCGGCAGCTGGAGCAGGAAAACCGCCAGCTCAAGATGGTCAACCGATCAGCCCTGTGATCGGGGCGGTCACGATCGTGCTGTTGCTCGCCGGTTACGGAGTCGGCTTTGTTGTCTGGCTGGGTCGGGCAAGGGTGTACCTTGAAACCATCTTTCTGAGCTTGACGGCGTTCTTGCTGATGGTCCCGACCGTCTCGGAGACGTTGCGTCGAGTCCCCGATGGCCACCCCATCGTCACTGACCCGAATTCGCCATTGCTCAAAGGTGCGCTGGGTTGTATAGCCCTTGCGCTCGTTGTTGGCGTGGCGGCTCAGGTGTTCGCTCTGCGAAAAGACGGCGCGCGCCTGCGCAAAATCGTCCCGCTCAGCGGTTCGTCTGCATCCCGCCAGGCCAAAGCGTCGCGCTTGGCGAAGATGCTTGCCATTTGCGCCGCGTTCTCGGTTCCCCAGGTGCATAGCGGGATGATCGCATCAGCCAGACTACGGCCGAGGGGGGTCAGCGTGTAATCCACGCGCGGGGGCACTTCCTTGTAGTCGGTCCGTGCAAGCACCTGATCGGCTTCCAGATCCTTCAACTGCTGGATCAGCACCTTGTCGCTGACTCCAGGGATCAAACGCTTGAGCTCGCCATAGCGTTTCGGGCCGCCGCGCAGGAAAAACAGGACCAGCGGTTTCCACTTGCCCGAGATGATGCGTAGCGTGGCGTTGAGCCCGCAACCGGTGTCGCAGATTTCAGATGTCGTCGTCATTTTTTGATACTTACCAAAAGGTGCATACTTGTCCTTAGGTTATCAGCGCTGCATCCTCGTCTCAAGCAAGCAATTTCCTGCTTGGGTACAACGCCAACGAAGGATGCACGTCATGACCAGACTGAATGGAAAGACCGCCGTGATCACCGGCGGTGCTACCGGTATCGGCCTCGCCGCAGCGAAGCGCTTCATCGAGGAAGGCGCCTTCGTCTTCATCTTCGGCCGCCGCCAGGAAGCGCTCGACGCCGCCGTGGCCGAGCTCGGGCCCAATGCCCGTGCGGTGAAGGGCTCGGTCTCCGATCAGGCCGACCTCGACCGACTCTACGCGGCGGTGAAGGTCGAGCGCGGAACCCTCGACATCGTCTTCGCCAATGCCGGGGCGGGAAGCCCGCTTGCGCTCGGCAAGATCACCGCCGAGCACATTGACGAAACCTTCGAGACCAACGTGAAGGGCTTGATCTTCACGGTCCAGAAGGCGCTGCCGCTGATGGGGCAGGGCGGTTCGATCATCCTGACCGGATCGAGCGCCGGCACCACGGGCGCCCCGGCATTCAGCGTCTACAGCGCAAGCAAGGCGGCAGTGCGCAACCTCGCGCGGACCTGGGCGGAGGACCTGAAGGGCACCGGCATCCGGGTCAACGTGCTGTCACCCGGACCGACGGCGACCGAACTCGCGAAGGCAGCGCTAGGCGAGGAAGGCATGAAGGTCTTCGCCGCGATGAATCCGCTCCAGCGCATGGCCGATCCGGCGGAGATCGGAGCGGCGGCCGCGTTTCTCGCATCGCAAGACAGCAGCTTCATGACCGCCAGTGAGGTCGCCGTCGACGGCGGTCTGGCGCAAATCTGATTCGCTACGCCCGAGCGGTCACTCCATTCCATCTTCGGAGCCCGCAGGGCGTGGTCAACCCCAGGAGAATATTATGAGCTACGCAATTATCGGCTTCGGCAAACTCGGCCAGGCGCTTGCCAAGGCGTTTGCCCGCAAAGGCATCGAAGTATCCGTTGCAACCACGCGCGACCCGGAAAGTTTTGCTGCCGATGCGGCCGCGATCGGACCCTCGATCATCCCCAAAAAACTGGTGGAAGCGCTCACGGCGGACATCATCTTTTTGGCTGTCCGTTTCGAGTCGCACCGGGATGTCGCGAAGGCGCTGCCGACCTGGAAGGGCAAGACCCTCATCGATGTGACCAATGCCTACGGCGTGCCCCCTGAGGAACTGGGAGGGCAGCCTTCTTCCAAGGTCGTCGCGCAGGCCTTCACGGGTGCAAGACTGGTAAAGGGCTTCAACCATTTGGTCGCTGGCGTTCTTGATCAGGACCCGGCCGTACAGGGTGGCAGGAGAGTCGTGTTCCTGGCGAGCGATGACGACGCCGCCGCAGCGGAGATTGGTACGCTGGCGGAAAATCTCGGTTTCTCGCCGATCAAACTGGGCGGGCTTTCGGAAGGTGGACTGCTTGTGCAGGCGCGCGGAAACAGCTGGGGTCAGCTGATCTTTAAGGACTTGGTCAAGTTCGACTGATGGATCGTGATCGTCAATTTTGATGCGAGGCTGCCTCGTGGAAAAGGGCCGCCACAGTCTGATTGAAGTGAGGGCGACGCCGGCTTCAGGTCCTCGCTGACAGGCCCGCAACTTATACGATTGGATAAGTGCCAAATGCGCCGTGACAGGGCGCGTTTGCCGCCTTGTTCATCCCCCGCTCTCAGGAAAGATGCAACCGCCATTGCGGACCAGCGCTTTCACTTCCTCGCTCACCTGCATCGGGTTTTGAATTAATCGAGCCACAAACTCCTCACGGCGCCGCACGTACGACTTCGAATCATGCTTCGCGCTCCAGAGCACAATGTTGATCACAATGGGAATGAGGTCCAGGCCCTTCTCGGTCAACGTGTAAAAGTCCTTGCGCCTGTCGTCGGGGCTGGGCGCCTTCGAGAGAACGCCTTGCTTCTCAAGAAAGGCAAGTCGCGAAGCAAGCACATTGGTCGCGATTCCCTCTTCCGATTTCAGGAAATCGCCATACGTCTTCTTTCCCACAAAAACGATGTCGCGAATGATCAAGAGCGACCAGCGGTCGCCGAAAATCTCCACGCCGTAGTTCACCGCGCAATGGGACCGAAAGTCTTCTTTAAGAGTTGTCTTCATGGCTGGATCTTAGCATCGCTTGCATGTCGCAAGTAAAACTCAGTAGATCGCTTGCTTTTTGCAAGTGAAGCGCCCAGCATGGATCGCACGTTGGATGAGTTCGCCGGATCGCACCAGCAGCCTTGGAATGATCTACCCCATACCTGCAAGGAAACCGCGCATGAGCACTATCAGCATTATTGGCTCAGGTGACATGGCCGCAGCGATCGGCGGCCTTGCCGCCAAAGCCGGACACACCGTCGAGGTGATGAGTCGTGACGCCGCCAAGGCGCGGGCGCTGACCGAGCAGATCGGAGCAGGTGCCACGACAGGAACTTACGGCGCCGCCCTGGCTGGGGATATTGTCATCCTGGCGGTTCCCTACTCCGTCGTTCTCGACGTGGTGAAGCAATACGGCGAAGCACTGGCAGGCAAACTTCTTGTCGACATCACCAACCCCGTCGCCCCCGACTTCACAAGCTTTGTGACCCCTCAGGACAGTTTCGGTGCACAGGAGATCGCCAACGCCGCCCCTACCGACGCCGAAGTCGTCAAGGCGTTCAGCACCCATTTCGCGATCGGCATCAGCCTTCCCGGCTTAGCGCACGCGCACCAGCGCGTCTCGTATCACTCTGCTCGGAAGGGCCAATAACATGCTCGTTTTCGTCACTGGCGGCACCGGCCACGTCGGTTCGTACGTCATCCCCGACCTCATCGCAGCCGGCCACGAGGTCGTCGCTCTGGCAAGGTCAGACGCGTCCGCGTCAGCGGCGTTCGCGCTCGGCGCCAAGGTGCGTCGTGGAGATCTTGCCGACCTCGAAGGGCTCAAGGCGGCGGCGGTCGAGTCCGACGGCGTCATCCACCTCGGATACAGGGCCGAACTGCTTCCGTCCGGCGGGATCGCCGCCTTAGTCGAATCGGAACTCGCGACCGTCCTCGCGTTCGGCGAGGCGCTGGCGGGCACGGATAAGCCACTGGTCGTTGCAGGCAGTATCGGCACGCCCATGAACGTGGGCAGGGCGGCGCCTATCGGCGCACCGGTCAGTCTGGGCCGACCGGCGACCGAGGATGATCCCGCTCTACCTGGCGGCCCGATCGATTCAGGCACTCTGTTGGCACGCAATATCGTGGAAACCGCCGTCGTGGGTCTCGCCGAGCGAGGTGTTAGATCGTCGGTCGTGCGGATTCCCATACTCTTACACAGTGCGACCGGTCGCCTGCAGCTGATCATGCTCGCGAAAACAAAGGGTTTCGCCGGCTATCCGGGAGACGGCAAGAACCGGTGGCCCGCCGTGCACGTCCGCGATCTTGCCTCTCTGTTCCGCCTGGCGCTCGAGAAGGGGGCCGCAGGCAAAACCTGGCACGCGATCGGCGACGAGGGAATCCCGTTCCGCGAGATCGCCGAGGCTATAGCCGCTCGCCTGGGAATACCCGCCGTGAGCATCCCCGCGGACGAACTGATGCTGCCGGGCTACTTTGGGTTCCTGGCGGCAGTGGCCACGCTAGACCTCCCCGCGTCGAACGCCATCACCCGCCAGGCTCTTGGCTGGGATCCCGTTCAGCCCGGTCTGATCGAGGACCTGGACAACGGCCATTACTTTGCGCCGACTGACTTGAGCTGACGGCGGGGCGCTGGATCGTTAATGCGCCCGGCACATTCCGCTAGCACCTTTTCCCGCACCCCATCACCCACGAGGAACACGCATATGCATGTTTTTGTTACCGGCGGCACCGGCCATTCCGGTCCGTACATCATCTCCGATCTTATCGCCGCCGGCCATGAGGTCACTGCTCTGGCTCGGTCCGACACGGCCGCGGCGCAGGCTGCTGCGCTCGGCGCCAAGGTACGTCGCGGCAATCTCGAGGATCTCGACGGGCTCAAGGAGGCGGCCGCAGCCGCGGACGGCGTCATTCACCTCGCGCATCGGCAGGACCTGATTCCAACCGGCGGGATCAACGCCGTTGCGGCCGCGGAACTTGAGATCATGCTCGCCTATGGCGAAGCACTGGCCGGAAGCGCAAAGCCGTTGGTCGCGTCTGGAAGCGTCGGCTCGCCCGGGTGGGAGGGCCTGGGCCGGCCGGCCACCGAGGAGGATCCGCCCCTTCCCGGCGGCGATCCGTACAAGAATACCCTGCGGGTTCGGAACATCGTGGAAACCACGGTGATCGGTCTCGCCGAAAAGGGCATACGGTCTTCGATCGTGCGGATCCCTGAGATCATGCACAGCTCCACCGATAACGCCGGCTTCCTTCCGCTGTTGATCGGGCTGGCCAAGGAAAAGGGTGTCGTCGGCTACCCCGGAGACGGTGCCAACCGTTGGGGGGCCGTGCACGCCCGTGACGTCGCCACCGTGTTTCGCCTGGCGCTGGAGAAAGGCGCCGCGGGCAGAAGCTGGCATGCGATCGCCGACGTGGCTGTCCCGTACCGCCAGATCGCCGAAGCCATTGCCAGCCGGTTGAATCTGCCGGCCGTGTCTATTCCCGCGGACGTGCTGATGCTGCCTGGCTACTTCGGGTTCCTTGCGAATCTGGTCACGCTGGACACCCCGACATCGAACGCCATCACGCGCCGGGTTCTTGGCTGGGAACCGACCCAGCCCGGACTCTTCGCCGATCTTGATAGCGGTCATTACTTCCCGGCCGACTGATGAGGTGACGGCACACCGCCGGGTCGAACTGCGTCCGGCGGGTGGTCAAGCCGTGACGGCGTAACCCGTCCATAAACGCTGGAAAACTACCCGATTTCAAACGGAGACTGCACATGAGCACTATCAGCATCATCGGTTCGGGAGGCATGGCCGCGGCTGTCGGCGGCCGTATCGCCAAGGCCGGACACACCGTCGAGGTGGTCAGCCGCGATCCCGCCAAGGCGCAGGCGCTTGCCGACAAGCTCGCATCCGGAGCGATCACAGGGACTTACGGCGCCACTCCGGCGGGCGAGATCGTCATTCTCGCCGTACCGTACACCAATGCGGTGGCGGTACTGGCCGACTTTGGGAAAGCGCTCGACGGTAAAGTGATCATCGATATCACCAACCCGGTCGCTCCCGATCTCTCGGGCCTCGTTACCCCCCACGGCAGTTCCGGTGCGCAGGAGATCGCCAAGGGCGCCCCGGCCAGCGCGCATGTCGTCAAGGCGTTCAATACCCTCTTCGGCCACGTACTTGCCCAGGATAAACGCCTCGATGCGTTCATCGCGGCGGACGATGCGGACGCCAAGGCCCGCGTCTCGACCTTCCTCGAGAGTCTCGGGCTGCGTCCGTTGGATGTCGGCGGCCTGCAGATGGCCCAGACGCTCGAGTGGCTCGGTCTGATGATGATCGGCCTGGCTAAAAACGGCGCCGGCACCTGGGACATCGCCATGAAAGTCGATATCGGCTGAATCAGCGACACCACGTCCTCACCAGCAGGCCCATAACGTGTCCGATTAGATCGGACACGATCCTGGGTAAAGGAAATGGAGAGATTTCGATGAGCACACAAGAGAATGTCCAGACTGTGAAGAATTTTTTTGCAGCCATGGGCCGCGGCGATAAGCCAGGTCTGCTGGCGTTGTCTGCCGAAGATATCGAGTGGATCATTCCGGGCGAGGACTGGCCGCTGGCCGGCACGCACCGCGGGCACCAGGGATTGGTGGATTTGCCTCAGAAGGCTTCCGAATCATCCACGCCTCACGGCTGCCAGATCCCGACATCCTGCGCATCCACCGCCTTGGGCAACAGGCCGGCGGCAAAAAATGCATCGGCGATTTTCTGTTGCTCACCCAACTCGTCGCTTTTGACCGGCTGCACCTGATAGCTGCGATGGCTATTGGCGGTCTCGACCGTATCCAGGCCCAGGTTGCCCCACAACGGACTCAACACCTGAGCCGCTTCACGGGGATTGGTTTTTACCCAGCTACCGGTTTTCTCCAGTTGGTCGTAAACCACCTTGAGCACTTGTGGGTGCTCCTCGGCGTAGCGGGTGCTGGTCAGGTAATAGCGCTTGTAGCTGGCCAGGCCTGCGCCGTCAGCCAACGTGCGGGTTGGCAGTTGGCGTTGGGCGCTGGTGAGGAAGGGTTCCCAGGTGACCCAGGCGTCGACCTTGTTGTTCTCGAAGGCGGCGCGGCCATCAGCGGGCGACAGATAGGCCGGTTGAATGTCCGAGAATTTCAGGCCGGCTTTTGTCAGGGCGGCGATCAACAAATAATGGCTGCCGGCGGCTTTGGTGACGGCCACTTTCCTGCCTTTCAAATCCGCCAATTGATGCAGGGACGAGTCCTTGTGCACGACGATTGCCTGGGCCGAAGGCGAGGGCGCTTCCTGGGCAAAGTAGGTCAGTCTGGCCTGCGCGGCCTGGGCGAAGATCGGCACGGTGTCCGCCACGTCGGCGCTGATGTCGACATTGCCGACATTCAGCGCCTCCAGCAGAGGCAGGCCGCTTGGAAACTCATGCCAGCTCACGTCGATGTTCTGTTGCGCGAGGGTTTTATCCAGGGTGCCTTGAGTCTTCAACAGGGTGATGAGGGTCGATGACTTCTGGTAGCCGATCCGCAGCGTTTCCCGCGCCTGGGACGGCAGGGAGAACGTCAAGGCCAGCGCAACGACCAGACCGGCCAGCACGGGACGACGGAATTTTGCTTCAGTGTATGGGGTGGATTTCGACATGGCACGCTCGATATCAGGAAAAGAAAGGTTCGACTGACCTGAATAATATGGTTATAAAAAGTACTTTATAAATACTTTTTAAGAATTAGCTTAGTGGGGTTTTCTTCCGTCAGAACGCGTACTGCAAGCGGGTGTAGTAGTACCCACCCGTGAAGCCGAACGGTGAAAAGCTGCCCCAGTTGTCGCCGAACGAAGAGTTCGGTACACCGATATGATCGGGGTATTTGTCGAACAGGTTCTGCGCGCCGAGGGCGACGGTCAGCTGTTTGGTCAGTGCGTACGCGACATCGAGGTCGGTGATCCACTTGGCGGAGTATTCGCGATCCAGGCTCGGATCGGCGGAGCTGTTGACCTCGGTGTAGGTGCCGAAACGGGTCAGGCGCAGGTTGACGTCGAAGTCGTGGATCGCCCAGTCGGCGGAGAAAATCGCCTTGCTGCTGGGGGAGGTCTTGGTGATCAGCGCACGGGCCTGGCGACCGAGCAGTTGAAAGCTGCTGTTCAGGGCCGTGAGTTGCGACGGGGTATCGTTGACGCTGAGGATTTGCGTGTGGTTGTAGTTCAGCGCCGCGGTCCATCTCACCGAACCGAAGCTGTTCAGGTTCTGCCAGTAGTTACCCACCACATCGACCCCTGACGTGCGAGTGCTGGCGCCGTTGGTGAAGAATTGCGCCCCGGCGGTGGCCGGCACGCCGATGCTATCGAGCAGGGCGGCGACGCCCGGCCCCTGGAAGCGTTCGCTGAGTACCAGGCGATCGCGCAGGTTGATCACGTAGCCGTCCACCGTCAGGCTCAGGTTTTCGCTCGGGGTCAGGGCGAAGCCGAGGCTGAAGTTGGTGGAGCGCTCGGGTTTCAATGGTTCTGCGCCCAGCGCCTGGGCACCCGCCGAGTCCACCGGCAGAATCACGTAGTTGTAGGACTGGTAGACGCCATTGATGGTGTCGAACCCGGTCGAGCGGGCGGTGAAGACCTCGTTGGCCAGCGACGGCGCGCGAAAGCCATTGCTGATGGTGCCGCGCACCGAAAACACCGGGTTGAACTCGTAGCGGGTACTGAGCTTGCCGCTGCGCGTACTGCCCACGCCTTCGTTGTAATGCTCATAGCGCGCCGCGACGCCCAGGTACCACTGCTCGACAGGGTAGAAGCCCAGGTCGATGTAGCTGGCGACGTTGTTGCGACTGACCTTTTGCTCATCGTCCGGGGTGATGCCGTTGGTGACCTGCGCGCCGGGATCGGGACGTTGGCCGGCGCGCGGATGGCCGGCCGGGAACACGTAGCCGCCGTCAATGTAAGAGGCTTCGGAGCCCGCCCGGGTCTCGTAGCCATCGCGTCGATGCTCGAACCCGAAGGCGACATCCAGTGGCTTGACCAGGCCGATGTCGTAGCTGTTTTTCAGGTCCAGGTTACTGGTCCACTGATCGGCGATGAAGATGCCGGAGGTGAATTTGTTCGGGGTGTTTTCCCCCAGTGACGGGTTCTGGTTGTCATAGGTGCGCTGCTTGGCGTAGTTGCGCCCGTAGGTGCTGCTCAGGTCCCAGGCCCAACCGCCGAGATCATCACCTCGGGCGCCGAAGGCTGACTGGAAGTCGGTCTCGTTGATCAACCAGTAAGGGCTGTAGCCGTCGGGGAAACCGTTGGGACCGGTGGTGATGGTGTTGCGGCCGCTGGGCAGGCGGAAATTCTGGCCGTCGTTGTTTTCCCGCGTGGCCAGTGTCGAGAACGAGTACAGCGTGACGGCATCGTTCAGCGGCAGGTCGAGGTTGTAGGCAGCATCCGCCAACTGGCTGCGCGGCAAGCCGTAGCCTTTGTAAGTGTGATGGCTGGCCGTGGCCTCGCGCGGGTCGGGCGAACCGTCCGCCAATGGATAGTAATGTGAGCTGTAACCGTTGCTGCCGGCCTTGTTGTCACGCTCCTGGTAGCGGGTATCGAGCGAGACATTGAACACGCCGGCGTCCCCGACTTCGAAGCCATAGTTGAGCGCTTCTTGCCCGGTACCGCGTTTACCGTCGTAGTTCTGGCCCAGGATCGTGTCCGAACTGCCGCCGGTGGTCTGCTTGAGGATGATGTTGATCACCCCGGAGATGGCATCGGAACCGTATTGGGCGGCCGCGCCATCACGCAGCACTTCGATATGATCGATGGCGGCCACCGAAATCAGGTCGAGGTCGCTGGGCGCCGCGCCGCTGTTGATGCCGTTGATGTTCAGCGTCGCACTGGTATGCCGGCGCTTGCCGTTGACCAGTACCAGCACGTGGGACGCGGTCAGGCCGCGCAGGGTGGCCGAGCGCACCACGCCGCTGGCATCCCAACCCGCCCGGTCGGGCAGGTTGAACGACGGAATGAATTTACTCAGCGCCTCCAGCAGGCTCGGTTTGCCGACCGAGCGCAGTTGATCGCCGGTCACCACGTCGATCGGTGTCGGGCTGGTGGTGACGGTGCGTTGCTCGGTGCCGCGGTTGCCCGTGACAACCACGGTGTTGAGGGTCGGCGAGCTGGTTTCGGCGGCCTCGATGCTGAACGAGGCGAGGCCGCAGGCAAACGACAGCGGGACTAACAAGGGACGAAAGGAAGGCGCCGTTCGACGCACCGGGCAGTTGAGCATGAAGGTGAAACTCCTGAATGGCGGGTGAATTCCGTGTCACTTCTTGCGAGCGGCGACGGCTTCGATTTCGACCAGGCCGCCGGGCAGCGGCAGGGCCACCACTTGAATGGCGGTACGTGCCGGTTTGTTCGGTTGCGCGGTGCTGCCGAAGAACGGCGTATAGCCTTCTTGCAGTCCGGCAAAATCCAGCTTGCCGCTCTTGGCCGGATCTCCCACCAGGAACACCCGCAGTTGCACCACATCGCCGAGCCCAAGCCCCTGGGCTTCCAATACGCCCTTGAGCTTGTTGAGAATCGAAGTGGTCTGGGTTGCGGTGTCGCCATAGGCGGCAAAAGAATCCTTAGGCGCTTTCGGGTCGTGCAGGTCGGCCAGCAGGCCACTGACGAACAGCAGGTCGGTTTGTGCCGGCACGGACACCGCCAGCGAAATCGGAAAGTTCGAGTTGGGCAGGGCGATACGTTTGATCTCGTCGGCGTGGCTGCCAAGGGTGGTCGCGGTCATGAGCAGTCCTGTCAGCAAAGTGATGGCTTTCATCGTTCAATCCTTTTATTGAGTGAGTCAGGCGGCAACGCCCGGTTGATTGCGTTCGGCATGTCGGCCGATCAGCGAAACGATGCGCCGCGCCGAGTCGGCGGCGCTGTTCTGCCAGATGCCGACGCCGCCATGGGCCAGGGCATCGCTGGCCAGATAGGTGCGGCCCTGAGGTTCATTGAGAATCTGGTAGGCGCTTTCGCCGACCTCGTCGTTGACGATCCACGGGCCTTTGCTGAACGGCACCTTGGCCCAGTTGATGGCCACCGGTTTTTGCAGCTTGGTGCTGTGTCCGGGGTGCAGCAGTTCCACGGCTTGCCGGGACGAGGTGAACTGTTCGGCGAGGGATTTTTTGCTGAAGGCCTGGGCCGATTCGCTGGTGTTGTAGGCGGCGACCAGAATTCCTTGTGCGCTATTGAGGCGATCGCTGGGGTACCACAAGCCTTTGACTTCATGGTCCAGGTAGGAAAGGCCACCGTAGATGTTGAAGTCAGTTTCCCAGAACCGCGGCGACTGCCAGGCGACCTTGTTCGCCTGATCGCTTTGTGCGGTCTCAATTGCTTGCTTGAACGGTTGGCTGAAGTTGCTCGGCAACTTCGCCAGTAGCGGCAGCGGCACGGTGACGATGGCGTAATCAGCGGTCAGGGTCTGGGTGGTACCGGTCTTGCGGTCGCGGTAGGCGATGCGGCTGCCTTGCTCGGAAGTCTGGATGTCACTGACTTCGGCATTGAAGCGCACCGCATCCTTGAGTTTTTCGTAGAACGCATAGGGAATGCGGTCCATGCCACCGACCGGCTGGAACATGGTCGAGGAAAACTCCGGTATCTCATCGAATACCAACGCGCCCCAGAGCTTGGGATTGAGCAGGGTTTGCAGTTCCAGCGGTGCGCGGGTGATACCGGTTTGATCACCCGCGCCGGGCACCCGTGTGTACCCCGAGCGCACCGAACCTTTGTATTGAAGGTCGGCATTCAGGTCTCCATAGACCTTGAGGAAACTCAGCAGCGCCTTGCGGTCGTCGGCGCTCAAGTCCTGGTCCAGAGCCTTGCGGCTGACGGTTCGCGCCAGCAACTCGGACAGTTGCCCACGCGTGTCGTTGACCGCCTGGCGCAACTGGAATGCCGGTTGTTTCGGGTCCGGCAAGGCCAGTGCGTTGCGGCTGCTGTTGACCAGCACTTGCAGCTCTACGCCCAACTCACGGCAGTAGCCGAGGATGGTCTGGTGATGGCTGGGGATGCGCGCAGGGCCTGCGTTGAAGAACTGCCCGTCATCGAAGTCGACGGTCTGGCTGACGCCATCGTCGAAATCGACTTTGGTACCGCGACGCAAGGTCCAGTTGCGCCCGCCCACCCGTTCGCGGGCTTCAAGTATGGTGACGGTAAAACCAGCCTTGCGCAGTTCATAGGCACTGACCAGGCCGGAAATGCCGGCACCGACCACCACCACATGCTTGCCTTTGCCACTGCTGCCCAGTTGCAGCGGATTGAAAGTCGATGCCACGGCCTGAGGCGTCAGCCCCAGCGCACCGAGGGCGCTGACAGCAGCGGAATAGCCACCAACGGCGGCAATGCGGGAAATCAGTTCCCTGCGGGTGAAAGCCATAGTGATGCTCCTTAAGTACAGCTTTGGAATGAATCCTCTGTAGGAGCTGCCGAAGGCTGCGATCTTTTGATTTTGTTTCTTAAGATCAACGTCAAAAGATCGCAGCCTGCGGCAGCTCCTACGGGTGTTTGCGTTTGGGGTTAAAGGTCGTAGCGCACGGACAACAAGAGGGTTCGCGGGTCGTTGATCGCGTAGTAGCGGGCGCCACTGGACGGCACGAAGCCGACCGATTGCGGGTACGCGCGATCGAGCAGGTTTTTCACCGACAGCGTGGTAGTCCAGTGGCCGTCGCCGGAGATGTAGCGGGTGTTGGCGTTCCAGAAGGTCTGCTGGGGAATTTCCTGGACGTCGTCGTTCAGCGCGTTGGCGAAGGACTTGGTCTGGAATTGCGCATCGGTGCCGGCCAGCCAGGTGCCAGGCAATCCAGACGGGATGGTGTAGTTGAGGCCGACGCTGGCGTTCCAGCGCGGTGAAAACACCAGCTGCTTGCCATTGGCGTCGACACCCGCGCCACCGGCGTTTTGGAAATCGTCGTACTGGCTTTCCAGGTAGCCGACGTTGGCGGTCAGTTGCAGGTCGTTGGTCAGTGCGGTCAGGGTTTCCAGCTCGACGCCGTAGGTGTGCGCCTTGCCGACGTTGGTCCGCAGGCTGACACCCAGCGCCGGGTCATAGGCGTTGGTCTGCAGGTCTTTGTAGTCGTTATAGAACAGCGCGAGGTTGGCACGCAGGCGACGGTCGAAGAAGTCACCCTTGAAGCCGGTTTCCCAGGTGGTCACGTCTTCCGGTGAAAACGCCTGTTCGGCGGCGGCCTTGGTTGGCGCGCGGTTGTCAAAGCCACCGGCCTTGAACCCCTTGGCCACGTAGGCGTACTGGTTCAGGTGCGGGGTCCAGGCGTACTCGAAGCCGAGTTTCGGGCTGGTGGACTGCCACGATTTGCTTGAGTCGGCGCTGAAGTTGGTCCCTGTGATCTGTCGGCTGGTGGTGATGGCGTAGTTGGTGTAATCGAAATTCTTGTGCTCGCGGGTAAACCGCAGTCCGGCGATCAGCGCCAGCTGTGGCGTGATGTTGTAACTGCCCTGGCCATAGAGGGCGTAGCTCTCGGTATTGGTTGTGCTGTACTGGCCCTGGCCGATCACCCGGTTGCGCGCGATGGAGAAGGTCAGGTTGTCGCGCTCGGCGTCGAAACTTTCGTGGTACAGGTACAGGCCGGTGCTGAAGCTGAAATCGTCGTAGTCGCCGTTGAGCTGCAATTCCTGGGTGGCGTAGTCCTGGTTGTAGGTGATCAGGTTGTTCTGAATCAGGGCTGCCTGCCCCGAGTTGTCATAGTCCACCGGTTGGTTGAATGCGGAGTAGGCAGTCACCGATTTGACGTTCAGATGGTCGTCAATCGTGTAGATCGCGCGCAGCACCGAGCTGCCCTGGTCGAGTCGGTTTTTCGGATTGAGGCTGCTGTAGCTCTTGAATTTATCGAAGTGACCGTTGGCATCGAATGGCGTGTAGCTGGTGGTATCGCCACGGTCAAACGTACCGGCCAGGGTCAGTTGTACATCCCAGGGCGAATCGTCGGGGTTGTAGCGCAGCTTGCCGCGATAGGACTGGATGTCGATGTTGTTCACATCGGTGTGGCGTGTCGGGTTGGAGACGGTGCCGTCACGGGTCAGGCGAATCGCCGAGAAGCTGCCGAACAATGCGTTGTCCACCAGCGGACCGCTGATCAGCAGGCGGCCGTTCTGCGCGTTGTAGTCACCGGCGCCGAGTTCGAAGAAACCACGGGTTTGCTGGGTCGGATCGCGGGTGATCACGCGGATCGCACCGGCGCTGCTGTTACGCCCATACAGCGTGCCTTGCGGGCCGCGCAGCACTTCGACGCGTTCGACGTCGTTGAAGTCGAGCATCGAGGAAATGGCCCGTGGGATGTACAGGTCATCGGCGTAGACCGCGACGGCCGACTCCTGGATCGGATCGGTTTCACCGATGCCACGTATCCCGTAGGTCTGCGCGCTGTAGGAGATCGACTGGCGGCTGAGGGTCAGGTTCGGTACCTGCCCGGAGAGGTCGCGAATGCTTTTGATCTGCTTGTCTTCGAGGGCCTTTTCGTCGAAGGCGGAAATCGCCAGCGGGGTCTTTTGCAGGTCTTCGCTGTGGTGTTCGGCGGTGACGGTAACGACGGGGAGGGCACCATCCTTGGTGTTTTCTTCGGCGTGAGCCGACAAGCCGAATATCGCCAGCGACACGGCCAGCGTCAGACGGTTTGAGCGGAAAGTGGTGTGCATGGTGAACCCCGGGTGTGTAAGTGCTGCGTTGGCGTTGTTGTGTTTCTTTGGGCAAAGCGTTGCCGGGGCCGTGGTTTGAGGACCATGGCGGCGGTGGCTTGAGCCGGTTTCTGGTTTGGGTGCAGCGGTTGACCGTGGAGTGGTGTCGGCCGGAAAAACGGTAGTTCCGTGGGCCTCCACCTGGTCAGGGGTCGGTGATGGTTGTAACAATATTTATATAAGTAGCGGCTGTAAAAGTCCGATTAGTTATAAGTTAATTATAAAAAATAGGCATTAAATAGTTAATAAAAATGCGTAAGTCTGATGTTGTGTGTTGGCCGTAAAAACGAAATCGCGGGCAAGCCACGCTCCCACAGATAATGCAAAACCTGTGGGAGCGTGGCTTGCCCGCGATGACGTCAGTTCGGTAGAAACTCAATACCCGCGTTGCACGTTCGCCTGATTCTCCAACGCCAGACCATTGAGAAAACGTTCGAGATTGGCCAGGAAACTGTCGGCGATTTCATGGCGACTGTTGCTGGAAATCGCTGAGGTATGGGGTGACAAGCGCACCCGCGGATGGACGTAGAGCGGGTGTCCGTCCGGCAAGGGTTCGGGTTCGGTGACGTCCAGCGACGCCAGGCCGATGCGTCCGGTGTCCAGCGCTTCGAGCAACGCTTGATGGTCGAGCAGGCCACCACGGGCGATGTTGATCAAGTGCAAGCCAGGTTTGGCGCTGGCGAGCACCGCACTATCTACGATATGCCGAGTGGCGTCGGTCAACGGTGCGGCCAGCACCAGATGATCGGAACGCGCAAACAGCTCATGGATGTCCCGCGCCGCTTCGACGCCTTCAACCTCGAACGGCGTCTGACTCTGACGCAGCGCCAGTACCTTGATGCCCAGGGCGTGGGCCTTGGTCGCCAGGCTGCGGCCAATGGCGCCAAAGCCGAGAATCCCCAGCGTGGTGCCCTTGAGCGGGGTCAGCGCCGTGAAATTCCATTGCGAATCATGCACCCAGATATCCGGCAGACGCTTGGCCGCGGCGAAAATCGCGGCCAGGGCGAACTCGGCGATGTTATCGGCGGCGCTGCCCCGTGAGGTGCTCACCGGCGGGCCGTTGAACAGCCATTGCGGGTAGAAGTCGATGCCCGACGACACCACTTGAATCCATTGCAGTCCATAGGGCCAGCCCGGTGGCGGTGTGTCCGCGGCCTGATAGCCACGCACATTGATTGGCCGTGCCAGCAGAATGCTGACTTCCGCCGGCAGGTCGCTGGGCACCCCGGCCGGCACGCCGATGACGCGAGCCTCGGGATGGGTTTGACTGAGACGCTGGCGGATCACTTCGTTGAAGTCTTCGTCCAGTTGGCTGGCGATGACAAGCTGGCTCATGGGCGTTCCTTGGACTGGGATGGGGGCTGGCGCCGGGCAAATACGGCTTTGCCGACGCCTTGCAGGATGGCGTCGTTTTGCGGGGTGTGGACGCGGCTGCACAGCACGTCGCGGTAATGCCGTTGCAGCGGATTATTACGTGACAGGCCCGGATTGCCGGACGCCTCGATGGCCAGCTCGACGGCACGAATCGCATTGCCGGTCACCAGGTATTTCAGCTGTGCCGCGTTGCTGGCCGGCGTGTGGCCCTCGGCGGCGGCATCGAGCAAACTGCGGTTGGCGAACAGCAAAGTGTCGATGTGGCCGACGGTTTCCTGAAAGCGCGGCAGGGTCGACAACGCTGCGCCGAGGTTGGACGGCGCCCGGGTTTCCAGCCATTGCACCAGCCAGTCGCGGGCGGCCTGGGCAACGCCGTCGTAGACCGATGACAGCAACACCGACATCCACAGCAAACCATCGCCATCGAGTTCGGGTTGCGGTGCGCTCCAGCGGCTGACGCTGACCGCGTGATCCAGCGGTACCAGCACGTTGTCGAATACCACCTCATGGCTGCAAGTGGCGCGCATGCCCAGATGATCCCAGTCCTCGATGATGCTGATGCCCGGCGTGTCCTTGTGCACCAGCCAGGCACCGACCAGCGGGTCCTCATCACTGCTGCGCGCCCAGACGCTGAACCAGGTCAGGCCATGGCTGCCGGTGGAGTAGGTTTTTCGCCCGCTGATCCGCCAGCCTGCGCAAGTGCGTCTTGCGACGGTCGCCGGCAGACCGCCGCGCGCGGGGGTGCCGAGATCGGGCTCGACCCGCAAGGCGTTGATCAGCGCACCCTTCTGGATGGCGTCATGCGCCACTTGCAGACGCAACGCTTCGGGCCAGTTTCGATTGTCTTGCAGGCGCGAGTGCTGGAGGTACTGCATCACCAGGATCAACGCCGTCGAAGGCTCGCCTTTGGCGATTGCACTGATGGCTTTGCGTGCCTGTGCCAGGTTCGCGCCGCCACCGCCCAGGGCTTTGGGCACGGTCAACGCAACCAGGTCGTGCTCATGCAACAGCTTGAAGTTGTCATGGGGGAAGGCGCCGCTCTCGTCATAAACATGGGCAGTGGCGCTCAGCTGTTCGCTGATGCCCTCAAGCAAGGCCTCGAAATTGGCTACTTCGACCGAGCGCAGCACGGGCGGGTGTTGGGAAGAAAGACTCATGGTGATTTCACTCGATCAAAAAGGGTGAGAGCCGGCTCATAGCGCAAGCAGCTTGAACTGACGGTCCCAAAGTGGGCTGACATCGAGCCGTTCACTCAACACACCCGCGTCGAAAAACAGGTCTGCCACTTCCTGCTGCGAGGCGATGGCCTGATCGTTCACTTCGATGATTCTCGAGGCCTGGCTGCGGTTGTTATACATGTCGAGGAACACGCTTTTATCGACACCCAACAGCTGCGCCGATTTGGTGGCCCAGGGTTCGGGGTTGTTGTTGATCCACTCCAGGGTGCGCGCTTGTCGCTGCAGGTAGTCCTGAATGGCCTGCTTGCGCAGTGGGTCTTCCAGCGCGGCAGGGCGTGCGGCGATCAGGTAGTTGCCGGACAAATACCCCAGCGCGGTTTTCAGTACGCGGGCGCCACTGCGGAACTTCGCCAATTGGATGAACACGCCGTAGATCACCCAGGCATCGAGCTGTCCGCTCTGAAAAGCGGAAAAACCGTCCTGAGGCGTGAGCGCCACCGCGGTGATGTCCTTCATGGTCAGGCCCTGTTCCTTCAATGCCTTGATCAGGAAGTAGTGCGAGGTGGTGGAGCGCACGTAGCCAACCCGCTTGCCGCGCAACTGCCCGACCGATTCGATGGTCGAGTCCTTGGGAATCAGGAACACCTGGTTGTTCACGTCGCCTTGCAGCACCGCGATCAGTCTCGGTTGACGGTGACTCTGGATCGAGAAAATCGGCGGGATCTCACTCATTGAACCAATGTCCAGGCTGCCCGACGCCAGTGCCTCGACGATCAGGTTGCCACCGGCAAATTCCGCGTAATCGACTTTATACGGGCGCGTGGAGGTGCCGGCGTCATCGGTGAAGTACGAATCCTGGCCGCGATAGGTGGCGACGCCCAGGGTCAAGTCCGAGAGGCTGGTCGTTTGGGCGAACGCTCGAGAGGCCAGTCCCAGTGAGGACAACCCCAACGCACCGAGGGCGATCGAGCTGGCCGTGAGAAAGCCGCGACGATTGAACTGTCCCTGTGTGATCTTTTTCGTCATGGTCAGGCTCTTGTCAGATGGCGAGTTGGACGCAGGCTTGCCCCGGCGACAGGTTGAGGGATTCGCTCATGCCAGTGCCTCACTTTCTTCCCGGGTCTTGAGGGCGTTTTGCGCGTGACGGTTGGCAGGCACTTGCAGACCGAAGTTGTCGCGCAGGGTGCTGCCGCTGTACTCGTCGCGAAACAGGCCGCGCTGTTGCAGGACCGGCACGACCAGTTCGGTGAAGTACTGCAGGCCGTCCGGTAACAACGAGTTGATGATGAAACCGTCTGCCGCCCCTTCCTCGAACCATTTCTGAATCGCGTCGGCAACCTGCTCGGGAGTACCGACGAAGTCGCGCCGTGGCCTTGAGAAGCGCAGGGCGACTTCACGCAAGGTCAGGCCTTCGTCCCGAGCAAGCTGCTTGATCCGGTCCGATCCGCCTTTCTGGCTGTTGGACCCCAGATCGCCCAGCTCGGGGAACGGCGCATCCAGTGGGTACTGACTGAAATCGTGGTCATTGAAGGGCCGGCCGAGGGCGACGATTGCGTCCTCGATCGTCACCAGCTCCACGGCTTGCTGATAGCGGCTTTCCACTTCGGCTTCATCGCGGCCAACGATCGGGCGGATGCCCGGCAGGATCGACAGTTTCTGTGGGTCGCGTCCGAAATCGGCAGCGCGTTTTTTCAGGTCCTGATAGTAGGCGTGCGCATCATCGAAGCCTTCCTGGCTGACGAAAATCGCGTCGGAGTTTTCCGCGGCGAAATTGCGCCCGGCCTCAGAGGTGCCAGCCTGGAAAATCACCGGTTGGCCTTGCCGGGAACGGGAAATGTTGAGCGGGCCTTTTACCGAGAAAAATTCCCCTTTGTGCTCAAGGGCATGCAGCTTGCCGGGGGTAAAGAACTCGCCGCTTTGCTTGTTGTAGGCGAACGCATCGTCTTCCCAGGAGTCCCACAGGCCCTTGACCACATTCACATGCTCTTTGGCGATGCGGTAGCGAACGGCATGAGGCGGGTGTTCGGTCTTGCCGAAGTTATCGGCAGTGCCGCTGAGCCAGGACGTCACCACGTTCCAGCCTGCGCGGCCGCCGCTGATGTGGTCCAGCGAGGCAAATTGGCGGGCGACCTGGAACGGTTCGGTGTAGCTGACGGTGACGGTCGCTACCAGCCCGATGTTGTGCGTGGTGGCCGCCAGGGCCGAGAGAATGGTCAACGGCTCGAAGCGGTTGAGGTAATGCGGGCTGGATTTCTCGTGGATGTGCAGGCTGTCGGCGATGAACACGAAATCGAACTTGGCCGCCTCGGCCAGATGCGTCTGCTGCTTGTAGAAAGCAAAGTTTACGCTGGCGTTGGGCTGGGCCTGCGGGTGGCGCCATTCGCCCCATCCGTGACCGACGCCATGGACCATTGCACCGAGTTTCAGTTGGCGTTGTTTGCTCATGGTGTTACTCCTTTATCCGTCGCATCGTTAGCGGGATGCCTGGTTGAGTGGGGCGCGCCTGGCGTTGAAGCTCTTGTCGAAACCTTGGGAAACGTCGATGTGTTTGCCGAGAATTCCTTCTTCCTGGTAGATGTCGGCGGTGGTTTGCAGGCCGCCGATGACCTGGTCGTCAATCTGCACCGGTTGCATGTGCGTGGCCTTTGCCACGGCGATGTGCACGTCCAGCGGCAAGCCGGTGACGCGCGCCTGGGCGGCGGCATATTCCTCGGGATGGGCGTTGGTCCAGCGGTAGGCGCGATCGACCCGGGCGACGAAATCGTCCAGTTGCTGGCGTTTGCCGGCGATGGCCTGGCTGGTGGCGGCGAAGTACAAATGATTGGTCAGCAAGGTTTCGCCGCTGACCAGCACCTTGGCCTGGCTTTGGGTGGTGGAAATGGTGGTGTAGGGGTCCCACGTCGACCAGGCGTCCGCGCTGCCGTTATCCAGCAGGATTCGCGACTCGCTCGGCAGCAGGTAGATGAACTGCACGTCGTGGGTGCTCAGGCCGGCATTGCGCAAGGCTTTGATCGCCAGGAAGTGGCCGATGGAGCCGCGGGTGGTGACGATTCGCTTGCCCTTGAGATCGCTGGCGGTGCTGAGCGGTGAATCCTTGGGCGCGAGGATGGCCGTGGTGTAGCGACCCTCGGCGTGCACGATGCTGACCACCTTGATCGGCGCTCCGGCTCCGAGAGCGAACACGTAGGGCGCATCGCCCAAGGCACCGATGTCCACGGCCCCGGCGTTCAATGCTTCACCGAGGGGCGCGGCGGCTGGAAACTCGGAGAACTGGATGTCGTAGGGCACGTTCTTCAGCTCGCCGGAGACTTCCAGCAGCACTTTGATCGTGGATTTCTGATTGGCCACCAGCAATGGCTGAAGGTCGGCGGCGTGGGTGGTCGCACAGAAGGTGAGGGCGCCGGCGATCAACAATCGTTTGAAGGGCAGGGTAAGGCTCATGCGGCGTACTCCAGGTGGATCTTGCTGAATTGGGGTACCTCCGCCTGGAGAAGGGGTCGGTCTGGTGTTAACACTATTCCTATAAAAAAATGGTGTGAAATTCTTTTTGGTTATATGTTAATTATAAAAATAAGTGATTATGTTTAGATATAATATGCGAAATGTATGTTTTATGCGGCCGTGATTCCGCAGGCGAGCCTTGAATAAAGAAGGGAAGGTGTAGAGCAGGAGAGCTTCCTGTGCCTTGCACAGGACACAGGAAGCGAGGGGCGCTTCAGATCACGAAAAATCCATGGGTGCCGTCCCGGGCCAACTGGTCTACCAGTCCGAACTCCCAGTCCAGGTAGGCCTGCATCGCTGCGCGCGGGTTGTCGGTGCCTTCATAAGGACGGCGATAGCGGTCGATACGCGGTGAGGCCAGGCGGGTTTCGCCTTCCTCCAGGGGCAGTTGCGCGGCGATCCAGCTGGCCGTGCCACCTTTGAGCAGAAACACCGCTTTGCCCGTCAATGCCTCGACCTCAGCCACCGCCAGGCGAGCCAGCTGACTGCTGCCGCAGGTCAGCACGTAGCGTTCTGCTGGCGGCACCTTGGCCAACGCTTCGCGCAGTTGCCCGCGCAAGGCCCACCACGCACCGGGGATATGGCGTTTGACGTAGTTGGCGCTGCTAGTGAAATCCAGTAAGACAATGTCGCCATGGGTCAGCCATTCGGTCAGGGTCTCGGGGCTGATTTCCTCGGCCTGTGGTGGCGCGGGAACGGGCGCCTGCCATGCTCCTTTTTCGCTGAAGTGCGCAGGTTGCACGTCATCGAGCACATGCACTTGCCAACCCAGTTGTGCAAGCCACGAAGCCGACATGTTGGCGCGCACGCCATCGTCATCGACCAGCACCAGGCGCGCACCGCGTACGCTGGCGAAGTGGTCGGTTTCCTGTACCAACTGGCCGCCGGGTGTCGAGCGGGCGGCGGGCAGGTGACCGGCTTCGAATTCTTCCGGGGTGCGCACGTCGAACAGGTAGGTGCTGCGGGTCGGCTCCTGTTGCCAGCGTTGCAAGTCTGCCAGGGTGGCGCGGCCTACCCGGGCTTTGTCGGCGACGCGACGGGCATCGCGGGCAGCAATTTGCCGATGCTCTTCGCTGGTCGGCGCGAATTGGCGCGACTGACCGTGCTGCAGTTTCTGTCCAGCCAGGGTCCAGCCGATGGTGCCGTTGCGCAAGGCCGAAACCGGGTTGGCGATGCCGGAGTTGATCAATGATTGAGTGCCGATAATGCTGCGGGTGCGGCCGGCGCAGTTGACGATGATGCGCGTGGCCGGGTCCGGTGCCAGTTCCCGGGCGCGCAGCACAAGCTCGGCCCCCGGTACGCTGATACCGGTGGGAATGCTCATGGTCTGGTATTCTTCGAAACGCCGGGCATCGAGCACCACCACATCGGCCTCGCTGTCGAGCAGTGCCTGGACTTCTTCCGCCGCCAGGGAGGGCGTGTGGCGCTGGCTTTCCACCAGTTCGCCGAAGGCTTTGCTCGGCACATTGACGTCGATGAACAACTCGCCACCGGCGCGGCGCCAACCGTCCAGCCCACCTTCGAGCAGGCTGACGTTGATGTAGCCCAAGTCTTGCAGACGCTGAGCGGCGATGCTCGCCAGCCCTTCACCATTGTCGTAGACGGTCACCTGGGTATTGCGCCTTGGAATTCGCGAGTACACCTCAAGCTCAAGTTTCGACAATGGAATGTTGGCCGCGAACAGCGGGTGCGACTCGGCGAAAGGCGCTTCTTCGCGCACATCCACCAGCGCCAGTTCTTCTCGGTTCAGCAGGGCCTGGCGTATTTCAGCGTAGGAGCGGGTGAGTGCAGTGCTCATAGGGCTTGGCTCTCTTTGGACAGATCCCAGATATTGGGGAGAAAGGCGTTGGAATAACCGGAGATGAACAGCTTCTCGCTGCCGTCGGCCTGGTACACCGCGCGGCGCACGGCCCCGATGTTGGCACCGTAGACATGGATGCTGATCGAGACCTGATCATCAAAGGCGTTGCTGACCTGGTGAATGTCCCCGATTTTTGGCGACACCGCTTCAACCTGGCCCGGCCGCAGTTGCACACGGCTACCGTCGGTGATCAAGGCGCCGTCGCTGTTGCGCTGGAAACCTTGCGAATACTCCGCGCCGCGCAACATGCCAATCAGCCCCCAGACCCGATGGTCATGGATCGGTGTGCTTTGCCCCGGCCCCCAGACAAAACTGACGATACTGAACCGCTGCCGTGAATCGACATGCAGCAGGTATTGCTGATAGCGCTCGGGGTCTGGTCGGGCGAAATCTTCCGGTAGCCAGTCATCATGACTGACCAATTGACCGAGTAGCTTGCCGCCACGATGCAACAGATCACCCTCGCGAGGGTTACTGTCGATCAATTCCGCCAAGGCGCCTATGAATGCTCTGAGTCTCTCCGGGTGTCGGGCCTGGGTCATGGCGATTCCATCGTTCGTTGTGAAAGTTGACCCTTTGATTTAAGCATAATGTTTTATATCAATATGCGATTGTTTAATGATTAGGTTATAGCTGAAAGGAATTTATAACCCTTTCGCATAGCGCCATACGCTATTGATCGATCGCCCGGCGTGGGGGCGGGCTATCCTTCTTTCGACAATGGAACTATGCTTTTCAGACATCTTATTGACTGTTCTCTATGTGCGGGCCAAATGAAAATTGATGATATCGACGCCTTTGTCGAAGTGATTCGTTGCCAGTCCATCAGCCATGCCGCCGAGTCGCTGCAACTGACTCAGCCGGCCATCACGCGGCGCGTGCAGAACTTTGAGCAGGCGTTGGGTGTGGAGTTGTTCGATCGCAACACCAAACCGCTCAAGCCCACGCTGATCGGTACGCGGGTGTATGAACAGTGCCGTTTGATCCTGCGGGAAATGGATGCGCTGCGCGAGCTGGTGGCCACCGACGCACCGCCCACCGGGTTGTTACGCCTGGGCGTTCCGCAAACCATTGGCGATGTGGTGCTGCTCGATGCGCTCAAGCATTTGCGCATCGAATACCCCGAGCTGCGCGCTCAGGTGGCCACGGGCTGGGGCAGTCAATTGGTCGCAAAGATCGAGCGAGGTGAACTGGACGCAGCGGCGGCACTGTTCCCGGCCGGCAAGATTTTCCCGGACAACATTGTCGGCGAGTCGATTGGCAAGATGGAACTGGTGGTGGTGTGCGCCAAGTCCCAATTGCCCAAGCGTCCGTGCAAGCTCGCCGACGTTTACCAGAATGGCTGGATTCTCAATCCCGATGGCTGCGGTTTCCGTGCCGGTCTGCAACGAACCTTGTCGGACCAGGGGCTGGCCCTGAGTGTCAATCTGGAAACCTTCGGCACCGAACTGCAACTGGGCCTGGTCGCCGACGGCATGGGGCTGGGGTTGGTGCCGCGTCCGTTGCTGGAACGCAGCACGCATTTCGAACAGTTGGCGGTGATGCCGCTCAAGGACTTCAAGCCGGTGATGGACCTGTGGCTGATCTATCCGCATTTCCTGGGCAATCTGCAAGGGCCGGTCGATGCCTTTGGCAAACTGGTCGCCGGATCGCTGCAGAAGATCAAGCGTGCAGCGTGATGCTCGGGCAGGAATATAATAAAAAAAAATAATAATTAGCTTAGATTAAAATGTGCTTTTTATTATTTTTTGCCTTCCCATAGGCTGGCTGGAGATCCTTAAGGCCATCCAGGAAGTTTTGCCATGAGTAGCGTCAGTCCGTTATCCAGCGTCTCGAAAAATGTTCGCCAACGGGTCAGTCCCGAAGAATGGGAAGTGCGTGTAAAACTGGCTGCGGCCTATCGGCTGGCGGCCCTGTTCAAGTGGACCGACCACATCTACACGCATTTTTCCGCGCGGGTGCCGGGGCCGGACGAACATTTCCTGATCAATGCCTTCGGGTTGTTGTTCGACGAAATCAGCGCCTCGAATCTGGTCAAGGTGGACATCGACGGCACCATCGTCGACGACCCCACCGGGCTTGGCATCAACCCTGCCGGTTATGTGATTCACAGTGCGATTCACGCGGCACGTCCAGACCTGCAAGCAGTCCTGCATACCCATACGCGCGACGGCATTGCGGTGTCCGCGCAGCGCGACGGGTTGTTGCCGATCTCCCAGCATTCGATCGGTTTTTCCGGGCGGGTGGCTTATCACGGTTACGAAGGCGTCGCGCTGGATCTGGACGAGCGCGAGCGTCTGGTGGCGGATCTCGGTGATAAAAGTGTGTTGATCCTGCGCAATCACGGCTTGCTCACTGCGGGCATCAGCGTCGAGCATGCGTTTCAACAGCTGCACGGACTGGAGCGGGCCTGCAATATCCAGATCGCGGCGCAGGCTGCTGGTAACGTCGAGTTGATCTTCCCGCCGGCCGAAGTGGTGGCCAAGGTCGAGAAACAGGCTGAGGTGTTCAAGAGCGGTGAAGGACCGGGCGTGGCGCGGCACTGGGATGCACTGATCCGTCAGTTGGAGCGTAGCGACAGCGACTACAAAAACTGAGCCTCTCCCACAGTACTCCGTGGTGAACACAGCCCTTGTGGACACCCGGAGCAAATGTGGGAGCGAGCTTGCTCGCGATATCGGTGTGTCAGGCGAAGTAGATGTCGGATGTGCCGGCCTCATCGCGAGCAGGCTCGCTTGTATGCTAGGACTTGAAGGGAGGAGGAGGGACAAAGCTCGATTCTGACTGTTAGCGCAGTACAGATCCGTGGGAGATTTCGCCCCTCCTCCTTTCACCCAAGCGCCGATAAAGAATGCATCTGGCTAGACCGACGATAGGA
>NZ_JBFTOU010000035.1:0-42447 GCF_056398125.1 Pseudomonas sp. 05L36 | reverse complement strand
TGTAGGAGCTGCCGGAGGTTCGGGCCGCGTTCGGACGATCTTTTGATCTTGCTTTTGCGATCTGGAGATTACTGAAGATTAAGATCAAAAAGATCGTCAGAACGCGGCCCGAACCTTCGGCAGCCCCTACAGATATTTCGTTATATGTGTTCCCCGGGATTCCGTGAAGAACCTTTTTAATGTCTGCTTTTCAGTCCAGGCGTTCCGGGTAAGTCACCACTAGATACGCCACCGCCTCACTGTCGGCCGGGTTGCGGTAGCGGTGGGGCTGGTCCGCATAGAACAGGATCGAGTCGCCGGTGGAGAGCAGGTAGCGCTCGTCGTTGACGCTGATCTCCAGCACACCCTGAGCCACCACCAGGTTTTCCTGCACGCCCGGGCCATGCCCTTCGGACTGATCCACTCCCAACGGGCTCAAGCGCAGTTCGTAAAACTCCGATTGGCGCGCCACGTCGAACGGAAACAGCGCGCGGCTGACAAAGGCGCCGCTGGCACTGACCAGGCGTTTGCTCTGGCTGGCCGCCAGCACCGCCACCCCTTCGAAGGCCCGATGCTCCAGAAAGGCGGCCACCGACACCTTCAAGCCCTTGGCGATTTTGCACAGCACCTTGATGGACGGCACGCTGCGCCCGGACTCGATCTGCGCCAGCATCACCCGGCTCACACCACACTGCCGGCCCAGGGCGTCAAGGGAAAGATGACGCTTGCTCCGCAGGCGTTGCAAGTTCTGTGCGACCCGTTCGCAGATCGGGTCTTCTTCCAATGGTTCCAGGTTGTTCAAATTCAGCACGGGTTCGTCGGCGCTCGCCAGAAAGCGCGAGGTTTCTTGCGCATTCACGCGTGACGCGTCTCGCTGGCTTTAGCGGCTTGCACCCACTGAGCGGCCTGCAAACCTGCATTGCGTGCGTACATTTCCCACATGGCCCGCGCCCGTTGCTGAGCCTGTTTGCGTTTGCGGTAGCTGGCGAAGTCGATGACGTTGGCTGTCGGATTCATGGGGCACTTCACTGTGATGGTAAATGACGGGATGAACTGAAGAGTACCCGGATAGTTATATAACTATAAATACTGATTTTTTATTTATTAATTCTTTTTGGTTATTTTAAATTCAAGCAATTGGACCGAGGTCTGACCCAAGGGACGGAACGGAGCAGCTTAAGCTAATTCCAAAAAGATATTTGTTTGTGCTTTTTAAGATCTATTAGCTTTATAGACCTTGGAAAGTGTGCCGGGAGCTCCTGTGACTATCATTCAATCCTCTTTTGCGACTGCCCGGCCCGAGTCTGCTCCACGACTTGCGCAACCCTGCGACGATCAAGCCAATGAGGATGATGTGGTCCTCGAGCTGCGAAACGTCACCAAAGCTTATCTGCGAAAAAAAGGTTCTTCTGCGCCACCGGCAGTGAGCAATGTCAGCTTGAAGGTGCGTCGGGGCGAGGTCTTGTGCTTGATGGGGACGTCTGGAAGCGGCAAGTCGACGTTGTTGCGTCACATCAACCGCTTGATCGAACCCACGAGTGGTGAAGTCTTGATCGAAGGTCAAGCGATCAGCGGGTTGAGCCACAAGGCTTTACGTGATTTGAGGTCGCGACGCATCGGTATGGTGTTTCAGCATTTTGGTTTGTTACCTCACCGCACAGTGCTGGATAACGTCGCGCTTCCATTGGAGTTGCGCGGCGAACGTGAGTCGATTCGTCACGCGGCAGCCTCCCTGCAGTTGCAGGCGGTAGGGCTGGAAGGTTGGGGTGAGCATTATCCGCATGAGCTCTCCGGCGGCATGCAGCAACGTGTCGGCCTGGCACGGGCCTTGGTGACGGAGCCTGAAATTCTGCTGATGGACGAGCCTTTCAGTGCTCTGGACCCAACCATCCGCCGAGATCTGCAAAGCCATTTCCTTGCACTGGCCCGCGAGCGCGGCATCAGCACCTTGCTAGTCACGCATGATCCGGCCGAAGCCATACGCCTGGCAGACCGAATAGCTGTGCTGCGCCATGGCCGTCTGGTGCAGTTGGGCACTCCAGAACAGTTGCTTGAACATCCCGCTGACGCCGAAGTCGCGGACTTTTTTCGGGACTGCACATCCACACCATCCCCTCTGTACAGCGTGGACAGCGTTAGCTTCAAGGCTCCAGAAAGTGAACTGCGCGAGCAGTCCGCTTCCCCTGGCTTGCGTGGGTGGCAAGCTCTTTTGCTGGGGCCGGCGGCCCTGGCGGCGCGGGGTAAGGGCGGATTGTTCTGGCTTACGTTTGCCAGCGAACTCGCGGCATTGGCCGTCCTGGGTCAAGGCATTGCCAGTTCATCGTTGTTTGCGGTGCTGGCGGCAGTCGCCGTGTTCGCTGCCAGCCGCTTCACTGCGCTCTCGCTGAGCCGCGCGCCTGTGCGACGAAACGCATCGGGTTGGGGTCTGTCCTTGGTGGTACTGCTGGTCAGTCAGGCCTTGGTGGTCTGGCGAGTCATTACGCCTGACACGACGAATGCGGTGCTGCAGTTCCCGGCCAATCGCCAGGCGCTACTGCTGGCAGCGCAGAGCATTGACGAATTTATCGGTTGGTCTCAGGTCACGTTCGAGGGGGCGTTTATCGGCGTGATCGTTGCCGTTCGCACCGTCATCGAAGGGATTGAAAACCTGCTGGGCTGGCTGCCCTGGACGGTGTCGGCGCTGGCGCTGGTGTTACTGGCCTGGCGTTCGGCTGGCGTCGCGTTGGCGCTGACCAGCAGCGCGGCGTTGTTGTACATCGGCCTGTTCGGCTTCTGGGAGCGAACCATCGCTACGCTGGCGCTGGTCGGTTCGTCGGTACTGATTGCTCTGGTCATCGGTGTGCCCACCGGCATTCTGCTGGCGAAGCGGGCGCTGGTACGACGGCTGCTCACACCTTTGCTGGATGTCATGCAGACGCTGCCAACCTTTGTCTACCTGATTCCTGCCGTGGCGTTCTTCTCGGTGGGCAAGACCCCGGCCGTGATCGCGACGGTGATTTTCGCGCTGGCGCCGATGATCCGTTTGACCTCGTTGGGTATTCAGGAAGTACCGAAGGACGCTGTCGAGGCTGCCGTCGCGCACGGTGCCAGTCCTTGGCAAACCCTGATCAAAGTGCAGCTGCCGCTCGCTCGCCGTTCGCTGTTGCTGGGGATTAACCAGACGATCGTCATGAGCCTGTCGATGGTGGTTGTGGCCGCGCTGATCGGCGCCGGCGGACTGGGTTATGACGTGATGACAGCACTGCGCAATATCAAGGGTGGCGAGGGCATGCTCGCCGGCGTGGCGATTGTCCTGTGCGCGCTGATCCCTGACCGAATCATTCAATCGAGCTTGCGCAAGCAAGATCACCTGCACAACTAACGTGAGACTTGTCATGAAGACACACTTATCGCGCACTGTGGGCGCAGCCGCGCTGCTGGCCTCCCTGATTCTCCCGGCAACCGTGTTGGCCAAGGACAAGATCGTCATTGGCGAGCAGAACTGGACAGGTGCAATCGCCATTCAGAACATCCTCGCAGAGGTGATCAAAACCCGACTGGACGGCGATGTATCGTACCTGGCCGGGGATGTCGCGGTGCTGTTCAGTGCCGCCGCGAAAGGCGACGGCTCGGTTGATGTGTTGACCGACATCTGGCTGCCCAACCAGTCGGCTGCCTGGGCCAGGTACGTCACGGGTGGCCCCCGTTCACTGGTGCCAAACGTCAAGCCTTATGCGGGCGAACAAGGGTTCTATATCCCCGGGTATTTGCAGGACAAATACGGCGTTAAATCCATCTACGACCTGAAAAAGCCCGAAGTGGCCAAGCTGTTTGAGCCACTGGGCGGCGGCAAGGCTGAGTTGCTGGTGGGGCCGGCGGGCTGGGAGTCGACTTACATTGGCCAGATCAAGGCCAAGGATTACGGGTTTGCCGATAAATTCGAGTCGGTGTCCACGGAAGCTTCGGTGACCTATGCCAAGCTGGCCTCGGCCTACAAGGCGCAACGTGGCGTGGTGTTTTATGCCTACACCCCGGACTGGATCTTCTCGGCCTATGACCTGCGTCGCCTGGAAGAGCCCGCATTCGACGGCTACGCCCAGGACAACAAAAAAGGTGACCCGCTTTACAAGGTCGATGGCTGCTGGAAATTCATCAGCCCGACGGTCGATCCCGACTGGCTGAACAAAAGTCAGATTACCTGTGCCTTCCCGGATGCCAAGGTTCATGTCCTGGCGTCCGCAGCCTTGCAGACACGCGCCCCGAAAATTGCTGAGTTCCTGAAGAATGTCGCCATCGACCCGGCGCAGCTCAATGAGCTGATCCTGAAGATCGAAAAGGAAAAACTGCCGGCTGACGTCGCGGCCAAAGAGTGGGTTCAGGCGAACACCGCCAAGGTTGATCAATGGCTGTCCGCGTCGGCGCCTAAAGTGAGTGCAAGCCAATGAGTCAAGTCTCTTTGCGTTTACTCGATGGCGGTATGGGGCGCGAGCTGAAACGTATCGGGGCGCCGTTTCGTCAGCCTGAATGGTCAGCGCTCGCACTGATCGAGGCACCCGAGTTTGTGCTTCGGGCTCATAGGGCGTTCGTGGATGCCGGTGCCCGGATAATCACCACCAACAGCTACGCGGTTGTGCCTTTTCATATAGGTGAAGAGCGCTTTGCCGCGAAGGGGCGAGTGCTGGCTGAACGGGCTGGGCGGCTCGCTCGTCAGGCGGCGTCTGAGAGTGCCGAGCCGGTGACCGTGGCCGGCTCGTTACCGCCGGCTCTCGGATCCTATCGGCCGGACCTGTTCGATCATCAACGTTCTGTCACGATCCATCGAGAGCTTATTGCTGGGTTGCGGGCGCATGTCGATGTCTGGTTAGCGGAAACTCAGAGTTCTACGGCTGAAGTCAGGGCGGTAGCGCAGGCGCTGGGCGCAGAGCTCAAACCGCTGTGGGTGTCGTTTACGCTTCTGGATGAGGTCAATGAGTCACCGCAACTGCGTTCCACTGAGCCAGTCGGCGAGGCGGTACGCGTGGCGGCCGAGTTGGGTGCGAGAGTCGTGCTGTTCAATTGCAGTCAGCCGGAAGTAATGGCCGCGGCACTGGCCGAAGCCCGAGATGTTCTTGATAGCCTCGACCAGAGCATTGAGCTAGGGGTTTACGCCAACGCATTTCCTCCCGTCAGCACAGAGGCCAAAGCCAATAGTACGTTGCTGGAGATTCGTAGCGATCTGGATCCCGAGTCATACTTGCGTTGGTCCAGATCCTGGGTAGCGGCTGGCGCCAGTATTGTTGGAGGATGCTGTGGCATCGGCCCAGAGCACATCGCGCAGTTGCACCTGCACTTGTTGGCGGACAGTGGGGGCGCTGGAACATGAGCGATCTTCAACAGGAAACACTGGTTGAGCAGGCGACTTTTGGTGCCGGCTGTTTTTGGGGTGCTGAGGCGTCATTCAGGACATTGCCGGGCGTGCTCGATACTCGGGTTGGTTTTGCACGGTCAGCCAAAGGTAAGTCTGAGGTGATCGAAGTCGTGCAAGTCGACTTCGATGCCAAGGTGATTACCTACAGCCGCCTGATAGAGCATTTCTGGACGCTGCGTCGGGCTAAAAAGGACGTGAATTCAAGCGAAGTCAGAGCAGTCGCCCGTCGCGGCGAAGCTGTTCACCTATGCGCTTGATCTGCGCTTCGCCTTGATCAAGGGCCTGCTGATTGGTATGCACCGAGTAGTAGCCGGTCACCAGGTCGTGGGGGTGTTTTACGGCTGAGCCGAGCACAAAGGAGGTCTCACCCTGTGCGACGAAATCGATGGCTTGGGTTGACGCCTCAAACACCGCCAGTTCCCCGGAGCTAACAGCACTGTCTGCTTCAAGTCGGCCCTGATTGACTGCCAGCCAGGCCACGGTATGGCCGGCCGGAGGGGTGTAGCGCCAGCGCTCACCGTCTTTCAAGCGCACGGCAAGGTAGGCCATGTCTGCGGGTGCAGGGATGGCGCTCTTCACGGTGCCGTAACGCCCCAGCAGCACGAACGCGGGACCTTCTTGCGCAATCTGCGAAGGGGCAAGGTAGACGCTTTGTGCCGGCGCGTTTTCTTCCGACGGAGGCAGCGCAATCCACAACTGGAATCCCAGCATCGCCCCTTCTCCAATCGGGGAACCGGTGTGCCAGACCCCGTTACCAGCGCGCATCCATTCGACGCCGCCAGCGGGTAGAACGCCTTTCTCGCCGGTCGTGTCTTCATAGGCGACTTCGCCGGCAATCATAAAGGTCAGCGTCGCAATGCCAGAGTGCGGGTGCATGCCGAAGCTATGACGCTTGGCTTGCGGCTGCATGCTGAAGAGGTCAAGAAACACAAACGGCTTCAACAACTGGCCCAGGTCGCCAGGGCTCATGAGGCGTGTGACAGGCCCGTGCTTGCTGCCGCGTGTACGGTGGATGATGGCGCGCGTCGCCGAGTTGTGTTCGTGGCTGGGAATGCTGCTCAAGCTTGATTGCGCGTTCATGGCGCGTCCTCGATTTGGATGTGCAAGGCGTTCGGGAGGGATTGTCAGTGCGTTACAGGCGTAAACGGCACCGGGCGCAACCACCAGACAACGAGGGCTGAAAGCAGGCCAAGTACAAGAGCTGGCATGGGGTTCCCCCCAATCAACAGCAGATGGGTTGCAATCGCTCCCAGCATGGTTGCGAGCAACAACAGGCCGCCTGCGAAACCGGTCGCCGGAACGACCAGCAGTACAGCGCCCAGGATTTCCACCGTACCGGTCAGGTAGCGAAACCATTGGCCGGCGCCGATTGCGTCGAAAACCTGGACCATCTGCGGCACGCCGGCCAACTTGGCTATGCCAGCGCTGACGAACACCAGAGCGAGAAATATCCGAACACCCCAAAAGATGCGGCGGTTGGCGGGAAACAATGATTGTGAAGCAGGAGTTTTCATGGCTCAGCGATGCCTTCCGACGGAGATAAAGGGAGAACTATCGTTCGGTCGTAAGAATAGGGCGGCCACTATTAATTAATAAGACGGTGTTATCTGATTGCACTCGTCCATCATTGATAGTAATCAAATTTGAATGATTAGCTGTGCGGCTGCGTACTTGTTGGCGAATGAAGTGGGCAACGGCAGCTGTACCGGGGCAACGTGGCGACCGGAGATAAGCGTGAATGGTGACTGGAGGCATTCGCCGACGCGACGCAACATGCCTCTGGGCTGTGCGGTAAAGCGCTTTGCGAAAGCTAATTATGATCGCGGAGCGGCTCTTAAGCTGTGCTCAGGCGCAATTGGCACGCTGGCCTCATCAAGCAAATCTCGTTCGCCTACTACCTGTGCCGAAAATTCAAAGCAGGTGTGCTTTTCTAGCTATATCCATCAAATCTTGTCGAGCCGTAATCTTGGGCACGGTGGTTTCCAACGCTTTTAGTGTCCGGCAACCACCTGCAAACCCGAGGATGCGCGTGCTCTGCACTGATCATCAGTCGGGACAATAAAAATAATACTCAGCGGGAGACAATCCTATGGGACTCGCTCAAGAAAAAGTTGGTGCCGTTGCGTCGTTCACACAGGTTTCCAAAGGCGCTGGAGCTGCCTCATGGGGAGCAATGGCCTTGCTCTGGCTGGTCTATGCCATGGACGCTAACTCACGTCAGATGTTCTTCATGGTGTTGCCGTCGATCACGAGCGAATTCAAAACCAGTGCAGAACTGACGGGGCTGCTCGCGGCGTTCATCACCATCGCAACGTCCTTGATCGCCGTGCCTTGCATGATCTGGGCGGATAAAGGCGGGCAGGGCTGGATGCGCAAGTATCGTCACCTGCCGATCGTAATTGCCTACACGCTGTTCACCTTTTTGACTGGCTTGAATTTCCTGACTGCATCGCTGGGCATGCTCGTGGCCTTGCAGGTGATTTCCCACGCCTTCGGTGGCGCCGGTGAAGCTATCGAAGTCACCTCCTTGTCCGAGTGGTGGTCTCGCGAGCGGCGCGGTTTTGCATTGGGTCTGCATCACACGGGCTATCCATGGGGTACGCTGATTGGAGGCTTGGCGATCAGTGCGTTGCTGAACGCCTACGGTCCGGAAAACTGGCGCCTGGCTTTCCTGCTGTTCCCAGTACCGATGATCATCATCTTCTCCATCTATTGGTGGTTCTGCACCAAAAAGCGCTACGAGTCCTTCGTTGATCATGTGCGTGATGCAGGTGAAACCGTTCCGGCACTGAGCGCAGCGCAAGGGACTGTCGTTGCTCCCGAAGGTGCTTTTCGCTCCGCAATCCGCAATCCGAATATCAGCACCATCGCGCTGGTCTCGATGCTCGCTATCGTCGGTTATTTCGGGATCAGTTTCTGGTTGCCGCAATACCTGGCGTTCGTGGCCCATTACAACTTCGCCGAGGCGGCAGCCTATTCGGTGCTGTTCACCATCACCGGAGGGCTCGGGCAAATAGCCTGGGGATGGATCTCGGATCGGCTGGGTCGCAAGTTGTGCCTGATCGTCGTGTTCGCCTGGCTGGCAATCGGTATGTACCTTTTCAAGTTCTCGTCAGTGAGCCTGACCTGGCTGATCTGCATCCAACTGTTTGCCGGGTTTGCGATGAACGCGCCTTACACGCTGCTGTATGCGATTGCCTTTGACTCAGCCAAGCCTGGCACCACCGGCATCGCGGGCTCCATTGTTAACGTGGGTATTTACGCAGGCGGCTTCGGTCCCTTCGTAATCGGCATGTTCATTGGCGCTGGTGGTGGATTCGATCAAGTGTCCGGCTACAACTACGCCCTGTATTTCATTTCCGGGCTGATGATCGTTGCTGCGCTGGTTACAGCCTTCTTCACTCGCGAAACCACGGGGTGGTTCCTCAAGCACGACAAAGCGTTGGTTTCCAAAGCGTCTTGCAACATGGCGAGCTGAGATCGTCGAACAAACTCAATACGTCACGCCTGCAATCTATAAAAAATCCCTCGTGGGATGTCCAATGTCAGGAGAAATTACAATGTCACTCATCAAAGACAGTCAGTGGTTGAATCAATTTGCCGAAGAGCTCAACAGCGATGCTGACTGGACAGCTGCTGCGCGCTATTTCGATGGTCGAATCCAGTTTAAGCACGACAGCGGTTTTTCCACTCTGGCGGTTCTCTGCGGCAAGGTGGTAGCCGTTTTTCCTGAAGGTAGCCCGTTGGGCGCAGACATCGTGGTATCCGGTCCGGATGAAGAGTGGCAGCGCGTTCTGGAAGGCAAGATCGATTGGTTCGAGGCCCTCTCGCCAGGATTGGGCAAGCTTGAGCTAGAAGGGAATGTTGTCGCTGCCTGGCAGTACGTAGATGTAATGGCCCGGGCATTTGATGCCATGAAGCGTGTAGGCAAGGCAAAAGTAGAAAGCACCGTTTCCTGGTCCCCCGGCCCCAAACCGTCGGGCAAGGAAACCACAGGGCACTACATTACTGTTGATGGCATCCGCGTGTATTACGAGGAGGCTGGGCAGGGCCATCCCATCGTCTGCTTCCATGCCGCGTCCCAGGACTCGCTCATGTATCGCCATGTACTTGACGGCCTTTCCGATGAGTTTCGGGTGATTGCAATCGATGCACCCGGACATTCAAAGTCGGAGCTCCCGGCTTCCGGCCCGTTCCATAGCCTGACACGCCACGCCGAGTTCAACGAGCGGTTGATGCAGGCCCTGGGTCTGGAACGTCCGGCGATCATCGGATGTTCCATGGGGGGCAACCTTGTGTTGGAACTGGGTGCCCGTAAACCCGACGCCTACAGCGCGATCATTTCAGCCGAAGGTGCGGATTACACGCCGACAGTTTCGGATTTCTTTCTCGACATGCTGCTGATGAATGGTACGCAAATCATTGGTGCATGGTCGCGCTCGATGACTGGCTATCGGACTCCACCCGACCGCGCTCAAGAAGTTGTTTGGCAGATTTCCCGCACGACGCCGCAAGTCATGCGCGGCGACCTGACAGGCTACGCCAATTTTGACCAACGCTCCCAGGTGGGCAAAATCAAGGCGCCGGTGATGCTGCTCCGCGGTGATGCTGATTGGTTGGTCTACCAGGAAAAAGTCGAAGAAACGGCTTCAAGAATTCCCGGCAGCAAGATTGCAGTGCTTGCAGGCACGGGTCACTACCCAATGACTGAGAACCCTCTTGAGTTCTGTGACACCGTCCGAAGCTTCCTGCATGAAGCAGGGCTTGGAAATGCTGGCTGACACGCTCGACGTCCAAAGATAACCAGGGTGGCTGCGACGATAAGTAGCCCCCTCACCTAATAAAAAATCAATGAGCAGTAGTGCACGCACTGCCTTGTTCGCTCATTAGTAAGCTTGTCTTTGAGGAGAATCAACATGCTGCCGGACGCCAATTCGCAAGGTAAAAATATTCAGGTCAATGGCACGACGCTTTGGGTCGAAGATACAGGTGAGACCCATCTTCCAGTCGTTCTTTGTCTTCACTCCTGCTTTCTCGACGGGACTATGTTTGACGGCCTGGTGCAGGCTGCAGCCGGAAAGTTTCGGGTCATACGGCCAGATTTCCGGGGGCAGGGCAAAAGCGCACTGGATGATATCGACATCATCACCATGGATCAGTGTGCTGACGACATGGCCGCGTTGATTGAAGTGATGCAACTCAAGGCAATCAATGTCATGGCTCAGTCGATGGGCGGCGATGTAGCCTTCCGGCTAATCGCCAAACGACAGGATCTGTTTCGTTCCCTGGTGGTGGCTGGGTCATCAGCCTGCGGTGAGCCACCGGAGCAAGGAGCGCGGTTCGCGCAATGGGTTGTCGATGCGGGTGAGCAAGGTTTCACGGGCGAAATTCTCGACATGACCATGGAAGTAATGTTCGGCAAGACCACGCGCAATAACCCTGAAAAGCAGGCGCTGTTGGCGTACTGGCGCGATCGGATTGAAGCTTTGCCAAAAACGCTGCGCCCTGCGATGAAAGGGGTTATGCATCGTGAAAGCTGTGTCGCTCTGTTGTCATCGATCAATATTCCGGTGTTGATCATCAACGGTGAGGAGGACATGCCGCGACCTCCAGCGTGGTCCGATGAAATGAAGCGAGAATTGCCGAATTCGAAATTGATCCGGCTCAGCCAGATTGGGCATAGCCCGACCTTGGAAGCGCCCGAGCAGGTTCTTCCCGCGATCATTGAGTTCTATTTAAACCCACGCGTATGAGGGCAACATTTTTCGTTCACAGCGTTTAAGTCCGGATGCTTTCACGAGCACATACTGTCTCTATCAGTCCTATTTTTGGAGCGCCTGCATGTCGCGGGCGCTTCAGGTTTTTTCATGCCCGTGGGCCACGAAAATTTGAAGCGTTTTCAGATCGGCAATCCTAACTGAGCACTTGACACTGCTCATTTTTTTGAAATAAAAATGAAGCGCTTCATAAATGAGCTTGGTTAATAACAAATTTAAAACAGAACCTTTCATATCCACGCGCACGAAGGCTTTCATGAGCGTCGTTTAAAAGATATGAAGCGGTTCAAATGGTGCCCAAGTGCGCTGGCGCCAAACCAGGAGATAACAACAATGAGTACAAAAAACCGGGTTAAAACCGCCTGCGTTGTGCTTTCCCTGACGACCCCGATTGCCGTTTACGCGGACATCAAAATGGGTGCCCTTTATCCCCTCAGCGGTTCTTTGGCTCTGCTAGGGGATGAGAGCTATCGTGGCCTCGAAATAGCGGTCGCGGAGCGTAACGCTGCCGGAGGCTTGAAAGGTGAGCAGATCAAACTGCTCAAAGCCGATGCGGTTGACGCAGGCCAGGCTGTAGGTGCCGCCCGCAAACTGACGTCTGTTGAAAATGTGACCGCCGTGTTCGGCAGCTATTCCTCAGCCCTGTCATTTGCTGCCACGCAGGTTACGGAAATGGCCGGGGTGCCGTATTTCGAGCTCGGTGCGGTCTCCGACAACATCACCGAGCGAGACCTCAAATACGTCATGCGTAGCAACCCAACCGCCAGGAATTTCGCTGAAGGGACTATCACCGCGATTACGCAAATCGTGGGGCCTTCGCTGAAGATCGACCCCAAGCAACTCAAGATCGCCATCATCCATGAGGATGCGTTGTACGGTACGACCATCGCCGGTTTCCAAAAGCAACTGGCACAGGAGCAAGGGCTGAACGTGGTCGAGGTGCTTCCTTATTCGGCCAAAGCCGTGGACCTCTCGTCGCTGATTCTTCGCTTGAAAGGTGCGCAAGCGGACGTGGTACTGCAGACCAGTTACCAAAACGACACGACATTGTTTTTCCGCCAGATCCGAGAGGCCGGTTTCAAACCCAGAGCGGTGATTGGTGCCGGTGGTGGATATTCCATGCAGGACACCGTAAAGGTCGTCGGCGCTGAAAACATGGAAAGTGTTCTGGACGTGGATTTTCCTCAATTTCAAACCAATGAAAAGGGCGCTCCAGGTATCAACGCCTTCGCTAAAGCCTACAAAGACCGTTTCGGCAGCGAACCGCGCTCAGGCCACAGCCTGATTAACTATGTCGGTGCGAAAGTCTTCCTTGATGCCATGGAAAAAAGCGCGTCGCTGGAGGCCGACGCGATCCGTGCATCGGTTGCGAGCGTGGATATTCCAGTCGGTGGAACGGCCGCAGGCATCGGCGCCAGGTTCGGTGAGAATGGCCAGAACCAACGCGCCAACACCGCGATCATGCAGTGGCAGAACGGACTGTTGAAAACCGTCTACCCCGAAGCTTCGGCTGTAGCAAAAGCTCGCTTTTCCGATCAACCCTGAAGCCTGTAATCCTGTTGAAGCTTGATCATTGAGCTTCACGGATTCGCTCGCTCGAAAAGAGGGCGCAAACCATGGAAATTTTCATCCAGCTGCTTCTGAACGGCTTATTGCTCGGTGGCACGTTAGCCATTATCAGCATAGGCCTGACCCTTATCTTCGGCATCGTCAGGGTGGTCAACTTCGCCCACGGCGAGTTTTTGATGATAGGTCTGTACGCGGTGTATTTGATGAACGCTCATTTTGGCATTCATCCCTATGTGGCGATCATTCCCACCACGATCATTCTGTTTGCCGCGGGCGCTGCCATGCAACGGTTCATCATTCAGCCGTTGCTCAGCGCCGAAGGGCACATCCAGATTTTCGCGACCGTGGGCGTCTCGATTGCCCTCATGAACGGCGCGCTGTTGATCTTCGGTGCCGACGTCATGACTGTGCAGAACATTAGCTTTGGCACCAGTACCGTCACCATGGGCGCATTTCGCGTAAGCAGTGGTCAGTTGATCACCTTTGCAATGTCACTCGCCCTGGTCGCGGGCCTTCACTGGTTTTTGCAAAACACCTTCCTGGGTCGAGCCGTTCGGGCCACTGCGCAGCATCGCAACGCGGCGCAGTTGATGGGCGTCAACATAAAGAAAATCTACATATTCGCATTCGGTTTGGGCTGCGCCTGCCTGGGCGTCGCATCTGGCCTTATCGCACCTCAATACCCGGTTTTCCCTACGGTAGGCACGTTCTTTGTCCTGACCGCATTTGTGATCGTTGTACTCGGCGGCCTTGGAAGTCTTTCAGGGGCCCTCGCGGGCTCGATGCTGATCGGGATCGTCGACAGCCTTGCGGGTTACTACATCGCTCCAGACCTGAAGGAGGTCGTTTATTTTTCGATCTTCCTGGGCATCCTGGTGTTCCGTCCGACAGGCCTGTTTGGCGCCGGTCGCGGCTCTGAATAAGGAGAATGGTCATGAATGTTCTGCATCCGCGTGTCTATGTCAGCGTGTTGGTTCTGGCATTGCTATTGGTCATTCCGCTCACGGCTGGTTCTCCTTTCGTTTACCACCTGTTCATCTTGATTTGCAGTTATGCAGCGCTCGCGAGCGCCTGGAACATTGTCGGAGGTTTTGCTGGTCAGCTCTCGCTGGGCCATGCGGTGTTTTATGGTGTTGGGGCTTATACCACCACGCTGCTGCTGATAAATCTCGGCATCAGTCCGTGGATCGGGATGTTTGTGGGCGCGGCCCTGTCGTCCATGGTAGCGGTGTTGATCAGTTGGCCTTGCTTCAGATTGCGCGGGCCGTTTTTTGCCTTGGCGACGATAGCGGTACTGGAAGTCGTGCGGCTGATGGCCATCAATCAACATGACGTGACCGGTGGTGCCGCTGGCTTGGGCGTACCGCTTAAGTTGGGCGTCGAGTGGATGTTGTTTCGCCCGCGCTGGCCCTATCTGCTGATCGCTTTTGGGTTTCTCATCATCACTTTGGCGGTGTCCTGGAAGATCAAGAACTCACGCTTGGGTTATTACCTGATTGCAGTTCGCGAGCGTGAAGATGCGGCGCATGCGGTGGGTGTGAACTCGGTCAAAGTCAAATTGATTGCGGTCGTCTTATCGGCATTCCTCACCAGCCTGGTGGGCAGTTTCCACGCGATGTATCTGACCTTCATCGAGCCCGGCTCAATGTTCTCGCTGGAGATGTCGATTCAGATAGCGATGTTCGCGCTGATCGGCGGCCTGGGCACTGTTTCGGGGCCCTTGATCGGGACGTTGTTGGTGTTGCCATTGGCGGAGCTTGCGCGCGGCTGGCTTGGCGACATGGGCAGCGGAGTTCACGGCCTGGTCTACGGCATTGTACTGGTGGTGGTCGTGCTGACGATTCCGCAGGGTGTGGTGGGGCGATTTGGCGCGCGCGTGTTCGGCTGGATCGACGCGCTGCCCGGTGGACGCCGGCCACTTGCTACCGTTGACAGGGCAGTTGAATCCCCGGCGCCTGAACCGCAATTGGTAATGAGCGGCGAACCCATTCTGGTTGCTGAAAATCTGCACAAATTCTTTGGCGGGCTGCATGCGACCAACGATGTGTCGCTGAGCTTGGCCGAAGGCGAAATCGTCGGTGTAATCGGCCCGAATGGCGCGGGTAAAACTACGGTCTTCAATCAGCTCTCTGGCTTCCTTGTGCCCTCCAAGGGACAGGTCAAAGTTCGCCTGCGCAGTGGAGAGTGGGTTACCCCGAACAGCCCGGCCGAGTTCGCCAAGGCCGGTATCGGGCGCACCTTCCAGATCGTTCAACCATTCGCTGATTTGAGTGTCTGCGAAAACATCATGCTCGGTGCATTCATGCACACGGCTGATGCGAAGGAGGCGAGGGCAGTCGCGGAGCAAGTCGCTGAACTGACCGAACTCACCAACCTGCTGAATACTCGGGCACGCAACCTCACCGTCGGCGGTATGAAGCGGCTTGAAATGGCCCGTGCCCTGGCGACTCGTCCGCGGATCTTGTTGCTGGACGAAGTGATGGCCGGACTCAACCCAACGGATGTGGCCAAGGCGATCGCCGTCATTCGCAGAGTCCGCGACTCCGGCGTCAGCGTCTTGATGATCGAACACCTGATGCAAGCAACCATGAGTCTGTCGGACCGCATCATCGTAATCAGCTCCGGGGCTTTGCTCATGCAAGGTGAGCCGAAGGATGTCATCAGCGATCCACAGGTGATCGAAGCCTATCTCGGCAAGGAGTACAGCCATGCTTAAGCTCAATAACATCCATAGCGGATATGGCGGTACTGAAATCCTTCGTGGCGTTTCTTTCGAGGTCAATGCCGGTGAAGTGGTGACCATCGTCGGAGCCAACGGTGCGGGTAAAACCACGACTTTGCGCAGTCTGTGCGGCATCGTTACCCCCTCCCAGGGCACGATCGAATTCGAAGGGCAGCGCATTGACGGCAATCGTCCGGATCAGATTGTCGATGCCGGCCTGACGTTGATACCGGAAGGGCGTCAGTTGTTTCCGTTCATTAGCGTGCGCGACAACCTGTTGATGGGGGCCTACAAACGCAGCGCTCGTGCGGGTTACAAAAAACGTCTCGACGATGTTCTGGATCTCTTTCCACGGGTTCGTGAGCGCCTGGATCAGAACGCTGGAACGCTTTCGGGCGGTGAGCAACAGATGGTCGCCATCGCTCGAGGCCTGATGGCCGAACCCAAGCTATTGATGTTCGACGAGCCGTCGTTGGGCTTGTCGCCGCTGCTGGTCTCACAGGTTTTCGAGATCATCAACAAGATCCTGGAGCTGGGCACGACCGTGCTGATCGTCGAGCAAAACATCGTCCATACCCTGCGTATCGCGCATCGAGGCTACGTACTTGAAAACGGCGAGGTAGTGCTGAGCGGCACGGGCCAAGAGCTTCTCGATAACCCTCATGTCAAACGTGCCTACCTGGGGCTCTGATCGAGTCGACCTGTGCTGTGCACTTATTACTGCGCAACAAAGATGAGAACACGCTATGACAAATTCCAGACACTCCGGGCGCGTCGTATTGGTCACTGGGGCCGGTGGCGGCATTGGTGCTGCGATCGCTGAGTTGTATTGCCAGGAAGGCGCGGTTGTCGCCCTGATCGATGCCGACGCCGCGAAGGTGCAGCAACAGGCCGAGCTACTGCGTGAGGCAGGGTTTACGGTCGGCTGGGCGCAGGCAGATGTCGCGGATTATCAAGCATGTGCTGACGCCTGTGAACGCTTGATCCATGAGTTGGGCCCCATCGACACCTTGATCAATAACGCGGGTATATCACCCAAACACGACGGCGCCCCTGCGCCGATCTGGACAATGGCGCCCGAGGAGTGGCAGCGGGTGGTCAATATCAACCTCAATGGTTCCTTTAACCTCGTCCGAGTGCTGACACCCGGCATGGTAGGGCGCGGCTTCGGGCGCATCGTCAACATGTCATCAGTGGCCGGCAGCGCATTTTTGCCGATTGTCGCGGCTCACTACAGCGCGACCAAGGCGGCGGTCATTGGTTTTACCCGCCACCTGGCCGGCGAGCTGGGGCCGTTCGGAATCACGGCCAATGCGTTGGCGCCAGGGCGGATCGAAACCCCCTTGCTCAAGACAGTTTCAGCGCTGGCCAATCAGGCCGTTGTCGATGAGACGCCGTTACGCCGGCTGGGAACACCGCTTGAAGTTGCCAAGGCGGCGTGTTTCCTCACATCAAATGAAAGCGACTTTATTACTGGGCAAGTCGTTGATGTCGCGGGCGGATGGTTAATGCGGTGACGAGTGAAGGTAAGTAATGAGTTTTTTTGGCTCTATCCAGAGCGTTTTTGACAGCTCGAATTTAAGCGGTAAACATTTTTTTGGAGGGCGTCGGCCATGGTTAAAACGATGGGTTTCCCGGGACGGTACGAGCAGGGGCCTGGAGCTTTGAAACAGCTGGGCAGGATACTGACCGACATGGGGCGATCGCGTCCGCTGGTACTCTGCGATGAGTTTGTCGCCAGGCATCTGTGGCCGGAGGTTGGCACCGCCTTGCAAGCGCATGGCTTCGAGCCTCTGCACATCGAGTTTCCAGGAGAATGCACGCACGCGGCCATTGCCCGGTTGTCGGAACAAGCCTTGATTCACTCGCCAGACACAATCATCGCGCTGGGTGGAGGCAAGACAATTGATACGGCGAAGGGACTGGCGGTCAATCTCAACGTCCCTATCATCGTTTGCCCGACCATTGCGTCGAGTGATGCACCCACCAGTCGACTGATCGTTCTCTACGATGACGATCATAAGGTGGTAGGAGTGGAGTTCCTGAAGATGAACCCTTCTGCGGTCATTGTTGATACCCACGTCATCGCTCAGGCACCGGCGCGGTTTTTTGCTGCGGGCATTGGCGATGCCATTAGTAAAAAATTCGAAGCGCATCAGTGCTACTCCGCGGGCGGCAATAATTCCTTCGGAACACCGGCGCTGCATACCGCGTTGATGCTGACCAATATGGTTTTCGACACGCTGATGCAGTATGGCGTTTCGGCTTACCAGGCTGTTTGTCGTAAAGAGGTTAATGACGACGTTGAGCGGGTAATCGAGGGCACTGTCTTGATCAGTGGTGTGGGTTTTGAAAGTGGTGGACTGTCTCTGTCCCATGCATTGGTACGAGGGCTGACGGCCATACCTGCGATGGCATCGATGCTGCACGGTGAGTTGGTAGCTTTCGGCACGTTGGTGCAGATGGCTGTAGAGGGGCGTCCCGTGGAGGAGATCGATAAGGTTGCCCGCCTGCTGCATGACGTGAAGCTGCCCGTCACATTCGCTGAGCTGGGTCAGAACACCCCGTTCACTACGGCGCAAATCAACACCATGGTGGAAGCCACTTTATCGGCTGCCTACGCCAAAAACATGAATCCACCCTTGAATTACGAGCGCCTCGTTAATGGGTTGGCAGCGGCTGACAACATCGGCTCGCGGCTGACAAACGTGACGTCATCCGCCCTGTGATTGGGCGTTAATCGACTGCCACCGTGCTGCCTTACAAATATAAAAAACGAGATCAAAAAAATGAACGAAAAAACTGTGCCTCATGTTCACGAACTGCTGAAAGACTCTCCTAAAAACTGGGGCAAATGGGGCCCGGACGACGAGGTAGGCGCTCTCAACTATTTGACTGGCGTTGAAGTACTCAAGGGCATTGCCGAGGTCAAGCAAGGCAAGACCTTCACATTGCAGGTCCGAATGGCCGATCCCAAAGGCGACCCGATCTGGCCTGGGCGCTCGCAGGCCAAGCGGATGAATATCATGGACAGGGGCCACTACAATTGCGGCAAGGGCCCGCACTTTCCGGGCTCTTATGAGTATGCCGATGACGTGATGTTTTTCCATCTTCAGGGGTCGACTCAATACGATGCCTTGGGTCACGTTTGGTATGACGATCAAATCTGGAACGGTTATGACGCCGATACCACGATCGGTTCGTTGGCCAAGGCCAGCGTCGCACCGATCGGCGAGCGAGGCGTGGTCGGGCGAGGCATTCTGATCGACATCGCGCGGTATCGCGGCAAGGACGTTCTTGACCCTGGCGAGACGTTTAATCATGTGGACTTGATGAAGGCCGCGCAAGCTCAAGGTGTGACGATTCACAAGCGTGACATCCTGATCATCAGAACTGGCTGGATCGGCTCTTTTTACTACCGAGACCCAGAAGAGTTTTATAAAGATTTCATCGAGCCGGGTCTCACTTACAGCCCGGAGTTGGTCAGTTGGTTTCACGAGATGGAAATTCCCAACCTCGTCACCGACACCATTGCCAACGAAGTGACAGTTGATCCCGTCTCGGGTGTGGCATTGCCGCTTCACAATGCCCTGATGCGTAACCTGGGCGTCACGTTGACCGAGATAGCGCAACTGGATCCTCTGGCGGCGGATTGTGCCGAGGACAATCAATGGACGTTCCTTTATACCGCAGCGCCTTTGAAGGTGGTTGGTGGCACCGGGGCGCCGGTCAACCCGATCGTTATCAAATAGAATCGACGCTTTAGGGGGTCTTCGGGTCCCCTCTTTTTTGTGCGCTCGAATCATCCCTTCCGATTTAAAAAATTGTTAGCATGATGATCGCTCCTACCTCGAAAAACCGAGGCTTGGACGCTGATTGGCGGCGATCGTCGGTCTCCGCGTCGTTCCAGGAATGCTGACTTTCTAATGAAAAAAAATGAAAAGCCCAAACTTAAAGACGTTGCCGAATTGGCGGGTGTATCCATCGGCAGTGCATCCCGGGCGCTCTCAACTCCCCACTTGGTAAAACCTGCGACACTCGAAAAAGTTGCGGCGGCGGTCCTCAAGCTCGGCTATGTCCGGGATGGAGCAGCGAGGGCGCTCGCTTCGCGCCGGACCCACAGCATCGGTGCGATCTTTCCCACGTTCAACAACCCCGTATTCGCCGAAGCGGTTCAGGCCCTCCAGCAGCGTCTGAATGAGTTGGGTTACCACCTGATCATTTCGTCCCATGAGTATGATCAGGAGCGCGAGCTGATCAATGTGCGCAACATGATTGAGCGGGGTATCGAAGGGTTGTTGCTAGTGGGGACGGAACATAGTCCAGCAGTGTATGACGCGCTTGATGCCTCGCATTGCCCCTTCATCCTGATGTGGTCATTGGACGGTTCTCACCCTCACCATTGCGTTGGTTTCAGCAACGAAGAAGGGGGACGCATGGTGGCTAGACATCTTGTGGATCTGGGTCACAAGAATATTGCAATGATCAGTGGAGTAGTCGCCTACAACGAACGGGCTAAATACCGGCTCAAGGGGGTTGCAGAGACATTGAAGGAGGCTGGGATTGAGCTGGCGCCCACGCAGATCATTCAGCAGCCGTTTACGCTCGAAGGCGGCCGGGCGGGGCTCAGGATAGCGATGGAGCTGACGCCAAGGCCAACTGCAATTGTCTGTAGTACGGACGTAACCTGCATGGGGGCCATTGCAGAAGCGCGCTTACAAGGCATCCATGTGCCCACAGAGTTGTCCATTACCGGTTTTGATGACATCGACTTCGCGGCGGTCTCAGTACCAGCGCTCACGACTGTTTGTGTGCCCTCAACCGACATTGGCATCAGTAGCGCTAATAACATAATTGCGATGATCGAAGGCCGCCCGGTTGCCAGGCGTGAGCGCGTTCAAATTGACCTTGTAGTAAGGCAAAGCACCGCCCCTGTGAAGTCCTGATTCCGCCGGCTAAATGCCCGACGGAAGACTCGCGCCGCCTATGACTGTGCGTCACAGGTGGTTTGAAATTGTAGCTATTTTCATCGAGGGATCACTGCCATAACCTTTCAGTCAGCGGAAATCAGAGCGCAATCATCGTGCTGTGAATTCGTTAATAAAAACTGAGAGGTCCAGTAATGAATACTCCTGTCAAACCTGATGAACTCGCGATTCCGTATCAGTTGCCCCAAGTTCCCTACATGACGCCAGACATGGTTCACCCGGGTGTAATGACCCAATGGCTGGAAGATGACGAGTTGTGGGTTCCCGTCACCAAATCTGTTTCATTCAAGCCTCTTCTGCTCAACACCAGTGGCGGGTACTACATCAACCTTCTGCGTGTGCGTCAGGCCGGCGTCCTTTCTCGTCACCGGCACACCGGCGGCGTGCATGCGATCGTTCTGAAGGGGCGCTGGTATTACCTCGAACACGATTGGGTAGCCGAAGAGGGCTCTTTTGCGTATGAGCCACCAGGTGAAACCCACACTCTGTTCGTGCCTGAAGATGTCGAAGAAATGATCACCTGGTTCCACGTTCAAGGTGGCTACACTTACGTCGATCCTCAGGGTGTTGCAGTGGGCTATGAAGACGTTTTTACCAAGCTCGAATCCGCCCGCGCTCACTATAAAACGCTGGGTTTGCCAGACGACTACATTGAGCAGTTCATCCGGTAACTCGGACCATAAAAAAACGCGCTTCGGCGCGTTTTTTCTTATGGTCGCTCAGGGAGCATGAGTCTGAACAATTTACGTTAGGATAGGGCATGGACAATTACTCACAGCTACTCGCCTTTATCTGGTCTACCGAGTGTGGAAGCTTTTCGGCTGCTGCTCGCGCTCATAACATCACGCCATCGGCAGTCAGTAAATTGATCACTCGATTGGAGGACCGACTGCAAGTTCGGCTTTTCCAGAGAGGGTCACGCATTCTGACGCTGACCGAGGAGGGCGCCGCTTACCTGCGTAGTGCCAAGGCAGTCGTTGAGGCCATGAACGAGGCTGACTCCCTGGCAGAAGCTTTACCCTCGAGAGTCAGTGGAACCCTTCGTATTCACACCATGACCTCTTTTGCCAAGCACCAAATAGTGCCTTGGCTTCCTGAGTTTCTGGATTTGTATCCATCACTGGATGTTGAAATTCAGTTGGGCGCGCAATTCGTTGACCATTTCGAGCAGGGGCTCGATATCGCCATCCACAGCGGAGTGCTGCCCAGCTCTTCGCGTATAGCCAAGCGAATAGGTGAGTGTGAATGGCTGATCTGTGCGTCGCCGCAGTACCTGTCCGAGCATGGTATTCCGGCTAAACCGGCAGATCTGTTGGACCACCGATGCTTTAACTTCAGCTTTGTGAGCCCTTGGAACAAGTGGTCGTTTCTTCAAGACGGTGAGGGGGTCTCGGTCCCCGTTACAGCCAGTGCGTCTTTTACTCAAGGTGATCTACTGCGAGACATGGCCCTGTCGGGGGCCGGGGTCGTAAAACTTGCCGATTTCCACATTGGACTCGATGTAAAAGCCGGAACGCTGGTGCCACTGCTGGAGGAGTTCAAGTCAGGGGTTATTGAACCTATCTATTTGTTGTATTCAGATCGAAAACACCTGAGTCCACGCATTCGGGTATTTATCGAGTTCTTCCAGAACAAATGGCGTCAGAATCCTTGGAAGGTGACTTGAAAATCGAACCAGAGTAGAGCGTGATGGTGTTAGTGGAAGCGTTCGCAGTGCGGAGTACCGCGTGATTAATCGGCCAAACGTTATTTAGCATTACACAGACGTTGTTGCCCTCTAACTTCCAATAGCTCGACAAAGGCGCGTACCTTCTCGGGACGAAAACGTGGCAACTCGGATCTTACCTGTGTTTCGGTGGGTTTGATGTGCGAGGACCCTCCGGCGGCGATCAGCGTCTGTTAGCCATTTGTCCAGTGATGGCGGCCCTATGGGGCAGAAGCGCGACAACCGGGAAAGCTGTCGCGCTCTGACACTCGACTCAGCGGTAGGCGTCGACCAGACCAGCCTCAATGAAGCGTACTGAGCTCTCCATCGCCTGCTGACCTTCTGGCAGCATGCAGGAGTAGAAGTGCCAGGCGTGGAACATTGCAGGCCACACTTCCAGATTGACTCGGACACGGTTGTCCGCCAAGTGGTTTGCAAGGCGCATAGCGTCACTTAGCATCAGCTCGTTCTCGCCAATCTGTACCAGCATTGGTGGGAGTCCAGTGACGTCCGCAAAAACAGGAGAAGCCAAAGGGTGGTTGGCCAGCGTGTCGCCCAGGAATGCTCTGGCAAGGATATCCAGAACAGGCTTGGAGTTCAGCGGATCGAGGCCTTCACGGTTGCTCATGGAGGCGCCTGTGTGTTCAAGGTTTGCCCAAGGCGAGATGGAGGAACCGACCGCAGGCAATGGAAGCCCTTTGGATTTTGCCGCCACCATGACGCTTACAACCATCGCGCCGCCAGCTGACTCGCCTGAAAATGCAATCTTGTTTGCCGGGATTTTTTGTTCAAGCAACCACTCATATGCGCGCAAAGTGTCGTCGATGGATGCTGGAAACTTATGCTCTGGAGCAAGGCGGTAGTCAGGCATGTACACCCGGGCTCCAAGCATTTTTGCGTAGTTGCCGCCAATGCCATGGTAGCCGTCAGGACGACCAACTATGTACGCCCCACCGTGGATGTACATTAAGACTGCGTCGGTCTTGACCTCATCCGGAGTTACCAGCGTGCCAGGGACACCGCCCATGTCCACGCCTTCAAACTTGACCCCAGCAGGCGCCGGATTCTGCGCAAGCATTTTTGCATAGGAATCGCGGATATCGCTCATTTTCGTGTTGGTATCGATTCCCTTAAGAACAGGTACCAAATCGCTCAGGCTGTTGGCCCAGGTTTGAACGGCTGTTTGTACTTCGGTATTCATATTGACCTCAATAGATCGGTGGGCAAAGGAGTGTCTAATTGAGATATTATTCTTGTTATTAGGGAATTTGGTTCCCTATAACGGGTGCAAAGGCGCCCCACCATCGTGAGAAGCTGAGGTCGTATGGAAATTCATAACCTGAACGACATCGCCGCTTTCGTAAGTTCAGTAAATTCTGGAAGCTTCACTGCGGCGGCCAAGCAACTCGGTCTTACCCGTTCGGCAGTGGGTAAGTCGATTGTCAGGCTAGAGACGCGATTGCGGGTGCGTTTACTCAACCGCACAACCCGCAGCCTGAGCATGACGGATGACGGTCAGGTTCTATATGAGCGATGTGTTGGGGTCTTACAGGATCTCGACGATGTTGAGGACGCGCTCGCGTTTCGTCGTTCGACACCTAGTGGGAGATTGCGGATGAGCCTGCCAGTTGCCTTGGGCAGGCTTCACGTTCTTCATCACATCGAATGCTGTTTGAAAGATTGGCCCTCGCTCAGCATCGACGTCACGTTTTCGGACAGGCTGGTAGACCTGATCGATGAGGGGTTCGACTTAGCCATGCGCATTGGCCCTCCCAAGGAGGACTCTCGATTGCTCACGCGCACGGTGGCTTATCAGCAAATGATCACCTGTGTTTCGCCCAAGTATCTGGCTGAGCATCCAAAGCCTCAAACACCCGAAGATCTGTCCGCGCACGAGTGCCTGCATTTCGTGAGCGGGGGGAGATTGCTTCCCTGGAATTTCCGTGTGAAAGGTCAGCCTGTTTCGGTCACTCATGCTGGGCGGCTGCAGATGGACAGCGCAGAAGCGTTGCATCAAGCAACTATCGCAGGCTTGGGAATTGCGACGCTTCCGTCCTACGTGGTTAACGATGAGCTACGCAGCGGCAAGCTCGTTCAACTGCTTGCAGAGTATGTCGAGGCAGCAGAGCCTATCCGTGTGATCTACCCGAGCAAGCGACACCTGTCTCCCAAGGTACGCCTCTTCATCGATAAGCTTGTAGAGGCATGGTCACCTTGTCCGCCATGGGAACAGCGTTCGGCTGACAATGTCCGTCCTGCTTGATGGGAGGATTTTGCCAAAGGAGTGCAGTCCCTACCGAGCATGCGGCATGCTGATTCATTTGTCAGTCCAAGTGCTGTGTCCGTCCCCGATGTAGTCAGTGATCCTATTGATGCCGGAAAACCGCCAAGGCTGTTGCCGCTGACCGAAATACTGCCGTTAGACGATTGGGAAGCAGTGGCCGCAGTTCAGCAGGACAAGCTCGTGACAGATGTACGCGAAAGCATCGGGGATGCCTGCTGTAATCGCTATGACCTATTCAAACGACGTGAGTCACAAGTACAGGTAAGGTGGCAGGTCTTCACTTGGCCTGTTTAACGCCCAGCGAACGCTGTAACAGCTGCCGCAATTGTGGTCGCAACGGCAATTCAAGGAACGAATAACCTTGAGTTATTCGCATACTGGTTACCCAAGGGCGCTCTCCTCAAGACCTTGGGCGACCTGGGCAAGGCACTGTAAATTTTCTTCGGCCCGATCGGTTGGTACGTATTCTTCATCGGCGTATTCGCGACGCTGTTTGCCAGTATTTCAGGCAAGACCACCGCGTCCCGATGCTGATTACCGATGCCTTGTGACGCCGTTGGTCTGGTCGTTGCCAGGCATGCCGGATTTCGTGACCCTGACCATCGGTGTCAGCGCGCTGAACATCATTGGCATGCCGGTCATTTCCCAGGGCCTGCTGATCATGTCCAACCAGAAATCGCTGCTGGACAAGAAGTATCGCAACAGCCTGTTTGAAAACGTCGCGCTGCTGTTTGCGACAGGCCTCGCGCTGTGGGTCGCCTTCCAGTTGGGCGTCGATCTGTTCACCTGATATCGAGCCGTCGAGGGGACGCAAGGTCCCCTCGGTAGCCACCCTTCAGTCAGTCACAGAACCCTGCGGTATTCTCCCGGCGAAACTGTCCACCAGGCTCGCCACCACCATCTCGCCCATCCGTGTGCGGGTCTGCAGCGTCGCACTCGCGCGATGGGGCTGCAGCACTACGTTCTCTTTACCAAACAGTGGCTCGGGCACGTTCGGTTCATCGACAAACACATCCAGCGCCGCACCCGCGATCTCGCCGGCGGCAAGCGCTGCCACCAGATCGACCTCGTTGACCAGCTTGCCCCGCGCCACGTTGATCAGATACCCACTTGTGCCCAACGCTTGCAGCACTTCGGCATTGATGATGGCTTCAGCCTTGTCGGCAGCGGCGGCAAGAATCAGCGCGTCACTGTTGGCCGCGAGTTGCTTCAGATCGGCAACGAAGGTGTGGTTCACATCGCTCATTGGCTGCAAATCGGTGTAACTGATCGGGCAGCCGAACGCTGCGGCCCGGGTCGCCACGGCACGGCCGACCCGGCCCATGCCGACGATGCCGATGCGCATGCCCGACACCTGACGCGCCAACGGCAGCGGGGCCAACGGCGTCGGGCTATGGGGCCACTGGCCCGAACGCACGTAACGATCGCTGGTGCACAGGCCCCGGCAGACGGCAATCAACAAGCCGATGGCCAGGTCGGCGACATCTTCGGTCAGCGCACCGATGGTCGCAGTCACGCGAATTCCGCGATCCCTGGCGTAAGCCAGGTCGACCGCATCGGTGCCCACGCCATTGACCGCCACCAATTCCAGTTTCGGCAGTTGCGCCATGAGTGCCTGGCTGATACCGGTATGGCCGCCGGTGATCACCCCGCGAATGTTCGCGCCGTGCGCCTGCAAATAAGCCGGCTTGTCGGCCTGCTGGAAGTAACGTCTGACGGTAAACAGCTCATCGAGCCGCGCGTTGATTTCGGGGATCAGGATCGGGCTGAGCTGCAAGACTTCTGGCTTCATGTAAACCTCGTGTAGCGCAATAAAAAGGCCGGTTCAACCGCGACCGGCAAACGGCATGGCGCTGGCCATGACGGTCATGTTCAGGACGTTCGCCTCCAGCGGCAGACCGGCGATGTAGCGCACGGCATCGGCCACATGCTTGACGTCCACCATCGGCTCCACGGCGATGCTGCCGTTGGCTTGGCGCACGCCTTTGGTCATGCGCACCGACATCTCGGTGAGGGCGTTGCCGATGTCGATCTGGCTGCAGGCGATGTTGAATTCGCGCCCGTCCAGGGCTAGGGATTTGGTCAGTCCCAACACCGCGTGTTTGCTGGCGGTGTAGGCGTTGCTGAACGGGCGTGGGGTATGGGCCGAGATCGAGCCGTTGTTGATGATGCGTCCGCCCTGTGGCTGTTGTCGGCGCATCAGTGCGAAGGCGCCACGGGCGCAGAGGAAAACGCCGTTGAGGTTGGTGTCGATCACGTTGCGCCACTGCTCGAACGTCAGCTCATCCAGCGGCACGGCGGGGGCGTTGACCCCGGCGTTGTTGAACACCACGTCGAGGCGTCCGTATACCTCGGCAATGGTTGCAAACAGCGCATCGACACTGGCCGCATCGCGCACATCAGTGGGCACCGCCAAGGCTTCGTGTCCCTCGCTGAGCGCCAATTCGACCAATGTCTGCAACGGCTCCGGCCGGCGTCCGGCCAATACCAGGGTGAAGCCGTCGGCCATCAGGGCCAGCGCCACGGCGCGGCCGATTCCGCTACCGGCGCCGGTGACCAGGGCCACTTTCAAAGGACTGTTCATGTTGTTATCTCCTTCTTCAATTCACGAGGGCGTAGCCCGGGTTCAAGGTCGCTGACCGACGCGCATTTCCAGTTGGCCGATGCCGTCGATCCCGGCGTTGATGATGTCGCCGGGTTGCAGCACATCGACGCCTGCCGGGCTGCCGGTCATGATCAGGTCACCGGCCCGCAGCGCCACCGACTGCGAGATGCGGCTGATGATTTCACTGACCGACCAGATCTGGCTGTCGAGGCTGTCGCGCTGGCGCTCTTCGCCGTTGACGTTCAGCCACAAATCGCCGTCCGGGTGTCCGGCGCGAGTGACTGGCACGATGGCGGTCATCGGCGCGGCGCCGTCGAACACCTTGGCACCTTCCCACGGCAAGCCATTGCTCTTGGCCGCGCGCTGGACATCACGACGAGTCAGGTCAAGCCCGGCGGCGTAGCCCCAGACATAGGCCAGCGCCTGACTCTGCGGAATATTGGCGCCACCTTCACCAATGGCGACGACCAATTCGATTTCGTGGGCAAACTCTTCGGTCAGCGGCGGGAACGCCACTTCACCCAACGCATCCACCACGTTGCTCGCCGGCTTCATGAAAAACACGGGCGGCTGGCGGGACTGGCCCTGGGTGTCTGGCCAAGGGTAGTTGCGGCCGACGCAAAATACCCGGCCAACGGGGAAACGCTGCTGGCTGCCGGCAACTGGCAAGGTCACGGGTAAATCCGGAGTGAAAACGTATTCGGTCATAGTCATTTTTGTCGTGGTCCTGTTGGAAGCATCAGCCTACGGCGGCTTCGTTTTGCGAAGTTGGACGAAAGCCGCCTCGTGTTGGAGAAAAACGCTTTTCTGCGCACATGTTTTCCGGGCTCAGCGTGCCTTGAGCTCGATGCGATACAAGCGACCGAGCAACAACGAATAGGACAGGGTGCCAATCAGCGCCACGCCGCCAATGAACCAGAAGGCGTAGGCAAACGAGCCCGTCGCGTGGACGATGGCGCCAATCACGATCGGGGTGACGATCCCGCCGATGTTGGCGGCGAGGCTGGTGATCCCGCCGGTCAGGCCGATCAGCTCCTTGGGCGCGACTTCCGATACGGCTGCCCACGACGACGAAGCGATTCCCTGGGCGAAGAAGGCAATGGTCAGCACGGCAATGCAGATCACGTTCGAGTCGGTGAAATTCACCAGCACAATCGACATGCCCAGCATCGATCCGACCACCAAGGGCAACTTGCGAGCGAAGGACATCGAATAGCCGCGGCGGATCAGCAAGTCGGAGACGATGCCGGCCAGCAGAATGCCGACGGTTGCGCCCACGAACGGCAGCACCGCGAAGATCCCGGCCTTGATCATGGTCAGCTTGCGTTCTTCGATCAGGTACGTCGGGAACCAGGTCAGGAAAAAGTACAACGCCGAGGTACTGGCGAACTTGCCGATGCAAATCGCCCAGATCTGCCGATAGCTGAACAGCTCGGCGATCTGCCGCCAGTTGAACCTGGTGCGTTCCTGACTGCTCTTGACCAGTCCGCCCCCGGCTTCGATGTACTTCAGTTCTTCCTGGCTGACGTTCTTGCAGCTCAGCGGATCGCGGTACAGGTACAGCCAGATCACACCGAATACAATCCCGAGAATCCCGGTGCTGTAGAACACATGGCGCCAGTCATAGGTCGTCGCCAGCCATAACAGCACGCCGGTAAACAGCGCGGTGCCCAGATACTGGCCGCACACGTAGATGCTGCTGGCCATGCCCCGTTCGCGGGCCGGGAACCACACCGTGACCGCGCGGCTGTTGGCGGGAAATGCCGGAGCTTCCATGGCACCCACGGCCAGGCGCAGCCCGAACAGCGAAGCGAATCCCGTGGCAAAGCCCTGGCACACGGTGACCGTCGACCAACTGATCAGCGACACCCCGTAGGTGAACCGGGAACCGAAGCGATCGGCGATGAACCCGGCGGGGACCAAGGCGAGTGCGTAGGTCCAGGCAAACGCGGAAAAAATCAGGCCCATTTCGATCTTGTCCAGGCCCAGATCCTTGGCCATGAACGGTGCGGCAATCGAGATGTTCACGCGGTCGATGTAGTTGATGATGGTCGCAATCAGCAGCAACGACAGCATGAACCAGCGCCGGCGCGTTGGCAGGCGCTGAGGCAGTGCGGCGTCCCGGGCGCCGACGCTCACCGACGGCGCGGTGGACGGGGAGGTTTGCGAATTCGACATGAGTAGACCTTTTTATTGTTAGCAGAATCGAGATGTTTGCGCGCAGCCGAAGCCGTTGCCTCCAGTGCCGGGGCAGAGCAATCGCTACGTGAACGAGAGACGCGGACAGCCGCTGTCAGGCGCTCAGATACGCCTTCGGTCAGAGGCGTTCGGGGGAGGGGTCGCGAGGGGAAAAAGCGGATTCATGGGGGCGCACCTTTTGATTGTTTTTGGACGGGTCGGGCTGCATTGGCTGTCACAGTGGTCGTACAACCTCTCAAAATCAACGGAGGCGTTAGATCGTTTTTTCTCCTTAAAAAGGCGATTCATGCAGGTGTCCAAGAAAAAACAAATCAGCTCATTTCCACCGTTCTGCCTCATCTGTTTAATAACTCTATGTTTTTAAATGATTTATTATTTTTGTGTGCGCGTAGTTTTTTGGACAGACGACACATCACACATGGATACAATTAACTCTCTGTATGTTGTTGTCATCCTATGACGTGTTGAAGCCAACGGTGTCTGCCTTCACAATCATCGCGGTCGCCGCCTGCGTCGCGGCGCGACGACAACCTATCCATGTACCTGTCGAGGATCCTCAGGAAATGTCGTCTCCGAGCCGAGTACCCACCTACGTCATGCAGCAACGCAGCGAATTGACGGACTTCTACATTCGCGACAAAAAGGGCCGGCACGCCGAAACCAGCCCGCATCGCCATGAGTATTTCCAGATCCAGGTCAACCTCGGTGGCGATACCGTGCAGCACATCGGCAGCGTCGAACGTCCGTTTCCGCGCAATACACTCGCCTTCATCCTGCCGCATCGCGTGCACGTGATTCCGCATCCGGCCGACAGCAATTTCATGGTGATCAATTTTTCCCAGACCTTCCTGCTGCCGCACTTGCAGTGCGACCCGATGGACCTCGAGGAAGTCTCGATTCTGCTGGCGCCGGAGTTGTCGCCGTTCCGCTTTCAGGAGCATCTGGATTTCATTCTGGCCGATGAGGATTTCAGCAAAGTCTGTGGCTTGATCGAGCAGATGCGCGTGCTCGATGAAAACCGTCACTTCGGCACCCGCGAGATCCTCAAGGGCCTGCTGCTGCAATTGGTGGGGAGCGTCTGTGCCCTGTATGCCGAGCCGCTCAAACGGCTGGCCGAAGAGAATGCCGCCGAAGTCAGCCGACGCGACGCACTGAGCCGAATGTCCGAGTATTTGCGCAAGAACATCGCTGACCCCGACCTCAACCTGATCAAGGTTGCTGCCGCGACCTACCTGTCACCGACGTACCTGACGCACTGGTTGCGCAAGGAAATCGGCAAGACCTTCACCGAACTGGTGCTCGAACGCCGGATGCACGCGGCGCGCAATTATCTGCTCAATGGCACGCGGCCGGTGGGGGAGGTGGCGAGGTTGTGCGGTTTCGCTGACGAGGCTTATTTTTCGCGACGCTTCCGCCAGATCCACGGCCAGCCTCCAGGGCAATTCAGGCGTCAGCAACTCAATCCTGATACGCCGCAATCGCCGTCCAGCACGTGACTGTTCAACGCTCGCATTGAAGCGCTAACTCGACGGCGCTCAGCAAGGCATCGCCGCTGAACGGTTTACGCAAGCATTCGATGGGCTCATAGCGGTTGGATTCAGCCAGTGTCGCTTCATCCCAATGTGCCGACATGCAAATCACCGGGAGTTTTCTGTCCTTGAGCGTCAGTGCGTGCATGACGTCTATCCCTGACCAGCGCACTGCGCACATTGCCTCCAGCCTCACCCGAACTGCGCTGCTCGACCCAAAGGGCAAGCGCCATGATCGCGGCTTCGAGGGCTAGCTGGTTCTGATTGATCTTGAAGAGTAGGGAAGGGAGCAGGTCTGCATTCGACATCGTGATTGCTCCGTGGAGAGGTCAGCGTTGTTGGTGCCGATGCCGAATACACCCAGTTGCCGAGATGTCACTGACCCCGTCTGATTCCTCACAAACCGTTGCCTGTGCCGGATTTGTGCTGATTTTGAGGTGGGTCGGTCTTGCGTCGGCACGTGGTTCAATTCGGCATCGGCGTCAACAAGGGAGTTTATTTCCACCAATACTCGATCTGAACCCCTACGTTGGAGCCTTGCAGGTCTGTACCAAACGCACCGGTATCAGACAGAGCCGATCCCGGAGATTGCAAGCTGGCGGCGCGTTGCGCAGCCTTGTTCCAGGTAGCGTAGGTGTAATACAGACGAAATTCCGGCCTGTCCCAGAATCCCGGGCCGTTCGGTGACCAAGTCGGCGCGATGGTGTACTTAGTGAGTTTTCGGGTACCGTCTGCGGCTTCAACCTGGTCGCGCCCAACCTCGGTGATCAGCTTGAACTGATCCGTGAACGCATAAATTGGCCGAACACCAATGGATAACCAGTTCTGATCATCACCTCCAGGGCGCGTGTCTTTTTGATAGACCAGTTCAACTTGACCACTGAAAGCATGAGTCAATTGCCAATCGAAAAACTCCACGAGCCGCCAGCTCTTGTTGCTCTCATCCAGCGTGGTATCACCGGTATACCCCAATGCGGTGCCCGGCCCTCGGCCGTATTGAACAGCGAACTTGTTGACTCCGCCCAGAAACGCGACCTGCTTGTGCTGGGCAACCACCGACCAGCCCTGATGAGCATCCTCACGGCTCGGCTTGTCCAGATAACTGACGCCCAGCTGAACCTCGCCACCGGGATTTGTGTTGAATCCGCTGACGGTCACATCATGTCGGGTAACAAAATCCTTTTGGAAGACGTTGTCCTTGCGTGAGAACACGTAGCTGTATTTCAGATCTCCCAAGGCGACCTGGTCGAGCCCAAAGCCCGTTGAGCTTTGGTTCCAGTAGAAGTAGTCGGAAATATTGATGTCGTTTCGATTGTAGTAACGACGGCCCGCCCAGAAAGAACCGCCATTCAATGCCGGCATCTTGCTCCACTCTGCGTAGAGCTGGCTCATCCGCGTATAGCCGTGCTCTCCGTCAAATTTTGGTTCATGGCCATACTCGTTGTAAAACTGTGCCATGCCTTCAACGCTAAGCATCGAGCCGTCGTCCAGTGAAAGCAGATCCTGGCGCAAATCCAGCTCCATGTACTGCTCACATTCGTTGCCAAGGCGATATTTGGACTGCGCGCCCGGTAGCTGAAAACACGACTGTTTCCCTCCTTGAGTAGAATCCCCCACTCCGGTTCTGAAATAACCACTGAAGTCTGTTGAATACGCGTCAACAGGCAGAAAGCCGACAGCAAAGGACACACCCAGAACTGCACTGAGAGTTTTAACGTTCATTCATAACACCTTTTGTTTTTTATATTTATTGGACAAGGTCGATAACGCGAGTCAGCACGCTTTGTAACCAGGTACGCAGCTAGCTCCACGCACAAGTTCCCGAATGGGAAATAGGTTAAATCGAATGGAAAGCGCACCGTATTACCTGAGCCAAAGCATGAGAAGAACCCAGGCAGTGCCAGTGCGGAGTGACTACGGTAAGCAAGCGATTACTTAACCAATGAGTTAGTTGATCGTCGTAAGTTTTACCCTTTGGAATGTATTTTCAGGTCGCGAACCTGGAAGCCCAAACTTCCTTAATCACGGTGCAGGGCCGATCGATCACCCTGTAGCCTCAGAAGTACAACAGGAGTGAATACATGCGCGGAGGCACGACTACATGGCATTCGTTTTCTCCAAGACTGGAAGGCATTAGTCCCACCCAATCTTATGAGGCTCTAACCACGATGACGTCCCCGGAAGAAATCTATAAGGCCCTGCGTCGAGGAATCATCTGCCGGTTCCGCGTCATAGCGAGTCAGAAGGTTGTAGACGCTGTTGCCTAGCTCCTTGCCCAACTCCACGCCCCATTGATCAAACGAATTGACTCCCCAAATTACACCCTGAACAAAGACCTTGTGTTCATAAAGGGCGATCAACGCACCAAGGCTATGTGGATTGATGATCTCAAGAGCAACTGTATTGCTTGGCCGGTTGCCGGGAATCACCTTATGCGGCGCCAGTCGTTCAATCTCACTGGACGAAAGGCCTTTGGCTTTTAGCTCTGCCTCAGCTTCAGCGCGGGTTTTGCCTCGCATCAGCGCTTGGCTTTGAGACAAGCAATTGGCGTACAGCCATTCCTGATGATCAGCCACTGGGTTGTGGCTGACCACAGGCACAATGAAGTCGGCTGGAATTAGAGGCGTCCCTTGATGCAACAACTGGTGGTAAGCGTGCTGCCCGTTACATCCCACGCCACCCCAGATTACCGGGCCAGTGGTGTAGGAAACTGACGTGCCGTCATGACGAACACTTTTGCCATTGGACTCCATGTCCATCTGCTGCAGATGTTTCACGAAGTTGCGCAGGTTATGGTCATAGGGCAAGAACGCATAGCTTTGCGCACCCCAAAAGTTGTGATACCAAACGCCGAGTACTGCTAAAAGAACGGGAAGGTTCTGTTCCAATGGTTCATTCAGGAAATGTTGATCCATAGCGTACGCGCCGGACAGCAGTTCCTTAAAGTTAGCGATGCCAATGGCCAGAGCAATCGGCAGGCCAATTGCCGACCATAGTGAGTAACGGCCACCGACCCAGTCCCACATAGGAAAAATGTTTGCTTCACGGATGCCGAAATCCAGCGCAGCTTGACGATTACTTGTCACAGCAATGAAGTGGCGATACAGCTTCTCTTCCGTCCCGCCCTTGGCCAGATACCAGCTTCGACAAGCTTGCGCGTTCTTCAGCGTTTCAAGAGTACCGAAGGTTTTGCTTGAGATAATGAACAGCGTTGTTTCTACGTTCAGATCGGCTGTAACCTCTCGGAATTCATTGCCGTCGATGTTAGCCAGGTAATGGCACCGCACCCCATGCCGAGCGAAGGGCGCGAGTGCTTCAGAGACAAGCTCAGGGCCCAGAAATGAGCCACCAATACCAATGTTTACGACATCAGTGATGACCTTATCGTTGTAACCACGCCAAAGATGGCTATGGATACGACTCACAACGTCAGTCATCTGCGCCAGAGCACCATGCACATCGCGCATCAAGTTGCGGCCATCGACCATCAAAGGTTCCCCCACTGGTCGCCGCAGCGCGGTATGCAGCACAGGACGCCCCTCGGAACAGTTGATTTTTTCTCCACTGAACATGGCATGCGCTGCCTGCTCCACGCCAGCCTCGCGAGCAAGGTTTACCAGCAATGAGCGCGTCTCGTGAGTGATCAGGTTTTTGGAGTAATCCAGAAACAGCCCGCAGCCCGCCAAGGAGAAGTCTTGAAAGCGTTTACTGTCATCTTGAAAGGCATCGCGCATACTAAAGTTTTTCATGCTCTCCCGATGGTCGAGCAGATTGCGCCATGCCGGCAATGCAGTCACATCATTCGTTTTGTTGTAGTTATTCATGCTCAGCCTCTCTTTGCCAATACGGCTTCAGCCGTCTCAATCAACGATTCAAATTTGGGAGTTTTGTAAATCTGCACACGCAGAGACGCCCCGACAGAAACAGGTTCTGCGGTTTGTTGTTACAATCGGCTATCGGACTCCGTTCCACGAGGTCAGCGATTTTTAATCGCGATCTAAATAGACGCCTATCTCTTTGGCGAAATTATTGAAAGCTCAAAAAAAACCGAAAGCCGGTCGCTTAAGTGAAAAAGCAAACATACATATGCGTGCACGACGAATTGAAACCAGGTGCTGGTCATTTAGTTTAAAAGTTATCCAGGCGGCGAGACGTGGACAAAAGTAAAATAATTCACGCCTGCAACCGCTAGATCCTCAGGATAAATCCCTGAGTACAGTCATTTGGGAACGCCGCCAGAATCTCGCTGGATTAAAGAGGGTTTCAATCGAATAGTCTGACGTCTCCCATCAGGTTGCTTGATACGCTTCAATAAAAGCTTCACAGCCTGGGCTCCGAGTTCCTCGAGAGGTTGCGCTATAACTGTCAGTCGGGGGCTGAAAGCATCTGCCCAGTCGAAGTCATCAAAGCCGACCAGTGCGATGTCCTTTGGCACCTCAAGCCTGGCTTCACGAAGGGCCTGCATTGCACCAATGGTCATCAAGTTGTTAGCGGTCATTATTGCGGTAGGCGGGTGCTCTAGCGCCAGTAGACGGCGAGTCGCCTCCATTGCCGGCGCAATCTCCGATTCACCACAGCAAACTAATCGATCTTCGTACTGAATGCCTGCGTCAACCAAGGCTGCACGGTAACCGTCAATTCGCTCATGAGAAGAAGACTGGGTCAATCGTCCGGATACCATCCCGATACGCCGATGTCCAAGTTTAATCAAGTGTGCAATCAACTCCTGAGATGATTGCTGATTCTCTACCCCCACCTGATCGAAAGACGTCGACAGAAGTCGATCGATGAGAACCGTGGGTATCTTGTTGGCCTTTAAGTAATTAAATACTCTACTTTCTGGGTCATACTCCGAGGCCAGTACAATGCCGTCAACACGTCTCTCATGCAGTGCTTTGACCGCTTTAAGCTCTTGTTCAGGATCTTTTTGCGTATTGACCAGAATCATCATCAAGCCGCTTTTCGCACATGCCGCTTCGATGGCACGTACTGTCTCACTGAAGTAATAGTTCGACAGCGTAGCAATCGCCACCCCTATAGCACCTGAAGAGGAGCGAGCCAGAGATCGAGCGAGCGAGTTTCGAATATAGCCTACGGACTCTACAGCCTGATTCACGCTACGGACGGTGTCAGGATGTACTTTGCGAGTGCCGTTGAGTACGTGGGATACCGTAGACATTGATACGTTCGCGGCTCGCGCTACATCACTCATCTTTGCGCCCACTGTGCACCACTCCTTTCTCACGTGATTTCATGGATAGCGCTGAACTCATGCCCAGCGGTAAGCCATTGTAAAGCTCACGGCGAGAAAATGTGTCGCTGGCTCCAGGAATTGATGCCGGGACGGGCCCGCAATTTCGAGAGAAACCCAGCGAGGTGCGCTGTGCACCTGAAGTGGGTGAGGCGAGATGGTGGAATCCGCTATGCAGCATAGCCGGGCACTCCTTTTTATTATTGTCGCGATCACCTGGCGAACCGTTAATGGCACGCAGGGACGCTGTTGAAAAAAGCATAGCCGAGACGAAAACGCTTGCGCAAGCGCTTTCCTAACATTTTCACCTTTCCTTCGAGCGCAAAGGAAAGCGCTTGCGCAAGCGCTTTCCTTTGGACTATGTTTCTCGAACAAGAACACCGATGAGAGGTTTCAACTGCTTCTCAAATCGGTAGATAAGGAGTTAACCGCTATGCTGAGCACTGGATCTGAAAGTCCACCTCTTGCCCTATTGGAAATGCGCTCCATCTCGAAGTCATTCAATGGGGTACGCGTCCTGCATGACATCGATCTCAATATTTTCCCTGGACAAATCCACGCGTTAATGGGCGAAAACGGCGCCGGAAAATCCACGCTGATGAAAATCCTGTCGGGAGCCTATATAGCCGACAGTGGCACTATCCGAATCGATGGATGTGATATTCGAAACTATGGCCTGAACGATGCGAAGCGCCATGGCATTTCAGTTATCTATCAAGAGCTCAGCTTGTGCGCGAATATGAGCGTGGTCGAGAACATCTACCTGGGTAGGGAAATTCGTCGATGTGGAGTTGTAAACCACAAAGCAATGACCGAAGGCGCGCAGGTTGTACTAAAGCGACTTGGCGTCACATTTGATCCGCACGCGCTGGTCGGTACATTGTCGATCGCCGACCAACAACTTGTTGAAATCGCCCGTGCAATTCATGCCGATACGCGAATCCTGGTGATGGATGAGCCTACAACGCCGCTGTCTTCAAAAGAGACTGAAAGTCTATTTGCGTTGATTCGCCAGTTACGTGATGACGGTGTCGCAATCATCTATATCAGCCATCGAATGGCTGAGATATACGCATTGTCCGATTTCGTTTCGGTGCTCCGGGACGGTCGTTACGTGGGTTCGCTGGACCGTGGCACGTTATCGGCTGAAACCCTGGTCCGGATGATGGTGGGTCGCGATGTTTCCGGTTTCTATGCCCATGAGCGTGCTACGTGTTCTTACGAGCAACCGGTACTACGTGTCCGCCACCTTACTGATGGTTTAAAAATTCGAGATTGCAGTTTCGATCTGTATGCCGGCGAAATTCTCGGGATTGCAGGGCTGGTGGGCTCAGGGAGAACAGAACTTGCCCGATTAATTGCAGGTGTCGATGCATACTCGGGTGGACACATTGAACTGGACGGCGAAGTTGTAGCCATACGCTCCCCTCGCGATGCAGGCAATGCAGGTATCGCCTATCTGACAGAAGACCGTAAAGCCTTGGGCCTCTTTCTCGATATGAGTGTCCACGACAATATCAATGTTTGTGTATTGGGAAATGATGCTTCATTGACGGGTTTTGTGGACCGGACGGCTGGAACCGGACGCACCGAACAAGCCATTCAGGCACTCAATATCAAAGCATCTCCAGACATCAATGTCGGCGCGCTGTCTGGAGGCAACCAACAAAAGGTTTTGCTGGCTCGTCTGCTTGAGATGAAGCCCAAAGTGCTGTTCCTGGACGAACCCACCTCGGGTGTCGATATTGGAGCCAAAACAGAGATATATAAAATAATCAATGCATTGGCCGCCTCCGGCGTGTGTGTAGTGATGATTTCAAGTGAACTGCCAGAGATTGTTGGAATCGCTGACCGTGTATTGGTCATGTGTGAAGGGAAACTTGTCGCCGAACTCGGTGGCCGCAGCGGTGTTGATATTACACCCGAAACCATTATCGCGTTTGCCACAGGCAGCGACAGCTTGACTCTAGCCAACGGAGACTTAGTTCAATGACTTCCCCACTGCAACGCAAAGTGGCAAGTGACTTCATCACACCCAATGCGCGGAACATTGCCGGACCTGGCGCACAGGAAAAAATGCGCCAACTGATGAGGGTAGCGGGCATGCTCCCCGTATTGTTGCTCCTGTGTGTGGGCTTCAGCCTGATGAGCGACAGCTTTTTCTCGGCGCAGAACTTCTCGATCATCAGCCAACAAGCCTCTATCAATGTGGTATTGGCATCCGGCCTGACTTTCGTGATTTTGACCGGGGGCATCGACCTTTCAGTGGGTTCGATCCTGGCTGTTTCCGCGGTAGTGGCGCTGTTGGTATCGCAAGTTCCCGGATTGTCCTCTCTGGCCATCCCTGCGGGGCTTGGAATCGGCCTGTTGCTCGGGCTCGTCAATGGCGTATTGGTCGCTTTTGGCAAGCTGCCTGCGTTTATAGTCACACTGGGCGGATTGACGGCGATGCGTGGGATCGCACGCCTCATCGGCGAAGACAAAACGGTGTTCAACCCCGACTTGTCATTTGCCTTCATTGGAAACGATACGTTGTTCGGGGTGCCATGGCTGGTTGTCATCGCGCTGGTAGTGGTGACTCTTTCGTGGCTCATTCTTCGTCGGACGGTTTTAGGCGTACAGATTTACGCAGTGGGTGGCAATCCTGAGGCCGCGCGGTTATCGGGAATCAAGGTCTGGAAAGTCCTGCTCTTCGTTTACGCCATATCCGGTTTGCTGGCAGGTGTGGGGGCCATCATGACTTCCGCTCGTTTGATGGCGGCCAACGGTCTGCAAATGGGCCAGTCCTATGAACTCGACGCTATCGCCGCCGTCATCCTGGGTGGCACACGTTTCACCGGCGGCGTCGGCACCATCGTCGGTACGCTGATTGGCGCCCTGATCATCGCGACACTTTCCAACGGTCTGATATTGCTGGGCGTTTCGGATATCTGGCAATACATCATCAAGGGCGTCGTCATCATCGGGGCGGTAGCACTCGATCGTTTTCGGCAGACCGGCGCACGAACCTGAACTCTATAAAACGCCTCTAATACTCCAACAATAAGAGACTGTGCTCATGAAAAAAACAATATTGGCCGCTGCTTGTGCACTCCTGGCATTTAATACCGCTCAAGCGCAAGAATTGAAATCCGTCGGGATAACCGTTGGCTCGCTGGGAAATCCGTATTTCGTAGCGATGGTAAATGGCGCCAAAGCGCAGGCATTGCAGATCAACCCCGCCGCAAAATTCACCTCAGTTTCGGCCGACTACGATCTAAACAAGCAGTTCACCCAGATCGATAACTTCATTTCGGCGGGCGTAAACCTGATTCTTGTCAATGCCGTCGACCCTGTAGCGATTGCACCTGCGATTGCCAAAGCCAGAAAGGCCGGCATAGTGGTTGTGGGGGTTGATGTCATGGTGCAGGGTGCCAACGCCACGGTACAGACAGATAACGTTGAAGCCGGCAAGATAGTCTGTCAGTACATTGCCGAGCAGCTTGGTGGCAAGGGTAACGTTATTATCCAGAATGGTACGCAGACTTCAGCAGTCCTGGATCGTGTCAATGGGTGTAAGAGTGTTTTCGCACAGGCACCTGACATTAAGGTACTGTCCGATAATCAGGATGCCAAAGGCTCGCGAGAAGGTGGCTACAGCGTGATGCAAGGCGACCTGACTCGCTTTGCAAAAATCGACGCGGTGTTCGCTATCAATGATCCCCAAGCCATAGGTGCAGACCTGGCAGCAAAACAACTCAAGCGTAAAGGCATCATTATCGCATCGGTGGATGGGGCTCCCGATATAGAGACAGCACTCAAAAGCGATACACAGATCCAGGCTTCTGCCTCTCAGTCCCCTTGGGGCCAGGCACAACAGGCCGTAACGATGGGTAACGACCTGCTGAATGGCAAATCCCTGGAAAGCACAACGGTACTGCTTCAACCCTCACTTGTAACCCGAACTAATGTTATGGAGTACAAAGGCTGGCAAGCTGACCAATGACTCATAGGCGGCTTAGTCGGGTGGCATAGGGGTATCCAGCCACATCTGGAATGCGGGTAATGGCTGCTGCGAGGTACTCGCAGTAGCCGAACAGTCATTGGCCTCTTAGAGGTTTGCTGATCCTGTTGTCATTATGTATCCATGAGTATTGTTCAAGCTTCACGTATCTCGGTATGGGGGGCTGAGCAACGCTTGCTGACGAGAAACCTGGCATGTTTTCCAACGCAAACACAATAGTAAGCATAGAGCTACTTGACTACGTCACGTCTCTGTCTGGTAATCGAATTGTCGTTGCGCTAGCGGGGCCGCCTGGTGCAGGTAAGTCCACCGTCTCTGAGGCCTTGGTAGAGGCCCTTAATAGTATTACGCCGGGCAGTGCAGCGGTCATTCCCGGGGATGGCTTTCACTATGATGACGCGGTTCTTGGATCCTTGAACCTTTTAGACCGCAAGGGTTCCCCCGATACATTCGATGTGGGTGGCTTCAGGAGTCTGCTGCTGCGGCTTCGTGCGAACAACGAACCAACGGTTGCCGTTCCAGTATTCGATCGTAACCTGGAGATATCCCGTGCCGCAGGACGATTGGTTTCCTCTGATGTGAAATATCTCATCGTAGAAGGAAACTACCTTCTATTGAATCTTGCCCCATGGTCGTCCTTAAGGGACTGTTTTGATACCACCATTATGCTGCAGGTTGACCGTAAAACCCTGGAGACGCGACTGCTTGATCGATGGCGATCCTTCGGGTTCGATGAGTCTGCTTCCTATGAAAAAGTTCGTTGCAACGACCTTCCGAATGCCGAATTTGTGATTTCGGCCAGCAGTAGAGCTGACTTCACGATCACAGATGAAGAACCCACTTCTTCTCCTTGAGCGAGAGTGTTGCAGCCAGCGTGGCTGCCTATCAACAGGCCTATTAGCGCTATCAACAACCTGTAGCGAACTTTTAAAGAGCAACCGACTATGTATCTGGTATGTGGCGAAGCGCTGTTCGATTTTTTTAGTGAAAACGACCCCGGAGCTCAAGCTTCAAAAATAAACTACAAGGCCATTGCCGGCGGTTCACCGTTCAACGTCGCCGTCGGGCTGCGGCGCCTGGGTATCGACGTGGCGCTGTTTGCCGGGTTGTCCACCGACTACCTGGGCCGGCGTTTACAGCAAGTATTGCAGGAGGAGGGCGTGCGCCTGGACTACCTTCAGGATTTCGACGCACCGACCACTCTTGCCATGGTCGCCGTTGGTGCCGATGGCTCCCCGCATTACAGCTTTCGCGGTGAAGGCTGCGCTGATCGTCAGCTGTTGCCGGGGCATTTGCCTGAGTTGGGCGCTGAGGTGCGAGGGCTGCATATCGGCTCGTTCTCGTTGGTGGTGCAGCCGATTGCCGATACCCTGCTGGCTCTGGTCTGCCGGGAAAGTGGCAAACGCCTGATCAGCCTTGACCCCAATGTGCGACTCAACCCAGAGCCGAATATCGAATTGTGGCGCGAACGTATCGGCGCTCTGGTCGAACATGCCGATCTGATCAAGGTCAGTGACGAAGACCTGAACCTGCTCTACCCCGAGCGTGATCCGCAGAGCGTGATCGAGGGCTGGCTGGAACACCGCTGCCAACTGGTATTCCTCACCCGTGGCGGTCAGGGAGCGACAGTTTTCAGCCGCCGCCATGGCACTTGGTCGGTGCCGGCCCGTGCCGTGGTGATGGTCGATACCGTGGGCGCCGGCGATACCTTCCAGGCGGCATTGATCGCTTGGCTGACCGAGCAGCAGCTGGATTCGGTAGAGGGCTTGCAACGCTTGGGCCGTGAACAGATCGACGCAATGCTCACCTTTGCCGTCAGCGCCGCTGCCCTGACCTGCGGTAAAACCGGGCCGGACTTACCTTTTCGGCATCAGTTGGATTGATATCTGGTCAGGATTGTTTCGTCGGCACTGCAGTCTACGTGGGTATGTCGGGCCGACGACGCTTCAAGCTTCCAGTCGCGCTGGCTCCTCTTGAGATAGATACGCCAACAATTGAGCCTCGATTGATCTACCCAGTGGAGTCACCGGGTTCAAATGCGAGCCTGCATTGAAGGTGTTTGAGAGGGCATGTGCGTAACGACTGGACTGTGACTCCAGGCTACCCCTGCTTGAAGAATGGAAAGCAGAACACGGCTTCGCGACCGTCGAGTCCTGGCTGACCCAGTGAATTTGGATTGAGTACAAAAGGGCCAGTGAAGGGCCCTTTTTTGGTTCTTCACGCAATCCCGGGGAACACCGATACCTGTAGAAGCTGCGGTGCGGCGATCCGACTTGCCAGCGATGGCAACTGACGGCCGACCATTTTCTTCCTGGTGTACATATTCATTGCTGCGGTAACGGCCACTTAGGGTTCCGCCCTGACGGCGGGTCACTTGGAAGAGCCTGTAGGAGCGAGCTTGCTCGCGATGGAGGTCAACGATGACGCGGGGAGCCTGACACCCCGCGGTG
>NZ_JBFTOU010000034.1:0-51109 GCF_056398125.1 Pseudomonas sp. 05L36 | reverse complement strand
ATGATCAGGAAGCAACCGAACAGCGCAATGGTCCCGGGGATGCGGCCCATTTCCTCACGGACCATGTCGCCCAGCGAACGGCCGTTGCGGCGGGTGGACATGAACAGGACCATGAAGTCCTGCACCGCACCGGCCAGCACCACGCCGGCAATCAGCCACAGCGTGCCGGGCAAGTAGCCCATCTGCGCTGCCAGCACCGGGCCGACCAGCGGCCCCGCGCCGGCGATGGCCGCGAAGTGGTGACCGAAGAGAATGTGCTTGTTGGTCGGCACATAGTCCAGACCGTCATTGTTGAGTACAGCGGGAGTGGCCCGCCGCGCATCGAGTTGCATGACATTGTTAGCGATGAACAGACTGTAGTAGCGATAGGCGACCAGATAGATGGCCACGGCAGCGACCACAATCCACAAGGCGTTGATTGCCTCGCCCCGGCGCAATGCCACGACACCCAGGGCGCACGCACCTGTGATTGCCAGCACCAGCCAAGGCAAATGGCGTAGCGGGCTATTATTATTTTTCATTTTGATATTCCAGCCAGAGTGGACAAGAAAGACAACCACCCCGAGTTTAGCGCTCCTGACGGCAAAGACCATACCCCGATATCGGGCTGGATACCTGCACGCGCTGGCCGCCTTCAAGAGTGCAGGTCTATAGTCAGCGTACATCTCCGAGGATCGCGCCATGAGCGAGCACCCTGCCGAACGTCGCCGCTTCAAACGTATTGCGTTCGATGCCCGAACCGAGCTGAGTCAGGGTGAGTCCACTTGGCAGGTGAAGTTGATCGACCTGTCGCTCAAGGGGTTGCTGATCGAGCGACCCGATCCGTGGTTGGGAAATCCGCAGCAGGATTTTCTGGTGGACATTCATCTGAGCGAAGAGGCCGACATCACCATGGATGTGCAACTGGCCCACGACGACCATGGCCAACTCGGCTTTGTCTGTCTGCACATCAGCCTGGAGTCCATCGAACGCCTGCGGCGATTGATCGAGCTCAATCTCGCTGACCCGCAGGAACTGGAACGAGAATTGGGTGCGCTGATCGAGATTTGACGCCCCGGAATCAATTCAATGTGGGAGCGAGCTTGCTCGCGATGGCGGCCTGACAAGCAACATCTACTTGAATGTCATGCCCTCATCGCGAGCAAGCTCGCTCCCACAGGGCTGTGTATTAACCAGAAACTATTCGAACAACGCGTCCAACGCCTGCTCCAGCCGGGTCACGGCAATGATCTGCAACCCTGCCGGCGCCTCTTTCGGCGCATTGCCCTTGGGCACGATGGCCCGCTTGAAGCCGTGCTTGGCGGCTTCTTTCAAACGCTCCTGACCGCTCGGCACCGGACGCACTTCACCGGAAAGCCCGACTTCACCGAACACCAGCAGATCGTGGGGCAACGGCCGGTTGCGCAAACTGGACATCACCGCCGCCATCAACGCCAGGTCGGACGCCGTTTCCAGCACCTTGACCCCACCGACCACGTTGAGAAAGACGTCCTGATCGTGGGTCGGAATGCCACCGTGACGGTGCAGCACCGCCAGCAACATCGCCAGCCGGTTTTGATCCAGCCCCAGCGTGACCCGACGCGGGTTGGCCAGGTGACTGTCGTCCACCAGTGCCTGAACCTCCACCAGCATCGGCCGTGTGCCTTCCCATGTTGCCATCACCACACTGCCCGGGACTTCTTCCTGGGCACGGGTCAGAAAAATCGCCGACGGGTTGGAGACTTCTTTCAGACCTTTGTCGGTCATGCCGAAAACGCCCAGTTCATTGACGGCACCGAAGCGGTTCTTCACCGCCCGCAGCAGACGCAGGCGCCCGTCGGACTCGCCTTCGAAATACAGCACGGTGTCGACCATATGCTCCAGTACCCGAGGGCCAGCCAGCGCGCCTTCCTTGGTGACGTGGCCCACCAGGAAAATCGCCGTACCGCTCTGTTTGGCATAGCGCACCAGCAACGCCGCGCTTTCGCGCACCTGGGATACACCGCCCGGTGCCGATTGCAATTGCTCGGTAAAGATCGTCTGGATCGAGTCGATTACCATGACCTTGGGTTTTTCCTGACGGGCCGTGGCAATGATGGTTTCGATGCAGGTTTCGGTCATGACCCGCAGTTGATCCTGAGGCAACCCCAGGCGCCGCGCACGCATGGCCACTTGCTGCTGGGATTCCTCACCAGTGACATACAGTGCCGGCATGCTCTTGGCGAGGTTGCACAAGGTTTGCAGCAGAATGGTCGACTTGCCGATGCCAGGGTCGCCACCGATCAGCACCACCGAGCCATCCACCAGACCCCCACCCAGAACCCGGTCCAGCTCGCTGGAAGCAGTGGAGAAGCGCGGAATTTCTTCGACACTGACTTCGGCCAGGGTCTTGATCTGCGCCTGCTGGCCGGTCCAGCCGGTACGACCGCTGGGGGCGGCTGCCCCGCCGCTTTCCACCATGGTTTCGGTAAGCGTGTTCCAGGCCCCGCACTCACCGCACTGGCCGGCCCATTTGGGGAAGGTTGAGCCGCACTCGGTGCAGCCGTACATGCGCTTGGCCTTGGCCATCGGAACTCCTGGAAAAAAACGCGATGATAGCTCAGCCAAGGCGCGCGAGTGCGGCCAGATATTTCGCAACCCTTTTGATGACTTCAAATAACCTTATTAAACACAGGCATATTGAGATACACCCACCCTACAAAACCTTGTATAAGTTTTTCGCTCAACTCGGCCAACAAACTCTAGGGACATGCCATACCGCACACTTTGAAAACCTATACAGACTTTGTTCACTTCCATACTTCATGCACAACTTCGAAAACATTCAAACAAAACGCAGCCATGATTCAGAGAAACGCGCAACTTGTCAGACACCTCAAACTAACGAAACAGTTCATATCACTACGGCTGCATTTAATTTTCAATGCAGCCTCTTGGCCACTAACTGCCCGATCATCTTGAGCGTCCCGATTCAGGAGTGGTCGCTCAACCTTGGCTCGCCCACACAAATGACGCCATTTCGCTGAAAAAAACGTCGTATGCGAACTCCAAAGAAGGCCTGACCGACCTCAGATGAGATCAATCGGTGAATTTTTCAACACCACCCGGGTCAATGGCTGGCAAACGCAGCAGGCCGTTGATTCGAGCAGGATGCGATTTGCTGATTTACACTGCGTTCATCTACCTCATCTGTAACAAGGAATAACCTATGGGCGTGCTAAACGAGTTCAAGGCCTTCGCGGTCAAAGGCAACGTGGTCGACATGGCCGTCGGCATCATCATCGGTGCGGCCTTCGGCAAGATCGTTACGTCGTTTGTCGGTGACCTGATCATGCCGCCAATCGGGATGCTGATCGGTGGCGTGGACTTCAGTGACCTGGCCATAACGCTCAAGGCAGCAGACGGCGCCATTCCTGCGGTGGTGCTGGCCTATGGCAAATTCATCCAGACCATCATCGACTTCGTCATCGTCGCCTTTGCGATCTTCATGGGCGTCAAGGCCATCAACCGCCTGAAGCGTGAGGAGTCCGTGGCCCCTAGCCTGCCGCCGGTTCCCACCAAGGAAGAAGAGTTACTGAGCGAGATCCGCGACTTGCTCAAGGCCCAAAACAACCGACCTTGACTGCACTGGCAAAAAACGGCGCCTTTGAGGCGCCGTTTTGCTTACCAGAAGTTTTCCACCGCCACTTGGCCAGGTCGCCGGCTGAGGCTCAAGTGCATGTCCCGCTGTTTAAGCAACTTGCGCGTGTCATCGATCATCTGCGGGTTGCCGCACAGCATGACCCGTGAATGCTCAGGCGTCAGCGCAACTCCCGCGCTGCGCTCCAACTCGCCGTTTTCAATCAGTGTGGTGATCCGTCCGTTCAATGCGCCAGGATGCTGCTCACGAGTGACTGTGGCGATGAATTGCAATTTGTGTGCGTACTCCGCCAGATACTCAAGTTGCGCCAGCCCCGCGATCAGCTCCTGATAAGCCAGTTCCCGGGCTTCGCGAACGCTGTAGACCAGGATGATCCGCTCGAATCTCTCCCAGACGTCGAAATCCTGGAGTATCGACAGGAACGGTGCGATGCCCGTACCTGTGGATAACAACCACAGGTCGCGGCCATCGACAAAACGGTCCAGCGTCAAGTAGCCGAAGGCCTGGCGGTCGACCAGCAACGTATCGTCAACGCCCAGGCGGCTCAGTTCACTGGTGAACTCACCGCCCGGTACGACAATGGAAAAGAACTCGAGGAACTCGTCAAAGGGCGAGGACACCATGGAGTAGGCGCGCCATACCGTGCTGCCATCAGCCTTGGTGACGCCCAACCGGGCAAACTGCCCCGCCCGAAAACGAAACCCTGCATCCCGCGTGGCGCGCAGGGTAAACAGGTTCGGGGTCAGCGGATGCACCTCGAGCAAGGTCTGGCGCGTAAATTTTTCTTCACTGACGGACATGGAAGGCTCCAATCAACAGATACCCCAGTGTCCCGCAAAGAACGCAGCGTAACCACCGACAATTTGTAGTGACATTAATGCGCACTAGTAGTCGATTACAGAATACGAACACAACCCTACATATAAAATTACATGTGGCATTTCATAACCATTTATTCCCTAAGAACCTTGAGCACACTTTTCCAACAGTCAAAAGAGCAAAATTGTCGAATCACTTCCGCAGGAAATGTCCTACACTTCGTGGCGTGCCGGATCTTGGATCCAATTCTGCACCCAGAAGACACACTAATGGAGATCACTGTATGGAGATCTGGAAGGAGTCACAGCTCAAACAATTGGCGCGCACACAAGAGATCAGTACTGCCTATCGAATCGCGCTCAATTTCGCTAGAAACCTTGGATATAAATTTTGTGGCTTTTCAATTACTTCAAACTCATTCGGGGTCGACACCAGTACGGTGAACCTGAACAACTACCCCCATGAGTGGAATACTCAATATGAAAAAAACAACGCCATGCAAATAGATCCAATAGTGGCGCATTGCAATCATTCAATGTTGCCTGTTCTCTGGAGTGAAGAGCTTTTTTCCAGGACGCCATGGTTATGGCAGTTGCTGCGACAACAAGGCTTGCAGCATGGCTGGTCCCAGGCGATCTTTGATGAGGAAACCGGTCTGCGCAGCATTTTCAGTCTGGCCAGAAGCCATTGCCCGATTTCAGCCTATGAGCTGTACGAGCATCTTGGATTCTCGGTGTTCATCAGCCGCCATTTGCACGCTCTGGCGAACGCAATGCAACCGAAAAAACCGGCTCGCCCCCAGGCTCCCCCCTTGTCACGGCGGGAACTCGAAGTATTGAAACTGTCGGCCGATGGCAAGACGGCCTATGAAATTGCCAGGATCCTCAATTTGAGTGAACGCACCATCAACTTTCATGTGCACAGGGCTATCGAGAAGCTCGGCGTCAACAACAAGATTGCGGCAGTCATCGCCGCGGCTCGGTCGGGAGCCATCTGAAAGCGCCCGACTACGGGAAAACCTGCGGGTAATCCAGGCAAAAAAAACGTACCATTTGCGGTCCCTCCTGAGTGATGGCGTGTAGACCTTCACGACGCAGTACACTCGGTCGGCTCCGCCCGCTCCAACGCCTTAGGCAGCGGGACATCCGTCGATTACCCAGAGCCCCACCCCATGCCTTTGCTCGAAACACCCTTCGCCAGCCTCGACCTGATCCGCCAGCCCGAACAGCAGAACGAACCGCTGCAAGCTTTCGATGCGGCCGATGAATACCTGCTCAATCATCTGGCCGAACAGCAGCCGGCGTCGGACACCCGGGTATTGGTGCTCAATGACAGTTTCGGCGCGTTGGCGGCCAGCCTGGCAGGCAAGGTGCAAGTGGTCAGCAGCGGTGACTCGTTCCTGGCCTTTCAGGGCTTGGAAAAGAACCTGGTGCGCAACGGCCTGGCGTTTGATGCGGTGCCGAGCGTACCCGCCAGCGAAGCCCCTGCCGGGCCGTTCGACTGCGTGCTGATCCGCGTACCGAAAACCCTGGCCCTGCTGGAAGAACAACTGATCCGCCTGCAAGGCCAACTGACACCCGGCGCCCAAGTGGTCGCCGCGTCCATGATCAAACATCTGCCCCGGGCGGCGGGCGATTTGATGGAGCGTTACATCGGCCCGGTGCAAGCCTCGTTGGCGGTGAAGAAGGCAAGGCTATTGATTGCCACGGCCCAGGACAAAACTCCCGCTGTGTCGCCTTACCCAACGCGCTACAGGCTCGACGAACCGCCCATCGAACTGCTCAACCACGCCAATGTGTTTTGCCGCGAAGGCCTGGACATCGGCACCCGGGCGTTTTTGCCGCACCTGCCGAAAAACCTCGGCTCGGCGCGAGTCGCTGACCTTGGGTGCGGCAACGGTGTTCTGGCCATCGCCAGTGCCCTGCAAAACCGCGAGGCCCACTACACGCTGGTGGACGAGTCGTTCATGGCTGTGCAATCGGCCTCTGAAAACTGGCGCGCTGCGTTGGGTGAACGGGAAGTGATCGTGCGTGCCGGTGATGGCCTGGCCGGCCAGGAACCGCAATCGCTCGACGTTGTGCTGTGCAATCCACCGTTTCACCAGCAACAAGTGGTGGGCGACTTCCTGGCCTGGCGGATGTTCCAGCAGGCGCGCGAAGCGCTGGTCGTGGGCGGCGCGCTGTACATCGTCGGCAATCGTCACCTGGGTTACCACAGCAAGCTCGCGCGATTGTTCCGCGGTGTCGAGCAAGTGGCAACCAATCCGAAATTCGTCATCCTCAAGGCGCGCAAGTAACAGGCAAAAAAAACCCTCCGGTCGGAGGGTCGTAAATCCGTGCCTTGAGGCCACGGGAGAGATGTCAGTGCGTGGTCAGGCCGGCCGCGCTCATGAACAGACGCATCAGGCTGGCGACGATGAACAAGGCGCCCACACTGCCGACCCAGATCAGGGCCAACCAGCCGAGCCGCTGCCACAGCGGCTTTTTTTCGGCTTCTTCAATGTCGTGCAGGGTGTGTTTGCCAGGCATGGCTCATTACTCCGTTTAAGGTGGATGGCGTCTGTGAGGACGCCATCGTCGGAACGCCGCCCGGAGCAAGCTCGCTCCTACAAAGGTTCGCGGTGCACAGGGCTAGTGATAACCGTCTTCATGGGTGACCTTGCCGCGGAACACGTAGTAGCTCCAGAAGGTGTAGCCCAGGATGAACGGGATGATGAACAGTGTGCCCACCAGCATGAAGCCCTGGCTTTGCGGCGGCGCGGCGGCGTCCCAGATCGAGATCGACGGCGGGATGATGTTCGGCCACAGGCTGATGCCCAACCCGCTGTAACCGAGGAAGATCAGCACCAGGGTCAGCAGGAACGGCGTGTAGTGCGCGTTGCGGGCCACGGCACGGATCAGACCGTACATCGTCACCAGCACCAGAATCGGCACCGGCATGAACCAGAACAGGTTCGGCATGGTGAACCAGCGTGCGGCGATTTCTGCGTGGGCCAACGGGGTCCAGATGCTGACGATGCCAATCACCGCCAGCAGCACGAAGGCCAATGGCCGGGCCAGGTCATGCATCTGTTCCTGCAACTTGCCTTCGGTCTTCATGATCAGCCAGGTGCAACCGAGCAGCGCATACGCCACCACCAGCGCCGCACCACAGAACATCGTGAACGGTGTCAGCCAGTCCAGTGAACCACCGGCGAACTGCCGATTGACCACCGGCAGCCCATCGATGAACGCGCCAAGCGCAACGCCCTGGAAGAACGTCGCGGTGACCGAGCCACCGATGAACGCCTTGTCCCACAGGTGGCGCTTGTCGTCCCTGGCCTTGAAGCGGAACTCGAAGGCCACACCGCGGAAGATCAACCCGATCAACATCAGGATCAGCGGCAGGTACAACGCCGAGAGCACCACCGAATAGGCCAGCGGAAACGCGCCGAACAACGCCGCGCCACCCAACACCAGCCAGGTCTCGTTGCCGTCCCAGACCGGGGCGACGGTGTTCATCATCACATCGCGATCGGTCTTGCCCGGAATGAACGGGAAGAGAATGCCGATGCCCAGGTCAAAACCGTCCATGACCACGTACATCATGACGCCGAAGATGATGATCACGGCCCAGATCAGCGGAAGATCAATACCCATGATTCAAATCTCCTTGGTCAGGCTGTGGCCGGCATCGGCGTGATCGTCGTCGGCTGCGGACAACGGCCGGGCCGGTGTGCGTTTCTGGCCGGGGCCCCCGTCGTTGGTTTCCTTGCCTTCATCGGTCTTCGGCCCCTTGCGCACCAGGCGCATCATGTAGCCAAGACCGGCGCCAAACAGCGCGAAATAAACCACGACAAACAGGATCAGGGTGATGCTCATCTGCATGAAGCTATGGTTGGACGACGCATCCGCCGTACGCATCAGGCCATAGACCACCCACGGCTGACGGCCGATTTCGGTGGTGAACCAGCCAGCGAGAATCGCGATCAGGCCGGACGGCCCCATCCACAGCGCCAGGTACAGGAACGGCCGCGAGGAGTAGAGGGTGTCGCGCTTGCGCAGCCACAGGCTCCACAAACCGGTGAAAATCATCAGCAAGCCCAGGCCCACCATGATCCGGAACGACCAGAACACGATGGTCGAATTCGGCCGATCTTCAGGCGGGAACTCCTTGAGCGCCGGCACCTGTTTGTCCAGGGAGTGCGTGAGAATCAGGCTGCCCAGGTACGGGATCTCGACAGCGAACCTGGTTTTCTCCTCCTTCATGTCCGGCCAGCCGAACAGGATCAGCGGAGTCGCTTCGTTACCGACGTTCTCCCAGTGCCCCTCGATCGCGGCGATTTTTGCCGGCTGATGCTCAAGCGTGTTCAGACCGTGGAAATCACCAATGACCGCCTGGATCGGCGCGACGATCAATGCCATCCACATGGCCATCGAGAGCATTTTGCGGATCGCCGGGTTGTCCCTGCCTCGCAGCAAATGCCAGGCCGCGGAGGAACCGACGAAGAAGGCCGTGGCGACGAACGCCGCCGTGGCCATGTGCATCAGGCGATACGGGAACGACGGGTTGAAGATAACCGCCAGCCAGTCGGTGGGTATGACCTGACCGTTGACGATCTCGAAGCCCTGCGGGGTCTGCATCCAGCTATTGGAGGCAAGAATCCAGAACGTCGAGATCAATGTACCGATGGCCACCATTACGGTAGCGAAGAAGTGCAGGCCACGTCCGACCTTGTTCCAGCCAAACAGCATGACGCCGAGGAACCCGGCCTCGAGGAAGAACGCCGTGAGCACTTCATAGGTCAGCAACGGCCCTGTCACGGAACCGGCGAAGTCCGAGAAGCGGCTCCAGTTGGTGCCGAACTGATAGGCCATGACCAGGCCGGAAACCACCCCCATGCCGAAGTTGACGGCAAAGATTTTCGACCAGAAATGGTAGAGGTCACGGTAGGTGTCGTTATGGGTTTTCAGCCACAGGCCTTCGAGTACCGCCAGGTAACTCGCCAGGCCGATGGTGATGGCCGGAAACAGGATGTGGAACGAGATGGTGAACGCGAACTGAATTCGGGCGAGATCAAGTGCCTCTAAACCGAACATAAGTCTTCCTCTGTCAGGTAGTACGGCTGCTGGCTGGAAGCCTGCACCCACGGTCCCCACGGATATGGAGTGTGGCGAATCTCTGTTTGTTCTTTTTTTTGCACGCATCACAACGCAGGGAATCTGGCCTTGCGGCCGCCGGATCAATTCCTTTTGTGGGTTTTGATCTGGATCAATCAACGTTGAAAGAGTAGTCCCAATTTCGGGGATGAACCGCGTGGTCTTTTGCCGCGTGACAAGTTGCCTCACGGCTTTTGATATCTGCGGCAACACATTCCTTGTGGCGAGGGAGCTTGCTCCCTCGCCACAAGGTTTTCGATGTATGAAAAATCGATGTCTGGCTAACTAAATTTTGTGCCATGACAACTTCCTGTTACAGGTTGATGATAATCTCGCCGCTCCCCTCTCCCCAGATTGTCCCGCAGATGCCCAGCCAAGAGCCCTTGCTGTTACGTCACCATCGCCCTTTTCTAGCGTTCTGGATGGCCCGGGTATTCACCGCCAGCGGCTTCCAGATGCTCACCGTGGCCATCGGCTGGAACCTGTATCAATTGACCGGCAACGTGCTCGACCTGGGTCTGGTCGGCCTGGTCGAGTTCGCCCCGCGCGTGCTGTTCATGCTGCACACAGGACACGTCGCCGACCGCTATGACCGGCGCAAGGTCGCGGCGATCTGCCAGTCCGTGCAGGCACTGATCGCCCTGTCGTTGGCCATCGGCAGTGCCACCGATCATGTCACCCGGGAAATGATCTTTATCCTGGCCTTCCTGCTCGGCGCCGCGCGTTCCTTTGAAATGCCGACCACCCAGGCGCTGCTGCCCAGCATAGTGCCCAGCGCGCTGTTTCCCCGTGCGGTGGCCGCCGCGCAATCGGCCCAGCAATCGGCAACCATCGTCGCCCCGGCCCTCGGCGGTTTGCTCTACGCCTTCGGCAGCGTCTGGGTGTATGGCCCGACGGTGCTTTTGTATGTCATCGCCTGTTCGCTGATGCTCAACCTGCCAGCCCGGCAAACCCCGCTGAACAAGGGCAAGGCCACTCTGGACTCACTGCTGGCGGGCATTCGCTTTATCCGCAGTCGTCCGGACATTCTCGGGGCGATCTCCCTCGATCTGTTCGCGGTGCTATTGGGTGGTGCGACGGCGTTGCTGCCGGTGTTCGCCAAGGACATCCTGCTGACCGGCCCGTGGGGGCTGGGCCTGTTGCGCTCGGCACCGGCAGTGGGTGCGCTGCTGATGTCGCTGTTCCTGGCGCGGTTTGCCGTGGAGCGCAACGTCGGGCGGGTGATGTTCACCGCTGTGGGCGTTTTCGGCGTGGCAACCATCGCCTTCGGCTTGTCGACCTCGTTCTGGTTTTCCCTGGCGGTGCTGGTGGTATTGGGCGCGGCAGACATGATCAGCATGGTGATCCGCGCCTCGTTCGTGCAACTGGAAACCCCGGACGAAATGCGCGGCCGGGTCAGCGCCGTGAATGGTCTGTTCATCGGTGCTTCGAACCAGTTGGGCGAATTCGAATCGGGCCTGACTGCCCACTGGTTCGGTACCGTGCCAGCCGTGGTCATGGGCGGGATCGGCACGCTGGTGGTAACCGGGGCGTGGGTCAAACTGTTCCCGACACTGGCCAGCCGCGATCGCATGCACGTGGCTAAAGATGAAGAAAGGGAAGAAGCAAAAGTCCAAGCAGGCTAAACCAGCAATTCCCCCGCCACCGCCGCACGTGTGGCTTTTCCGCAGAGTTGTTCCACCAGCGCCAAAGCAAATGCCAAGGCGCCAGCCGAGCCCTGGGCGGTGATGCAATTGCCGTCGACCACCACCGGTTGATCAACGAAGTTACAGCCCAACAATTGATGGCTGGCCGAGGGCAGGCAGGTCATGCGCCGTTGACGCAATACGCCAAAGGCCTGCAGCGCCACGGCGGGCGCCTCGGCGATGCCGGCGAACAGGCGACCGGCTGCCGCCTGATCCTTGATCAATTGTTGCAGGGGTTGGTGTGCTGCCAAGTGCTGCGAACCCACCGCACCACCCGGCAAGGCGATCAGGTCGAAGGGCTGCGCCAGCAAATCCACCAGCATGGCATCGGACGTCAGGCGCGTGCCGCGGGCGCAGGTGAGCATGCGCCGCCCTTCGATACTGGCCACCACCACTTCTATTTTGGCGCGGCGCAGTACGTCGATCAGGGTCACGGTTTGCAGGTCATCGGTGCCCTCGGCGAGGGCAATCAAGGCTCTAAAGGTCATCAGGTATTGTCCACAGAGTGATCTTTTAAGCGTAGCCAGCTTTCCTGCCCCGTGTTCGGGACCTGTGGTTACTTGATGAAAAGCTGCGTCGACATCGTATTGCCGGGCGCGTTGATCGAGGTATTACTGAAGGTCAGCGTGCCTTCCTGCTTGCCAGCCAGATCGAGGGCATACAAATAGCCGACGGTTTTTTCCCCGGGGGTGCAACTGGTCAGGTTGCCGTTCTTGAACGCGCAGACCGGTGTGCGGGTGCCATTCACTTCGAAACCGTCCAGGGTGACATGGGCCTCGCGTCCATAACCCACTTCCAGCACGTACACCGTGATGTTCGGGCCATTGTGATCGCAGCGAGTCCGGGTTTGCCCTTCGTCGATGTTTTCAACACCACAGGACGGCGACGCGACTTTGAGCACCTTCAATTGCGTCAGTGGCGTAGCAGAGGCCGCCACGGCCGTTTGAGCCCCGAGAAACAACGCCATCCATACGCCGAACACGCTAACCAGACGCCTTTTCATGCAGGCCCCATCCACCCAAAAAACCGGCCCACAGTATGGCGTACTTGGTGTTGTCGCAAAACATCGACGACGATCACCGCCATAAGCAGCCATATCCCCAAGCTACTGGTATGATGCGCGGCTTTTTCCGGCCCACAGTAATTTCCAGGCGCGCTCTGCTGCCTGTGCTTTGCTGTTGAGGTCGATACATTCACGGCGCCCGGCGCGCCACGGGGAGCAGACATGCTGGAAAGGCTGTTTCAACTCAAGGCACACAACACCAACGTGCGGACCGAGATTCTGGCGGGCGTCACGACCTTTTTGGCCATGGCCTACATTCTGTTCGTCAACCCGAGCATCCTCGGCGAGACCGGCATGGACAAGGGCGCGGTGTTTGTCGCCACCTGTCTGGCAGCCGCCATCGGCTCGACGACCATGGGCCTGATCGCCAACTACCCGATCGCCCTCGCACCGGGCATGGGCCTGAACGCCTTCTTCACCTACACCGTGGTCCTGCACATGGGCCACACCTGGCAAGTGGCACTGGGCGCGGTGTTCATCTCGGCGGTGTGTTTCTTCCTGCTGTCGATCTTCCGCATCCGTGAATGGATCATCAATAGCATCCCGCTCCCGCTGCGCTCGGCGATTGCTGCCGGTATCGGCCTGTTCCTGGCGCTGATCGCCCTGCACAATGCCGGAATCGTGGTCAGCAACCCGGCGACCATGGTCGGCCTCGGTGACCTGAAACAACCGGCTCCGATCCTCGCTACCCTCGGTTTTGCCCTGATCGTCGCCCTCGAAGCCCTTGCCGTGCGCGGTGCGGTGCTGATCGGCATTCTGGTGGTGACCATCGTTTCGATCGTGATGGGCTTCACCCCGTTCGGCGGCGTGATGTCGATGCCGCCGTCCCTGGCCCCGACCTTCTTGCAACTGGACATCAAGGGCGCACTGGACATCGGTCTGGTCAGCGTGATCTTCGCCTTCCTGTTCGTCGACCTGTTCGATAACTCCGGCACTCTGATCGGCGTCGCCAAGCGTGCCGGATTGATGAGCAAGGACGGTCACATGCCGAAAATGGGTCGCGCGCTGATCGCCGACAGCACTGCAGCCATGGCCGGTTCCCTGCTGGGCACCTCGACCACCACCAGCTACATCGAATCCGCCGCTGGCGTGAGTGCCGGTGGCCGCACCGGCCTGACCGCCGTCGTGGTCGCGATCCTGTTCCTGCTGGCGCTGTTCTTCTCGCCACTGGCCGCCAGCGTTCCAGCCTTCGCCACTGCACCGGCCCTGCTGTTCGTCGCCGTGCTGATGACATCCGGCCTGGCCGAAATAGACTGGGACGACATCACCGTTGCCGCGCCGGTGGTAATCACTGCGCTGGCGATGCCGTTCACTTATTCCATCGCCAATGGCATCGCCTTCGGTTTCATTTCCTGGACCGCCATCAAGCTGATGTCCGGTCGCGGCCGTGAGCTGAACCCGGCACTGGTGATCCTGTCGATTCTGTTCGTGATCAAGCTGGGTTGGTTCAACGCATGACTTTTGATTCCCAGGCCTATGCCGTTCAGCTCGAAGAAAAGGTCACGCGTCTGCGTGACCTGCTGGCCCCGTTCGATGCACCCGAGCCAGCCGTTTTCGATTCGCCGCTGAAAAACTTCCGCCTGCGCGCCGAGTTCCGCCTGTGGCGCGAGGCCGGCGAGCGTCATTACGCAATGTTTTCCCAGGAAGACAAACGCACGCCAATCCTGATCGAAGAGTTCCCGATTGCCAGCCTGCGCATCAACCAGTTGATGCCGCAACTCAAGGCAGCATGGCAAGCCAGCACGGCCCTGAGTCACAAGCTGTTCCAGGTGGAGTTCCTGACCACGCTGGCTGGCGACGCGATGATCACCCTGTGCTATCACCGCCCGCTGGACGAGCACTGGCACGCGGCGGCGTCGAAACTGGCGACGGACCTGAACGTCAGCGTCATCGGCCGCTCCAAGGGCAAGCGCGAAGTCATCGGTCACGATTACGTGGTCGAGAAGCTGGAAGTCGGCGGCCGCACCTTCAGCTACCGCCAGCCGGAAGGCGCGTTCACCCAGCCCAACGGCACGGTGAACCAGAAGATGCTCAACTGGGCGTACGACGCGCTTGGCGATCGCTCCGATGATTTGCTGGAGCTGTATTGCGGCAACGGCAACTTCACCCTGCCGCTCGCCACTCGCGTGCGCAAAGTGCTGGCCACCGAAATCAGCAAGACCTCGGTCAATGCGGCGCTGAGCAACCTCAGCGAGAACGTGGTGGATAACGTCACTCTGGTGCGCTTGTCCGCTGAAGAGCTGACCGAAGCCCTGAATGAAGTGCGCCCGTTCCGCCGCCTGCATGGCATCGACCTCAAGAGCTACGAGTTCGGCAGCGTGTTCGTCGACCCGCCCCGCGCCGGCATGGACCCGGACACCTGCGAACTGACCCGGCGCTTCGACAACATCCTGTACATCTCCTGCAATCCGGAGACCCTGGCGGCCAATATCGCCCAACTGCACGACACCCACCGCATCACCCGATGCGCGATGTTCGACCAGTTCCCGTGGACCCATCACATGGAGTCCGGGGTGATGCTCACCCGGCGTTGATGGCTCCTGCCAGGCACAAAAAAGCCGTCTTCACGACGGCTTTTTTGTGGGCACTTACAAGACAACATCGACCTTGCGCGGGCGCCCGCCTTTCCTGCCGTTGGCCCGCGCGGCTTCAGACTTTGCGGCGCTGCTCTGGCGACCATTGCGCGAAGCGACGAGCGAGGCCGCCATGGCCATCAGCGGCTTGCTCGCAGAAATCATCCCGGCGATCGATACATGCAGGTCCTTGCCTTCATGGCACAGGGCAGTACCCGCGTAGCCAACAGTCAGTCCAGCGTAGTCCTCGACCTCAAAATCATCGAACTCCGGATAGTTGGCCACGGGCAACAATACGCCGCTGCCATCTTCGAAGCTGACGGCCAGACAGGGGGCCAGGTAGGTAACCGCCGTCGCTTGCAGGCTATTTTTTTTACGTGATTCGCCACGTTCAATGGCTTTGTCCAGGCTACTTTCCGTTACGGGAATATCGGCCTGAACCTTGGCTTTTATCGTTTTCATAACTCGATCTCCACACTTTCCTGTGCGCCTATCAGAGACAGCAACGTCTTGTTCGATTCAGGTTCGTAGCAAGCCGATCCAATCATATTGGTGGTACTGACAACCCTTTTCACCACTACGACTTCGTTGCTTTGCCAGTCCCACAATTGATTATCGAGACAAGCTGTTTGTAATTTTCGCCACCAGATGCCGCGGGCGCGCCGCAAATGGGCAGGTTGCTGGAGCGATTGGCGCAATCCCTCAAGCACCGCGATCGGTGGCCGACGCGATAGCGGAACTACATCCCAGAGCTCGACACCGTTGTGCCAAAAGCTGAACCTGAATCTCGCACTCCACGTACCCGCCTCCACATGCGCATGAGGCGGACAATGCTCGTCTCGCAACATGATCACTACCGACAGTCCTTTGTAATTGCATACCTTCATGCTAACCCATCCGTTAGGTTAATGAATCCGAGGATCCGATATTCCCTGGAAAATCCGACCGCTGGCATTGGCAGAGGAATCACTTCTTCCGTCCACAGGCTAGCGTCCTGGCACTTGCCGGGCCTGTGGAACACCATGCGAAATGGTAAGAAGTCCTTTCATTGCGGCGCTGGCACCTGATAAATACTCATCCAGCTTCTTCATTTGATCCCCGGCGTCATCAATAATGCAGCGACAATTCGACGATCTTCAGTTAGGCAGCATCGAGCTGTTTTGCCTGGCCGCCGAGGCCGGCAGTTTTACTGCCGCGGCGCTGGTGGCAGGTGTCACGCCCGCTGCTGTGAGCCGTTCAGTGTCGCGCATGGAAGAACGCCTGGGTGTGCGCCTGTTTGCGCGCACCACCCGCAGCGTGAAGCTGACCGACAGTGGTCGCCGCTATTACGAGGAGTGCCGCCTGGCCCTGGCACAACTGGTCGAGGCCCAGCGTGAGGTCATGGGCCAACAGCAAGTGCCGTCCGGTACTTTGCGCATCAGTATTCCGACCACCTACGCGCATCATCGAATCCTGCCTTTGTTGCCCGAATTTCGGGCGCGCTATCCGGCGGTGAAGGTCGAGTCGCATATCAGTAATCGCAACATCGATTTCGTCGGCGAAGGCTACGACATGGCGATTCGTGTGCGAGCCATCCCGGACTCCGGCCTGATCGCCCGGCAGCTGGAAGATGCCGCTCTGGTGTTGATCGCCAGCTCTGATTACCTGAAACGGGCCGGCACTCCGCAAACCCTCGACGACCTCGAAAACCACGAATGCATTCAGTACGAATTGCCCAGCAGCGGCCGGCGCATTGCCTGGTTGTTCAACGATGAAGGCGTGCCCCGGGAGATTCTGGCCGAGGGCAACCTCAGTTGTTCCGACGATGTGCTGGGCGGTGTGACCCTGGCCAAACACGGGGCGGGGTTGTTTCAGACCTATCGTTTTATCGTTGAAAAGGAACTGGCCGACGGCTCGCTGGTGGAAGTGCTCAAGCCCTATGGCGGGCGCTCGCGGCCATTCACGCTGCTTTACCCGCAAAGTCGTCATGTGCCGCTGCGCTTGAGGGCGTTCATTGATTTTCTGGTGGAGCATTTGCCGCGCTGAACACCGAAAGTGTCCGATCACCGCCCACAAACCGTCAGCGTGTCTTCTCTTCAATTGACCGAATTAACTAGTTAGTACAATTTATCTCCACAGGCCGAAAACTTCAGCCGATTCCAAAAATAATAAGTGGAGAGATTCCGATGTCCCCTATCGTTCTGGTGCTCAACGGCCCGAACCTGAACCTGCTCGGCACCCGTGAACCGGCGACCTACGGCCACGAAACCCTGGCAGACATCTCGACCTTGTGCGCACGTGCCGCCGAAGAATTCGGCCTGGCAGTGGAGTTTCGCCAGACCAACCATGAAGGCGAATTGCTCGACTGGATTCACGCCGCCCGCGGTCGCTGCGCCGGGATCGTGATCAATCCTGCCGCGTGGACCCACACTTCGGTCGCCATCCGCGACGCCTTGGTTGCCAGCGAACTGCCAGTCATCGAAGTCCATCTGTCCAACGTCCATGCCCGCTAGCCTTTTCGTCACCACTCGTTCGTCTCCGCCATTGCGACTGCGGTGATGGCCGGTTTTGGCAGTCACGGCTATCGCCTGGCGCTGGAACACTTCAGTCATCGTTTGAAGGGGTGATCGCCGTGACTCAGAACCACGTGATACTGGCCGGCCTGATTGGCGCCGGCATCCAGGCTTCCCGCACACCGGCCATGCACGAGCATGAAGGCGATGCCCAAGGGCTGCGCTACCTCTATCGCCTGATTGATCTTGATCAGTTGAAACTCGACAGCAACGCCCTGCCCGACCTGTTGATGGCTGCCGAACGGATGAACTTCACCGGGCTGAACATCACCTTTCCCTGCAAGCAGGCAATCATCCCGCTGCTCGACGAGCTCTCGCCAGAGGCCCGCGGTATCGGTGCGGTCAACACGGTGGTGCTCAAGGATGGCAAACGCATCGGCCACAACACCGATTGCCTGGGCTTTGCCGAGGGTTTTCGCCGGGGTTTGAAGGGTGTTGCCGTTGAACGTGTCGTACAGATGGGCGCCGGCGGCGCAGGTGCGGCGGTGGCCCACGCGTTGTTGAGCGAAGGCGTACCACAACTGAGCATTTTTGACGTGGACATCCGCCGCGCCCAGGATCTGGCTGACAATCTCAATCAGCATTTCGGCGTCGGTCGGGCGGTGGCCGGATATGACCTGCCGAGCGCCATGGCGCGGGCTGACGGCCTGGTGAACACCACGCCGATGGGCATGAAAAAACTGCCGGGCATGCCGGTGCCGGTCGCGTTGCTGCGGGCCGAATTGTGGGTGGCGGAGATCGTTTACTTCCCGCTGGAAACCGAACTGCTACGCCACGCCCGCGCCCTCGGTTGCCGAACGCTGGACGGCGGCAATATGGCGGTGTTTCAGGCGGTGAAGGCGTTCGAGCTGTTCAGCGGCGTGGTGCCCGATGCCCAGCGCATGCTTGAGCATTTCCAGAGCATGAATGACTGAAAATCAAAAGATCGCCCGGGCGATCTTTTCAAGCCTGCAGGTAGCGCAGAACCGACTCGCAAATCATCTCCCGATGACGCTGCTTGATGCGTTCGTCCGGCAAGTCGATCTGGAAAATCTCGCCCACGGTATGGCGGTTCGACACGCGATAGAAGCAGAACGAACTGATCAGCAGATGCACATCCAGCGGCACCAGGCCGGCGCGGAAGACACCCTCTTCAACACCACGACGCAGAATCACATCGAGGGAATCGAGAACGGTGTTGTTCATCGCCCTGATCGCCTCGGAACGCTTTACATACTCGGCGTTGTGGATGTTTTCGATACTGACGATGCGCACGAAGTCGACGTTGCGATCATGGTGGTCGAAGGTGAATTCAACCATCCGCCGAATGGCTTCCACCGGAGGCAGTTCGGTCAGGTGCAGGCGGCTTTCGGTGTTGCGGATATCGCCGTAAAGCTTCTCCAGCACTTCGACGTAGAGCTGTTCCTTACTGCCGAAGTAGTAATAGATCATGCGCTTGGAGGTGTGGATGCGCTCGGCGATGGCATCGACGCGAGCACCGGAAAGCCCCTGCTGGACGAATTCGACAATCGCCTCCTGCAGGATGTTTTCGCGGGTCTTTTCCGGATTGTTCTTGCGACTCTTGCGCGGCTCGGTACCCGATTCTACGTGGGCTGCGGGGAGTTCTGAGGTCATTGTCATTGCGGGCTCACGGCCATCACTGCACAGGCTGGCGATTATGGGCCGCGCGACACGGTGAAGGAAGCTGCACAGCCCACGTTTAATCCCGCGTTTACGAATTCCCTACAACTTCGCCTGGCGCAATGCGCCGCTACGGGATTTGGCCATGGCCGCCAGCCGCACCGCGACGTTGGCCGCGCCGTAGCCGGCATAACCGTTTTTACGCTGGATGATCTCGAAGAAGAATCGCCCCTCGAACGGCTCGGTGTACACATGAAACAGCTCACCGCCCTGAGCGTCGCGGTCGTACAGCACGTTGTAGTAGGCCAGTTCGCTGAGGAACTCGTCGTCGAAATCGAACCGCGCCGCCAGGTCATCGTAGTAGTTGAGCGGGATATCCAACAGTGGCACGCCCGCCTCTTTTGCACGGCTGACCTGGGCAAAGATGTCATCACAATCAAACGCGATGTGATGCACACCGGAGCCGCGATAACTCGACAGCGCGTGTGAGATCGCGGTGTTACGATTTTCGGAAATATTCAGCGGCAGGCGGATCGAACTGTCGCGACTGCGCAAGGCACGGCTCTTCACCAGACCATAAGGATCGGGCAGCACGACTTCATCGTCCGCCTCGAAATCCAGCAGGCTCTTATAGAACAGCACCCAGCTGTCGAGGCTGTCGGCCGGCAGCGCCATGGCCATGTGGTCGATGCGTTTGAGGCCGCCGCTGGCCGGCGCTTGCGGGTACAGATTGAAGTCGGTGCCGTAGACGTCAGCATCCTGGTCCACCAGATAGATCAGGCTGCCATCCGGCGCACGCACCGCCGCCAGTTCCAGTTCATTGGGGCCGACCAGTCCGCGATAGGGCTGGCCCTTGTAGGCCACGGCTCGGGCCAGCGCGCTGGCGCTGTCCTTGACCCGCACGGCGGTGGCGCACAACGAAGGGCCGTGCGCCTCAAAGAAACTGTGACCGAACGAGTAAGGTTCGGTGTTGAGGATCAGATTGATATCGCCCTGACGCAGCAGGCTGACGCTCTTGGAGCGATGCTGCCCGACCTTGGCGAACCCTAGCCGTTCCAGCCAATGGGAGAGTTTGGCGCCGAGGCTTTCGTCCACGGCAAACTCCAGAAACTCGATGCCGTTGTACTCGCTGGCCTTGGGCGTTTCGAACAGAATTTCGGGGTTGGTCGCAGGCCTGGCTTCCCGGGCCAGACGCTCGCGGGTTTTCTCCTCCAGGTACAACAACGAGCGCAAGCCGTCGGCGGCGTTGGCTCGTGGCGGCGCGGCGCGGAAACCGTCGTTGAAGATCTCCAGCGACAAAGGCCCGGTGTACCCGCTCTTGATGATCGGCGCGAGGAACCCCGGCAGGTCGAATTCGCCCTGGCCCGGGAAGCAACGAAAATGCCGACTCCACTCCAGCACGTCCATGGCCAGGATCGGCGCGTCAGCCATTTGCACGAAGAAAATCCTGTCCCCGGGAATCTCGGCGATAGCGCTCGCATCGCCCTTGAGCGACAAGGTGTGAAAGCTGTCCAGCAACACACCAAGGCTTGGGTGATCGGCCTGCCGCACGATGTTCCACACCTGTTGCCAGGTGTTCACATGCCGGCCCCAGGCCAGCGCTTCGTAACCGATGCGCAGGCCGCGTGCCCCGGCGCGTTCGGCCAGCAGGCGCAAGTCATCGACCAGAATCCGTTCATCACCGATGGACTCGGCCGAGGCGTTGCTGCACACCAGCACCAGGTCAGTGCCCAGCTCCTGCATCAGGTCGAACTTGCGCTCGGCGCGTTCCAGATTGCGCGACAGCCGATCTCGCCGACAGCCTTCGAAATCACGGAACGGTTGAAACAGGGTGATGGCGATCCCGAGATCGGCGCACATCTGTTTAATTTCCCGTGGACTACCGTCGTAGTAGAGAAGGTCGTTCTCGAAAATCTCGACGCCGTCGAAACCGGCGGCAGCAATGGCTTCGAGTTTTTCCGGCAGGGTACCGCTCAAGGATACGGTGGCAATGGAACGCTGCATATTTCGGCTCCCGGTGGAGGCTTCGGCTACAGGGAATTTGCGCCGCTTTTAAAAGAGTGAGCGGATTATTGAGCCGGGTTGTCCATTGGGCAATTCAAAGTGTACTACCCAGTTAGTTTTGTGTTCGATTATCGAACAAAATGGTGGTTGGCGAATTGACGATTTTTTGTCCACTGCCCAACATCGTCCCCACATTAAGTCCGGACACGCAGCACCGGCCGCGATGTCCAAAACACCAAATAACAAATTCAAAAAACGGGTGGTACACATGATTCCTTCCCAAAGCTCTCGCATGGCTCCGGCCATGAACGTCACTGCCGGTGGCATCGGCGACAAAATCCGCGGCGCCATAGCGGTCGGCAAAACCCGTTGGGGCATGCTGGCGCTGGTGTTTTTCGCCACCACCCTGAACTACATCGACCGCGCCGCCCTGGGCGTGATGCAGCCCATCCTGGCCAAGGAGATGAGCTGGACGGCGATGGATTACGCCAACATCAACTTCTGGTTCCAGGTGGGTTACGCCATCGGGTTCGTTCTGCAGGGCCGGTTGATCGACCGGGTCGGCGTCAAGCGCGTGTTCTTCTGCGCCGTACTGCTCTGGAGCCTGGCGACCGGCGCCCACGGTCTGGCCACTTCGGCGGTCGGCTTCATGGTTTGTCGCTTCATCCTCGGCCTGACCGAAGCGGCGAACTACCCGGCCTGCGTGAAAACCACACGCCTGTGGTTCCCGGCCGGCGAGCGCGCCGTGGCCACCGGTATCTTTAACGCCGGCACCAACGTCGGCGCGATGTTCACGCCGATGCTACTGCCACTGATCCTGCACGTCTGGGGCTGGCAAGCCGCGTTCCTGTGCATGTCGGCACTGGGCGGGATTTGGCTGCTGTTCTGGGGCCTGAAGTACTTCAACCCGGAAGATCACCCGAGCGTCAAACAGTCGGAGCTGGACTACATCCAGAACGAAGTCGAACCGGAACAAACCCGCGTGCCGTTCTCGAAAATCCTTCGCATGCGCGGCACCTGGGCCTTCGCCCTCGCCTATTCGATGACGGCGCCGGTGTTCTGGTTCTACCTGTACTGGCTGCCGCCGTTCCTCAACCAGCAATACAATCTGGGCATCAACGTCACCCAGATGGGTATCCCGCTGATCATCATCTACCTCACTGCCGACTTCGGTAGCGTTGGCGGCGGCATCCTCTCCTCGTTCCTGATCGGTCGCGGAGTCAACCCGATCAAGGCGCGACTGATGTCCATGTTCCTGTTCGCCTGCTGCATCATCGGCGTGATCATGGCCGCCGGTTCCAGCAACCTGTGGGTCGCGGTGTTCGCCATCTCCCTGGCCATCGGCGCACACCAGGCCTGGACCGCGAACATCTGGAGCCTGGTGATGGACTACACGCCCAAGCACATGATGAGTACGGTGTTCGGCTTCGGCGGCATGTGTGCGGCGATTGGCGGGATGTTCATGACCCAGCTGGTCGGCCACATCCTGACCGTCACCAACAACAACTACACCGTGCTGTTCACCATGATTCCGGCGATGTACTTCATTGCGCTGACCTGGATGTACTTCATGGCACCGCGCAAGATTCCTACCGTCACCGACTAAAACATCATCACCCTCACAGGTTTTTTAGCGGCGGCTTTGTTGCCAGGCCGCTGCCAACCCGCTGCAGCAAATCACGGCAATGCCGAGCAGGGTGGTCAGTGTCGGCGTATGGGAAAACAGCAGCCAGCCCAGCAGGCCGGCGAAGATAATCTGGCAATAGCTGAACGGTGCCAGCAGTGCCGGTGCCGCGAGGCGGAAAGCCTGGGTCAGGAACAGGTGGGCCGTCATCCCGCAGGCCCCCAGCGCCAGCATCATCGCGCCATGCATCAGGTTTGGCGTCTGCCAGAAGAACGGCACCAGCGCACTCATCACCAGCGTGTTGCACAAGCCTGCGAAGAAGTTGCTGGTGGTCGGGCTGTCGATCTCGCTGAGCTTGCGCGTCAGCAGTTGATAGAAGCAGAAAAACAGCGCCGAGCAGAATGGCAGCAACACCGCCGGGGTAAACAGATCACCGCCGGGGTGAACGATGATCAGCACCCCGCTAAAACCGAAAATCACCGCCAGCCATTGCCCTCGTGTCACCCGCTCCTTCAGCAGCGGCACCGACAACGCGGTGACCAGCACCGGAGCGAGGAAGTTGACCGACGTAGCCTCGGCCAGCGGGATGTACATCAAGCCTGTGGTGAAAAACAGACTGGTACCCAGCAGGCACAGCGCCCGGATCAGCTGAAGCAATGGCCGTTTGGTACGCAGCACTCGCAGCCCGGATTGCGGCAGGAAAATCCCGGCCATCAGCAAGGTGTGAACCACGTAACGCGCCCAGACCACCATGACAATGGGATAGAAACCCGAGAGATATTTGGAAAAGGCGTCGTGGCTGGAAAACAGGAAGGTCGCGACAACGATCAGCAGGATCCCTTTGAAGGGCTGATTGACGCCGGAAAGCGGGGTGCTGCTGGGCGACGTCAAGACGAAGTCCTTTTATGGGTTGAGGCGAGACTTGAATAATTTAGAACCCAGTTCCACTTTATGACATCAATGACTCAAGAAAGTGTGCGAATACCGCACACTCTATTCAAGCAGACATCACGCTCAACTGAACAACTCTGACGCCTGGCTCGCCAGCGAAAGCTCTTCGGCGTACTTCAACAAGGTCGACGCCAACTCATGCAAGCGCGCACCGGGCATTCGCGCGCTTGGCCCGGCAATACTGAGCACGCCAATCACCCGGCCATCCAGTGGATGACGTACCACGGCGGCAATCGCCGAGGTGCCCACCGCCGAACTTTCCTCGACCCAGGCGTAGCCTTGCTCCCGCGCCAGACGCAAGCGCTCCAGCAGTTCAATATTCGAACGCGGTGCATTAGGCCCGATGTCCCGAGGCAATCCGCCCCCTTGCCGCTCGACCAGCGACAGCGCCTCGGCATCGCTCATGCACGCCAGCCACGCATGCCCGGAAGCCGTGTAGAACAAAGGCGCATCACGCCCCATGTCCGGGTCGTAGCGCAGGCCCGAGCGGGCACCCTGGGACTTGGCGATCCAGACCTGCCGCTCACCCTGAATCACCCCCAGACGCACCAGTTCACCGGTTTCCCCGGCCAGTCGATCAAGCACCGGCTGAACGATATCCGCACCGCTGCCGGACAGGTATCGAAAGCCCATGGCCACCAGCTTGGTCGACAGGTGATAGCGCAGGTTGTCCGGATTCTGCCGCACGTAACCCAGGCGAATCAGTTCGGCGAGCAACCGATGAGTCGCGCTTTTAGGGATTTCCAATTGCTCGGCCAACGTCTGCATCGGCAGACCCTGCGGTTCACCGGTCAGGCTTTCCAGCACGCTGAAGACACGTTCGATCTGACTGCCGGCCATGGTAGGTCCCAAACAAAATTTGGCTGATTCTAGAAGAGAAGCCCCACGAAGCAAAATTGGAACCAGTCGCACAACCGGCAGTCTGACTATCGGACTGGCGCGGCTCTCAATTCGCAGCAACACTCATCGCACGGCTCTTTACCCGGAACAAAAGAGGATTCCCGCATGCTATGGAAAAAAGGCCGACGCAGTGACAACGTGGTCGATGCCCGTGGCGATGATGTCGGCAGTGGCGGCGGTGGGATGCGCTTCGGCGGTGGCAAGGGCCTGAGCCTGACGGCAATCCTCCTGATCGTCGGCATCGGCTGGATCACCGGCCAGGATCCGTTGCAAATCCTCGGACAACTGACCGGGCAAACGGGCCAGCAAACGGCGCCCGCTACCAACCAGAGTCGCAAGGCACCGCCGGTCAATGATGAAAGCGCGGAGTTCGTTCGTTCGATCCTCGGCGATACTGAGGACACCTGGGGTGCGATTTTCCAGCAGGCTGGCCGCCAATACAAAGACCCGACCCTGGTGCTGTTCAGCAACCGCGTGAATTCGGCCTGCGGCCTGGCCACCTCGGCGACCGGCCCGTTCTATTGCCCGGCGGACCAGAAAGTCTACCTGGACATGGCGTTCTTCCAGGAAATGTCCCAACGCTTTTCCGCCGCAGGCGACTTCGCCCAGGCCTACGTGATCGCTCACGAAGTCGGACACCATGTACAGACCCTGCTTGGGGTTTCCGCGAAAATTCAGGCAGCGCGCCAGCAGGGTCGGCAGATGGAGGGCGACGGTGGTTTGCTGGTTCGTCAGGAACTGCAAGCCGATTGCCTGGCCGGCGTCTGGGCCAACAATGCGCAGAAGCGCCTGAACTGGCTGGAACCGGGCGACATCGAAGAAGCACTGAACGCAGCGAACGCCATCGGCGACGATCGTTTGCAGCAACAGGGTCAGGGCCGCGTGGTCCCGGACTCGTTCACCCATGGTACGTCGGCGCAACGGGTGCGCTGGTTCAAAACCGGTTTCGCCCAAGGCCAGGTTGGCCAGTGCGATACCTTTGCGGCGAAAAATCTGTAAATGAAGAATTGGTTGTTGGTTGTTCTGTTTACTTGCGCAACGTCCCAGGCCGCCGAGCATGAGGTCAAGGAGCTCAGCTCAGGGCGCCTGCTGTTGAAATCAGGTGAAATCGCGGTGGGCATCAGCCCCGCCCCGGCAAAAATCGAACGGGTGCTGATCATCCTCCACGGTCGCTTGCGCAATGCGCAAACCTATCTGCAGAGCGGTGAGCACGCGGCCGAACTGGCCGGACAAAGTGCAACGACCCTGGTGATCGCCCCGCAGTTTCTCAATGAAACCGACGTTGCGGTCCATCCGGTGGCCGACACGGTTTTGCGCTGGCAAGGCAATGAATGGATGGCTGGCGGCGAATCCACGGCACCGTTTCGGCTGAGTTCCTACGCCGCGCTCGACGAAATCATCGCCCGCTTGGGTGACCGTCAGCAGTTTCCGGATGTGAAGCAAATCGTCATCGCCGGGCACTCCGGCGGCGCGCAGGTGGTTCAGCGCTATGCGTTGCTCGGCCACGATCAACCAGCCCTTGAAGCAGCAGGCGTGCAGGTGCGATACGTGATCGCCAATCCGTCGTCCTACGCCTATTTCGATGAGCGCCGGCCAGTGGCGTTCAGCCACGCGGGTTGCCCGCAATTCAATCGCTGGAAATATGGGCTGACGGATTTGCCCGCCTACGCCGAAGGACAAACTCTCGCACAACTGCAGGAAAAGTACCTCACGCGTGACATCGTTTATCTACTGGGCCAGCAGGACACCGACCCGAATCATCCGGCGCTGGACAAGAGCTGCGAGGCTCGGGCGCAAGGACCTTATCGATTGGCGCGCGGGCATTTTTACTTTGATTATCTGAAGCGGCTGCAACCGCAAGGGTTGAATCAGCAACTGATTGAAGTACCTGGAGTCGGGCATGACGGAGATGGGATGTTTACCTCGCCGGAGGGGCAGAAGGCTTTGTTTGGTCAGTAGGTTATGCACTGCCTGATCTGACGCCATCGCGAGCAAGCTCGCTCCCACAGTGGTTCTCTAGTGATATTCAATATCGAGTCCACACAGACCTATTGTGGGAGCGAGCTTGCTCGCGATGGCGATTTAGCAGACGACAAATTCTTCAAGCCGACAACATCTGCCGCAACTCGACACAATCCGCCGCATGCCAATCGGTCAATTCCGGCCATGGATTATCCGGCAGATTCACCAAAACAGTCCGCGCTCCCGCCGCTCGCCCGCAATCGAGATCGAAGCGGTAATCACCGACCATCACCATCTCGCTCGCCGGCACCTTCCACGCTTCGGCCAGTTTCAGCAGCCCGCCCGGATGCGGTTTGGGTGGTGCATCATCGCGACCCAACACATCTTCCAGTGCAAAGCAGTCGGCCAGGCCAATGGCCTCCAGCGTGACATGCGCCAGCTCCCGGGCATTGCGCGTGAGAATGCCCAGGCGATAACCGCGCCCGGCCAGTTCACGCACCAGCTCCACCGCGCCCGGTGCCGGTTGCGAACCGAGGGCCAGGTCCCGCTCATGCTCCAGCAGCCACGCATGTTTGGCTGCGGCTTCATCGGCCGGCAGTGCGGCGAGGTGAGTCAGGATGTCGTGTTCGGCAGGGATCGCCAACGCCACGCGAATCGCCGCGAAGTCGTGCACGGCGACCGTCAGGGTACCGTCCATGTCGAACACCCAGTGACGTACATCGGCCAGGCTCATGCCCAGTCCTTGCGATGACGGATCAAGCCTTCCTGGGTGACCGAGGCCACCAGTTGCCCGGCGCGGTTGAACACGCTGCCACGGGAGAATCCACGGGAGTTGCCGGCCCACGGACTGTCCATCGCGTAGAGCAACCAGTCATCGGCACGCAAATCCTGGTGGAACCACAACGCGTGATCGAGGCTGGCGACCTGCATGTCCTTGTGCCAGACCGACTTGCCGTGGGGCTGCATCGAGGTGGTCAACAAGCCAAAGTCCGATGCGTAGGCGAGCAAATACTTATGCAGCGCCGGCGAATCGGCCAACGCCCCGTCGGCGCGGAACCAGACGTACTTGACCGGGTCGGAGGGTAGCGGGTTGTAGGGATCCTTCTCGGTCACCGGGCGAAATTCGATCGGCTTCGGGCACAGCAGTTTTTCGCGCATTTTCTCGGGGATCAGGTGCGCGCGCTGCTGGGTAATTTCCAGTTCCGATGGCAGGTTTTCCGGACCGACCACTTGCGGCATTTCGCTCTGGTGCTGAAAACCTTCTTCGTCGTACTGGAACGACGCACTGCACGTGAAGATCGGGTGGCCCTTCTGGATCGCCGTCACCCGGCGCGTGCTGAAACTGCCACCGTCACGCACCCGGTCAACCTGATACACCACCGGCAGCCCGGCATCGCCCGGACGCAGGAAATAGCCGTGCATCGAATGCACATGGCGCGCCTCTTCCACCGTCTGACTGGCCGCCGACAGCGACTGGCCGAGCACCTGCCCACCGAACAACTGGCGAAAACCCAGATCCTGGCTGCGGCCACGGAACAGGTTTTCCTCGATCGGTTCCAGGGTCAGCAGGTCGACCAGATCATCCAACACTTGGCTCATTCAGATGCTCCTCACGCAACACATTGCCGCGCAGCCTTGGCTGCAACGGTCGATTCAGTTTCTGGACCGGGCCCATGAAGGCCATTGTAAACGTCCGTGTCAGGTTATCCATGCAAGGTTTGCAGCCATTGTTCGCGGCTGATGCGATACAACACATGCCGACGCAACGGATGATCGGCTTCGAGTCGCGGGTGATCGAAGTCATTTTCCGGATCATGGTGCATGCCGATGGCCTGCATGACTTTCTCTGACGGCAGATTGGTTTGCGTGGTGAAGGCCACAACCTCTTTCAACGGCAAGCGGTCGAACCCGCAGCGCAGAGCGGTCCACGCCGCTTCACTGGCGTAACCCAGGCCCCAGTGCTCGCGGGCCAGGCGCCAGCCGATTTCCGTGGCAGGGGTGAAAGGCGCGTCGAAACCGACCACACCGAGCCCGGTAAAACCGATGAATTGGCCGGTGTCCTTGCGTTCCAGAGCCCATAGGCCGAAACCATGCTCGGCGAAATGGCCACGGATTCGCCCGATCAATGATGCACTTTCCAGCCGACTCAAGGTTGCCGGGAAATAGCGCATCACCTGCGGGTCGGCACACATCGCCGCAAAGTCCGCTAAATCTTCATCGCGCCACTGGCGCAACAGCAGCCGAGCGCTTTCAAGTTCCAGTATTGGCTCCATTGCTCCCCGCCCTCCGTTTGCATGCCGCAAGTCTACAACGCTGGTAGGATCCTTCTCTCATTCCTGAATGAAATCATCATGCCGCTCCCGCTGATTTATCACGAAGACTACAGCCCCGAGTTTCCGGCGGATCACCGCTTTCCGATGGACAAGTTCCGCCTGTTGCGCGATCACCTGGTGGACAGCGGCCTGACCCGCGACACCGACCTGTTGCGCCCGGATCTATGCCCCGCAGAGATTCTCGCCCTCGCCCATGACCCTTCGTATATCGAACGCTACATGAGTGGCGAATTATCCCGCGAAGACCAGCGCCGCCTCGGGCTGCCCTGGAGCGAAGCCCTGGCCCGGCGAACGGTGCGGGCGGTCGGTGGCTCGTTGCTCGCCGCCGAGCAGGCGCTGGAGCATGGCCTGGCCTGTCACCTGGCGGGCGGCACCCACCATGCGCACTACGACTACCCGGCCGGGTTCTGCATCTTCAATGACCTGGCGGTGATCAGCCATTACCTGCTGGAAAGTGGAAGGGTGAACCGGGTACTGATCTTCGATTGCGACGTGCATCAGGGCGACGGGACTGCACGAATTTTGCACAACACCCCGGAAGCAGTGACCGTTTCCCTGCACTGCGAGAAGAACTTTCCCGCACGCAAGGCCGAAAGCGACTGGGACATTGCGCTGCCCAACGGCATGGGCGATGCCGACTACCTGAAGGTGGTGGACGATGCACTCAACTACCTGCTGCCGCTCTACCAACCGGATCTGGTGCTGTATGACGCCGGAGTCGATGTGCACAAGGACGACGCACTGGGTTATCTGAAGCTGACAGACGAAGGCGTCGCCGCCCGCGATGAAAGCGTGATGCGCCATTGCCTGGCTCGCGACATTCCGCTGGTCGGGGTAATCGGCGGTGGCTACAGCAAGGACCGCCAGGCCCTGGCCCGCCGTCACGGCATCCTTCATCACAGTGCGCAACGCGTCTGGCAGTCATCAGGTTGTCACTGAGCTGTGGATGCTTTACCCACAATGCCTGTGGAACTGCCTGTGGATAACCTGAGTGAAAGGGCCTGCAGCCCAAACTACGTATAGGCTACAGAGTAGTGGTTGTTTTTTAACCACCTTCAAAAGCACCTATGATTTCTGTAGGAGCGAGCTTGCTCGCGAAAAACTCACCGTCGCCGCTGAGCAGCTGGTCATCCGCGTTATCGTTCAAGACCTTCGCGAGCAAGCTCGCTCCTACAGAAGGCAGGGCGGTAGAATGCCCGGCTTATCCCGCCAGGCCACAGCGCACCCCATGACCCAATCCTCGCCAGCCCTCCCCCCTCACGTCGCCATCATCGGCGGCGGCCCCGCCGGTCTGATGGCGGCCGAAGTGTTGAGCCAGGCCGGGATCAAGGTCGACCTGTACGACGGCATGCCTTCGGTCGGACGAAAATTCCTCCTGGCCGGCGTCGGCGGCATGAACATCACTCACTCTGAAGCCTACCCGGCGTTTCTCTCGCGCTACGCCGAACGCGCCCCGCAGATCGCCCCGCTGCTGCGCGACTTCGGTGCCGATGCGCTGTGCCAATGGATTCACGAGCTAGGCATCGAAACCTTCGTCGGCAGTTCCGGCCGGGTATTCCCCACCGACATGAAAGCCGCGCCGCTGCTACGCGCCTGGCTCAAGCGTCTGCGCGACAGCGGCGTAGTTATCCACACCCGCCACCGCTGGCTCGGCTGGGACGAGCGTGGCGGATTGCGCATCGACAGCCCGGAAGGCGAAAAGACCGTTCAAGCCGATGCCACCCTGCTCGCCCTCGGTGGCGGCAGTTGGTCGCGGCTGGGCTCGGACGGCGCGTGGATGTTGTCGCTGGAGCAACACGGCGTGGGACTGGCGCCGTTGCAACCCAGTAATTGCGGCTTCGAGGTACAGGCCTGGAGCGAATTGATGGTCAGCAAATTCGCTGGCGCGCCGCTGAAAAACATCGCCATTGGCCTTAACGATGACGTGCCGCGGCTCGGCGAATGTGTGATTACCGCCACCGGGATCGAGGGCAGTCTGATCTACGCCCTGTCGGCAGCGATCCGCGAGGCGATCAACCGGCACGGTTCGGCAACGATTCATCTGGACCTGTTGCCGGGCCGGCCTGTGGATAAAGTTATGGCGGCGTTGAGCAAACCCCGGGGATCGCGCTCCATGGCCAAGCACCTGCACAGTCAGTTGGGTATCGATGGGGTCAAAGCGGCGCTATTGCGTGAACTGACCGGCGTCGACTGCTTTGCTGACATGGCCTTGCTGGCCAACGCGATCAAGGCATTGCCCCTGACGCTGGTGAAAACCCGTCCACTGGATGAGGCCATCAGCAGCGCTGGCGGTGTGTTGTTCGAGGCGATGGATGAGCGATTGATGCTCAAGCAACTGCCTGGCGTGTTTTGCGCCGGGGAAATGCTCGATTGGGAAGCCCCGACCGGCGGCTATCTGCTGACCGCGTGTTTCGCCAGTGGGCGAGCGGCGGGGTTGGGGATGGTGGAGTGGTTGCGGCGCTAGGCTGAAGACCCAATCGTACCCATCGCGAGCAAGCTCGCTCCTACAGGGGGTCTGCGTTGTCCACAAATCCCCTGTAGGAGCGAGCCTGCTCGCGATAGCGGTCTAGCCGACGCTGCAGCTATTAAGGCTTGCGCTTACGCGGCCCGGTATTGAACACCGGCACCTTGCGCACAGGCTTGATCGAAGGCTCCGCCGGCGCAACCTCTCCGCTATCCACCCACTTACCCAGATTGCGTTTACCACCGCCACCACCGGAAGCCTTGGGCTTCTTCGGTTTCTTCGGCTTCTTGACGACCTGGCCACTGGCATCGGTGTCCGGTACGCGGTGCTCGGGCTCGAAGTCCGGCTCGTTCTGCCGCTTCAAGGTCTGGCGGGTCAGCATCTCGATAGCCGACAGCAGATTCACTTCATCGGCGCAGACCAGGGAAATCGCCTCGCCCGTCGAACCCGCGCGGCCAGTACGACCAATGCGGTGGATGTAGTCTTCGGCGACGATCGGCAAGTCGAAGTTGACCACCAACGGCAGGTCTTCGATGTCCAGGCCACGGGCCGCCACATCGGTGGCGACCAGGATCTGCACTTCACTCGCCTTGAAGCGGTCCAGTGCGCGCTGACGAGTCGCCTGGGGTTTGTCGCCGTGGATGCCGTCAGCGTTGATGCCCAGACCCTGGAGTTTATCCACCAGCGCGTCCACGCCGTTGCGGGTCTTGGCGAACACCAGCACCTGCTTCCACTTGCCCTTGCGCATCAGGTGCACGAACAGTTCCGGCTTGCGCTTCTTGTCCACCGTCACGATCCATTGCTTGACCGTATTGGCCGCGACGTTGCGCGGGCTGACTTCGATGCTCAGCGGGTCGTTGAGCATCTGCCCGGCCAGCAGGCGGATGTCATCGGAGAAGGTCGCGGAGAACAGCAGCGTCTGACGTCTCGCAGGCAGCGCGCGGTAAATGTTCGCCAGCTCCTCGGAAAAACCCAGATCGAGCATGCGGTCAGCTTCGTCCAGCACCAGGGTCTGCAGTTGGTTGAACTTCAGCGCGTTCTGGCGGAACAGGTCGAGCAAGCGGCCCGGGGTCGCCACCAACAGGTCGACACCGCTGCGCAGCTTCATCATTTGCGGGTTGATGCTGACCCCGCCGTACACCGCGTAAGTACGCAGCGGCAGGTTTTCGGCGTACTGGCGCACGGCTTCGTGAACCTGCTCGGCCAGTTCGCGGGTCGGCACCAGGATCAGCGCGCGCACCGAGTTGGCGGTGACTTTCGGCCCTTCCATGGCCAGCAGTTGCAACAGCGGCAGGGCGAAACCGGCGGTCTTGCCGGTGCCGGTCTGGGCCGCGGCCATCAGGTCGCGACCGGCCAGCACCGCCGGAATGGCTTGCGCCTGAACCGGCGTCGGAGTCTGGTAGCCGAGCGTCTCGAGGGAGCGCAGCAAGGGTTCGATCAGGCCAAGGGTGGCGAAAGTCATGGGAGTACCGTAGGAAAATTCAGCGCGGGTTGTTCAAAACAAGTGTGCAAAACAAGATGCAATGGCGCGCAGTTTACCCTAATTCACACGGGATTCTGTCGGTACTACCGTCGCCACCACTGGCCGCGCTGGCGTGCGACGCCACTGCGGCAGGCCAATCAATACTACGGCGCTGATGATTACCGCCATCGCCAGGGCTTCTTCGATACCGATGGTTTCGCCGACGAACACGATCCCCAGCAACACAGCCACCGCCGGGTTGACGTAGGCATAACTGGTAGCCGCCGCCGGGCGCACGTGTTTCAACAGGTACATGTAAGCGTTGAAGGCAATGATCGAACCGAACACGGTCAGGTAGGCCAGCGCGGCCCAGCCTTCGATCGGCGGCATCTTTTCCAGGTGTTCACCGCTTACCGCGCTGCCAATCAGCAGCACCACGCCGCCCACCAGCATTTCCACGGCACTGGCCATTGCGCCCTGAGGCAATGGCAGATGCTTGCTCCACACCGAGCCGAAGGCCCAGGTCGCCGCCGCGAAAATCAGCAGGGCCGCGCCCAGCGGGCTCGATTGCAGGTTGGAGCCGAGATTGAGCATGGCAATACCGACCAGCCCGAGCACGATCCCTGCCCATTCGAGACGGGTATTACGTGCACCCCAGAAATAGCCGCAGAGCAAGGTAAACAGCGGCACCGTCGCCACCGCTAACGCGGCGACACCGGAAGCCACACCGGTGTGCTCGGCAACACTGATCGCGCCATTACCACAGGCGAGCAGCAACACACCGATAACCCCGGCGGCCTTCCACTGTGCCCAGGTCGGCGCCGGTGCCCCTCGCCAGCGCAGGAAGGCGTACATCAACGTTCCGGCGATGACGAAGCGGATGCCGGCAAGCAGCAGTGGCGGCCAATATTCCACGCCGATGCGGATCACCAGGTAGGTCGAGCCCCAAATCACATACAAGGCGAAGAAGGCAGCGATCAAGGGTAAGGGAAAGCGACGAAGGCCGGACATGGGGCAGCTCACAGGCAAGGACAAGTGAACGGCTATTCTAGAAAGGCCAGCGTCGAAAAATAAGTTACAAAACCTGTTTAAAGCGCCAGTACACTTTTCAAAACACGGAGTTAAGCGCTATAAACCGTGTTTTCGAAAGTCGGTCATTTTCAGGAGTCACCGCGATGGATAAGTACGACCGCATGCTGCTCAGCGCCCTGCTGGAAAACGGTCGCGCGTCCTACGCGGACCTTGCGCGCAAGGTCAACCTGTCCGCCCCGGCGGTGGCCGAGCGCGTGGCCAAGCTCGAAGCCAGCGGCGTGATCACCGGCTATCAGGCAAAGGTCGACATGGCCAAGCTCGGCCTGCCGATCCAGTGCGTGATCGAACTGCGCCTGAACCAGCACGGCAACCAGAAAGCCTACGACGACCTGATCAAAATCCCGCAATTGACCGAATGCCATCGGGTGACGGGTGACCCATGCGTGATCATGCAAGCGGCTGTGGGCTCGATGCCGGAGCTGGAAGAACTGATCAACCGGATCGCAACGTTCGGGTTCAGCAAGACGTCGATTGTGTTGTCCAGCGCCATCGAGAAGCGGGTGCCGTTGGGGCATATCGAAGGCAATGGCAAATAGCTTTCTGTAGGACTGTAGGAGCTGTCGAGTGAAACGAGGCTGCGATCTTTTGACGTTGATTTTAAAGATCAAGATCAAAAGATCGCAGCCTCGTTTCACTCGGCAGCTCCTACAGGGGATGTGTGGTGAATTCAGAATCCGCGATAGCGCTTGAGGTGTTCGTTCACCTTCGCCGCCGGCACTTTCTGCAATTTGCACAACAAGTCATGGGACAGCTCGCGCAAGCCATGCTTGTGCCGCAACTCCTCGGCCAGGTGCGCCGTCAGGTTGGCGGCCATCTCGGCATCGGCCATGGCCCGGTGGGCCTTGCCGGTGTGGGGCAGGTTGGCGAATGTGGTGAGGGTGCCGAGCTTGTGGTTCGGCGCGGCGGGCATCAGCCGGCGGGCCAGTAGCAGCGAGCAGGCAAAGTTCTGCAAGCGGGTGCGTTTGATTCGCCCCAGTTCGAAGTCCCAGAACTTCTGGTCGAATGCGGCGTTGTGCGCCAGCAGTGGCGTGGTGCCGACGAATTCATTCACTTCGTTCATCACCTGCTCCGCCGACGGCGCCGTACGCAGCATGGCGTTGCTGATGCCGGTGAGTTGCTCGATGAAGGCCGGGACGCGCACACCGGCGTTCATCAGGCTTTGGTAACGCTCGACGATGCGCCCCTGTTCAAGGATCACCACGGCGATTTCCGTGGCCCGGCAGCTGCTGCTCGGGGAGATCCCGGTGGTTTCGAAGTCGATGACTGCTATGCGTTCCAAACCTGGTTCAACTCCGTAAAAATCAATTCTTGAGCAACAACGCGCCTTCGATCGGCACGTAGCGGCTGGCGGCGCGGATCAGCGAGTTGGCGGTCAGGCCCGGCACGCCGTAGGCCACCGCCTGCACCCCGTGCTTGCTGATGATGCGTTCCAGCAGCATGTCGAAATCACCATCGCCGGAGGCCAGGACGATTTCATCGACATGGTCGGCGGCATCCATGATGTCGAGAGTAATGCCCACGTCCCAGTCGCCCTTGGCCGAACCATCGCTGCGCTGGATGTACGGCTTGAGCTTCACGGTGAAACCGAGGTTGCGCAGGATCTGCTGGAACTGCTGCTGTTTGCTGTCGCCACGGTCGATGGCGTAGGCGTAGGCTTCGACGATCTCGCCCTGTTTGCTGATGTCAGCCCACAGTGCGGCGTAGTTGAAGTGGCAACCATAAGCCTGACGCACGGTGTAGTAGAGGTTCTGGACATCGGCGAACACTGCGATTTTTTTCACCGGCTTTCCTCAAGGCTGAATCAGGCACCAGGCCCGAAAGGTCGCCCAGTATGCCAGCCCAAAGGATTGTTCCGCGAATAATCAGCTATGTGGCAAGGGAGCAAGCTCCCTTGCCACATATGTGTCAGACGAAGGAATCGTCGTCGCCGCCGAAGAACGATGAGTTGTCATCGCTGTAGTCGGCGTCGCTGAACCCGCCCTGATCGTTGCCGTAGGAGTCGTTACCGGCCATGCGCTGGTCATCGCCCCAGCCATTGTTGCCCTGGTCATTGACCTTGGCCGGCTCTTCCTTGATGACTTCGACGACTTCCGGTTGCTGATTGTGATGGAACAGGCTGCTGATGCCTTGTGCCAGCATCACGCCACCCGCCACGCCGGCGGCGGTTTTCAGCGCACCACCGAGGAAACTGCTGCCGGCCGCTGCCGGAGCCTGCTGTTGCGGCGCATAGCCTTGCTGTGGAAAGTTCTGCTGTGGGGCACCGAAGTTCTGCTGTGGCGGTTGCGAACCGAACGACGAGCGTCCCGGCTCACGCCAGCCACCGCTCGATGGCGGTGCGCTCTGGGTGGGTGCCGGTTGTGGATCACGGGAAGCGCCACCAAAAATACTCGACAAAAAGCCACCGTTACTCGGAGCCGGAGCCGGGGCTGCCTGAGCCTTGACCTGTTGCAATTCGGCCTGCAACTGCTGGACTTGCCCGGTCAGTTGCTTGTTCTGTTCATCGAGGCTCTTGATCGCCGCCTCTTGCACCAGAATCGCCTGGGTCATGAAATAACCTGCCGCCGGCTGGCGCGTCAGGTGTTCCTTGATCCGCGCCTCGGCCTGGGCGTCGCGCGGGGCTGAGTCCGTTTCGGCCTGTTGCAGCCGGGAAAACAGTCCATCGATCAGGGTTTGTTCTTCGCTGTTCATGGCGACCTCGTAGATTGCCGGGGGAAATCGTTGCCCTTTTCCACTGAGGATAAGGTGCTCGACCTTAATGGAGGCTGAAACAAGATGTTTCAATGACCTTTACCGAACGTTTACGTTTGCGTCCCCGAGCACTTGATCGGTTAAAGTGAGCGACTGCTTCCAACCTGCGATACCCACTGATGAATCCGTTAGATGTCCTGCGTGACTCGCTGTATTTCTTCAAGCGCAATCTTGGCCAGATCGTGCAGCTGTGCCTGCCGCTGGTGATGCTTGAGGCGCTGCTGCAACAAGTGGTCGACCACTCCACGGAGCCGGACAGTTTCCCCGGCATCAGCGTGATTGTCGGCTTGCTGGTGTACCCGCTGTACACCGCCGCGCTGATTCTGTTTCTCGACGCCCGCAGCCGCGGCGAGTCGCCGCGCAACCGCGACCTGCTGGCGACGGCGGCGAGCCTGTGGCCACGCTTCGCCCTGCTGACGGCGCTCAATACCGTGCTGATTCTGCTGGGCCTGTCACTGTACTTCCTGCCGGGTATCTACCTGATGGTGACCCTGGCATTTGGCGAATACCTGCTGGTGTTGCGTGGCCTGGCGCCGCTGGCAGCCATGAAGGAAAGCCTGCGCATGACCAAAGGTCATTTTCTGCGCATCCTGCTGTGCATCCTGAGTGTGATGGGGCCGTTGTGGCTGCTCAAGGGGGCAACCCTGGCGGTGTATCCGGAACCGCAAAACCCGGTGATCTCGCTGCTTATCGACAGCGCCCACAGTTTCCTGCAGCTGTTTACCAGCGTGGTGTTGTTCCGTCTGTTCATGCTGATCAACCCGTTGACTGAAAGAAATGACAGCTCGCTCTGACCTTGGGCGCGACCATCGCTCTCGGGTATGCTCGGGAACAATTTTGTAACGCCAATAAGCCGAGCCATGACCCGTCTACTGCGCTACACCCTGCTGGGCCTGCTGATCGTGATCGGCCTGATCGCCGTGATGATCTACAGCCTGACCTGGCGCCCCGACGCCAAAGAAGTTTTGCCAGTCAGTTGCAGCGCCCAGGCACCCACCCTGGTCCCCGGGCAGGCGTTGAAGGTGATGACCTGGAACGTCCAGTACCTTGCCGGCAAGCGTTACGTGTTCTGGAATGACCTGGCCGCCGGTCCCGACGAACGTCCCACAGCGGAAGACATGGCTTTCAGCCTCGACGAAGTGGCGCGGGTGATTCGCGACGAACAGCCGGACATCGTGCTGTTGCAGGAACTGGACGATGGCGCCAAGGCCAGTGATTACCAGCACCAGTTCAAACTGCTGCAAGAACGGCTCGCCGACTTGTATCCCTGTGGCACCAGCGCATTCGACTGGAAGGCCGATTTCGTGCCGAACCCGCACATTTTCGGCAGTGTCGGCCGGCAACTGGCGACCCTGAGCCGTTACCAGATCGAACATGCCGAACGGCTGCAACTGCCCATCGCCTCGGGAAATCCGGTCAGCAGCCAATTCAAACCCAAAGACGCCTTGCTGGTGAGCTACTTGCCGTTGAGTGATGGCGGACAAATAACGGTGCTCAATACCCATCTGGACCGCGCCACCCAAGCTGACAATGCCTTGCAAAACCAGGTGACCGCCGTGGTCAGGGCCCTCGATAAACTCGAAAGCCGTGGCACGCCGTGGCTGATCGGTGGGGACTTCAACCTGTTACCGCTGGGCCAGTATCGGCGCCTGTCCGATGCGCAACGCGCACCCTACTCCGCCGACAGCCCGCTACACCTGCTGTGGGACAAGTACCCGATGATCCCGAGCAACAATGAAGCCAGTGGTATCGACCGCGAACGCTGGCTGACCCATTACCCGAACGATCCCGGGCTGAACGGACCGGACCGGACCGTCGACTACCTGTTCTACAGCCCGCGGATCAAACGGGTGGAGGCGATGGTGCGGCAGGACGATACGTTGCGAATCTCCGATCATCTGCCGGTGATTGCGCGGTTCCTGTTGCCGGCTGCACCCTGACACCTCACTCCAGTCAGACACATAACCTGTGGGAGCGAGCTTGCTCGCGATAGCGGTTCATCAGACACAGATGTGTTGAATGTGCCGCCGCCATCGCGAGCAAGCTCGCTCCCACAGGGTCTGTGTATGCCCGACTTAATGCACCTCCTCCAGATCATCATGCAGCAACCCGAAGATCTCGCGCTTCATCTCGATGAACGAGCGCTCCATGACCATGTCCAGGTTGCGTGGACGCTCAATCGGCACATCCAATATCTGTTTGATCCGGCCAGGTCTGGCGCCCATGACGTAGACCCGATCGCCCAGCAGAATCGCCTCGTCGATGTCGTGGGTCACGAACAACACCGTCTTCTTGCTGTTGCCCCACACCCGCAGCAACAACTGCTGCATTTGCAGGCGCGTCTGGCTGTCGAGGGCGCCGAAGGGTTCGTCCATCAGCAGGATCTGCGGGTCGTTCGCCAGCGCCCGGGCAATCGCCACGCGTTGCATCATCCCGCCAGACAGCTGCTTGGCGTAGTTGTCGGCAAAGCCGCTCAGGCCCACCTCATTGACGTAGTAATCGACGATGTCCTTGCGTTGCGCCGCTGGCATGCCGCGCCGCTTGAGGCCGAACTCGACGTTCTGGCGCACCGTCAGCCACGGGAACAGCGTGTAGCTCTGGAACACCATGCCGCGATCCGCACCGGGGCCTTCCACCTGTTGGCCGCCGACGTAAATCTCGCCTGATGTCGGTTCGGCCAGGCCGGCGGTGAGGTATAGCAGGCTCGACTTCCCGCAACCCGAAGGCCCCACCAGTACCGCGAATTGCTGGTCCGGCACCTCGAACGACACTTCTTCCAACGCGGTAAAGGTACCGCCATCGGGTTTCTTGTAACGCAGGCTGACCTTGTCCACTTGCAGCCGAGGGGCGTTCACCGGGGCAGCCTGAGGGGCAACAAAACGATGAGTGGCGGCGGTTACTGAGCCCATGCGGTGATCCTCAGACGTAGGAAACGGAACAGTTGATCGGTGACCAGGCCCAGCAGGCCGATGATCGCGATGGCGAGGAAAATCACATCCACCTGAAAGCCACGCATGGCCTTGAGGCTCAGGTAACCCAGGCCACTGGAAGCGGCGACCAGTTCAGCCACCACCAGGTAAGTCCAGGCCCAGCCCATGGTCACCCGCAAAGTGTCGAGCACGCCCGGCAGGGACGCCGGGGCGATCACATGCAGCACCGCGTCACGACGGTTCGAACCGAGGGTATAGGAGGCATTGATCAGGTCCTTGGAGATGCCTTTGGACACGTCCGCGATCATCACCAGTTGCTGGAAGAACACGCCGAAGATGATCACCGACACCCGCTGCTCCAGACCGATGCCGATCCACAGGATGAACAGCGGCACGAACGAGGTCACCGGCAGGTAGCGAATGAAATTCACCAGTGGCTCAAGGAACGCCTGAACGATGCGGAAGCTGCCCATCAGCAGTCCCAGCGGTACCGCCACCAGGGACGACACGATGAAGCCGACCATCACCACTTCGACACTGGCCCACACATGCTGGCCGAGGGTGCCGTCGCGCCCCAGGCGCACGGCGGCCTCGACCACCGCGCCCGGCGTCGGCAGGAACATGCCCGGCACCACGCCACCGTAGGACAAGCCGGCCCACAGGCCGACCAACAGCACCCAGGCAAGACCGCTCGCGCTCCAGATCACCGAGACCGGCAATCCGGTCTTGGGCGTGATGCAACGGCTCAGCCATGAATTGCGCTTGAACATGCAGCCTCCTAGAGCGGGGTGACGAAGCGGTTGTCGATCAGGTCGTCATTGCTGACGTTGTAGGGCTTGCCTTGCAGCTCGCTGGCGGTCTCGTTGGCCAGCTTGATCAGCGGCGCGCTGTCACCCGGCTTGCCCGGTGCGCCCAGAAGTTTTTCGCTCATGGCCTGATCGTAGAAGCGCACGCCCTGGGCGGCGGCTTCCAGCTCCTTCGGATCGGCCAGGTAACCGCCAACGCCCTTGGCCATGATTTTGTAGGCTTCCTGTGGATGATCCTTGGTGTACTGCACGGCTTTATACAAACCGGCCACCAGTGCCTTGACGTCTTCCGGCTGTTTTTCGATGACGGTGCAGTTCAGTGCGACCACATCGACGATCACCCCCGGTGTGCTGCTGCTGTCGACCAGCACCTTGCCTTGCTTCTTGTCGCGAACCATCGACAGGTGCGGTTCCCAGGTCACGGCAGCCGGTACGCGACCGGCGATGAACGCGGTGGCGGCGTCGTCGGCCGTCATGTTCTGCACGGTGATGTCGCTCATTTTCATGCCGTTCTTTTTCAACAGATACGACAACCAGAATTGCGAAGTCGAACCTTCGTTTACTGCCACGGCCTGGCCCTTGAGCTCCTGCAGGTTCTTGACGTCCTTGCCGACCAGCACGCCGTCGCCGCCATGGCTGTCGTCCAGCGCGGCCACAGCCTTGAAGCAGAATTGCGGACGGTACTTGAGCACCTCGTCGATGGTCGACGCCGAGCCGGACAACTCGCCGGAGGCTTGTGCGGCCATGTACATCGCCGCTTCTTCGACCACCGGCAACTCGACGGTCAAACCGTTTTCCTTGAAGTAGCCAAGGTCCTGGGCCAGGTACAGGGTGCCGTAGCCGACCCAGGTGGTATGACCGATGGACAGGGTGCCGGCCTGGGCGCTGGTGGCGACCGTCGCGGCGATGGCGGTGACCGCCAGTGGATGGGCAACGCGCGTAAGCAAGGACTTGATCATGGAGCACTCCCAAAGCTGTTGATTTAGTTTTGTCATGGGCAGTACGGCGAGCTCTGAATCGGCTGCAACCTGTGGTCTCTCGGGGACCCTTCGGCGGGCAGCATTCGGCGGGCTGGCGAGATCGATGTTGGCCTAAGGGCGGGATTAGGAAAATGAGGAAATATGTGGATGCGAACGATGAAAAAACTCGTTAGCGCGCACTGCTAAAAGGCGGCAATGGCGAGGATGCACAAGGTCAGTGCAAGGCATGAAAAATGTGTTGAATCGGCCATAGCATTCGCGGGCAAGCCCGCTCCCACAGGTTATGTGTCGTGCCCAAAACGTGCGGCCGACACAAATCCTGTGGGAGCGGGCTTGCCCGCGAAGAGGCCCGCTAGAGCGCTACAAAGTCAGAGCCGGCCGTATTCCTGCGCCGTACGATCCACCGCTTTCAGGGTCTTGCTGATCAGCTCATCAATCTCTTCACGGCTGGCAATCAACGCCGGCGCCATGATCATCCGGCCCAAGGTCGAGCGAATGATCACCCCCTCCTCGAAACCAATGGTGCGGCAGCGCCAGGCGATGTCGTTCTCGTTGGCAAAGCGCTTGCGGCTGGTTTTGTCTTCAGCCAGTTGCAGCGCCGCGACCATGCCCGTGCCCTGGATATCGCCCACCAGCGGGTGCTTGCCGAACACTTCGCGCAGGCACTGTTGCAGGTACGGACCAATGTCATCCTTGACCCGCGTCACCACGCCTTCATCGCGCAGCGCCTTGAGGTTGGCAATCGCCACCGCCGCCGCCACCGGGTGCCCGGAATAGGTCAGGCCGTGGGCAAACACGCCACCCTGCTCCACCAGCACCGAGGCCATTTTCTTCGACAGGATCAAGCCGCCCATGGGGATGTAGCCCGAGGTCAGGCCCTTGGCGATGGACAGGGTGTCCGGCTCGAAACCGAAGTACTCGTGGGCGAACCATTCGCCGGTACGACCGAAGCCGCCGATCACTTCATCGGCGCACAGCAGCACGTCGTACTTGCGACAGATGCGCTGGATTTCCGGCCAGTAGCTTTCCGGCGGGAAGATCATGCCGCCGGCGCCCTGGAACGGCTCGGCGATGAAGCCTGCAACCTTGTCGGCGCCCAGTTCGAGAATCTTCGCTTCCAGCTGTTGCGCTGCACGCAGACCGAATTCCACCGGCGTGAGGTTGCCCTCATGAGCGAAGAAGTACGGCTCATCGATGTGCTCGATGTCCGGAATCATGCCGCCCATTTCGTGCATGAACTTCATGCCACCCAGTGCCGTCGCAGCCAGGGTCGAACCGTGGTAACCGTTCCAGCGGCCGATCATGATTTTCTTCTCGGGCTTGCCGAGCACCTGCCAGTAGCGACGCACCGTGCGGATCAACACCTCGTTGGCTTCGGAGCCTGAGTTGGTGTAGATCGCGTGGCTGTAGTGACCCGGCAGCAGGCTGAACAGCAGCTCGGACAGCTCGATCACCTGCGGGTGGGTGGTGTGGAAAAACATGTTGTAGTACGGCAGCTGCTCCAGTTGCTGGCTCGCAGCAAAGGCCAGGTCCTTGCGCCCGTAACCGAGGTTGGTGCACCACAACCCGGACATGCCGTCGAGGTAACGCCGGCCATCGTTGTCCCACAGGTGCAGGCGTTCGCCACGGACCATCACCCGTGGCCCCTCTTCGTTGAGGGCTTTCTGATCGACGAACGCATGGATGTGGTGCGCAGCGTCGGCGGCCTGGTAGTCGCGGGTGTCACGTGATGTGGTCATCGCCAGTTCTCCGTTTTGTTATCAGCGCAATTGAAACCAGGTGGTCTTCAACTGGGTGTATTTATCGAATGAATGCAGGGACAGGTCGCGGCCGAAACCCGACTGCTTGCCGCCGCCAAAAGGCACGGTCACGTCCAGCGCATCAACGCTGTTGACCGACACCGTACCGGCCCGCAATTGTCGGGCCACACGATGGGCGCGGTTGAGGTCGTCGGTCCACAGTGAAGCTGCCAGCCCGTAGACGCTGTCGTTGGCCAAGTGCAAGGCATGGGCCTCGTCGTCGAACGCCGTGACGGCCAGCACCGGGCCGAACACTTCATCGCGAAACAGCGGCATGTCCGGGGTCACGCCGGTAAAAATCGTCGGCTGAATGAAGTTGTCCGAGCCGTTGAAGATCGACTGCCGACCGCCACAAACCTTGGTCGCGCCTTGCTGCTCGGCCTGCTGGATGAATTTCATGATGCGCGCGGTCTGACGGCTGTCGACGATGGCCCCGGCGGCGCTCGACGGGTCCAGCGGATCCCCCGGCAACCAGCGCTCGGCCTGGGCCTTGAGGCGTTCGACGAACTCGTCATGAATCGAGCGTTGCACCAGCAATCGCGAGTTGGCCGAGCAGACTTCACCCTGATTGAAGAAGATGCCGAATGCGGCTTTCTCGGCCGCCAGATCCAGGTCCTGGCAATCGGCGAACACCAGGTTGGCGCTCTTGCCGCCGCACTCCAGCCACACCTGCTTGAGGTTCGACTGGGCCGAGTACTGCATGAAATATTTGCCGACTTCGGTGGAGCCGGTGAATACCAGGCAATCGACGTCCGGGTGCAGGCCGAGGGCCTTGCCTGTCTGCTCGCCGAGGCCCGGCAGCACGTTGAGTACACCTGGAGGAAGACCCGCCTCCAGCGCCAGCTCAGCCAGGCGCAGGGCGGAAAACGGCGACTGCTCGGCCGGTTTGAGGATTACCGAGTTACCGGCGGCCAGGGCCGGCGCGAGTTTCCACGCCGCCATGTCCAGGGGGAAATTCCACGGCACCACGGCCGCCACCACGCCGAGGGCTTCGCGGGTGATGGTCGCCAGCACGTTCTGCGCACTCGGCGCGACCTGATCGTAGAGTTTGTCGAGGCTTTCGGCGTACCAGCGGAACACCCCAGCGGCACCCGGCACGTCGATGTTGTAGGCGTCCGCGACAGGCTTGCCCATGTTCAGCGAGTCGAGCAGCGCCAGTTCTTCGCGGTTGTCGAGGATCAAGTCGGCCAGGCGCAACAGCACTTGCTTGCGTTCGGTCGGTGAACGCGCCGCCCAGGTACCCGCCTCGAAGACCTGCCGCGCATTACGCACCGCCGCGTTCACGTCTTCTTCGCCGCAAGCGACAACGTTGGCCAGGCATTGCCCGGTGGCAGGGTTGATCGCTGCGAAAGTCTGCCCCGACTGCGCCCCACGGTGCTGGCCGTCGATCACGGCATGGTCGGGAAACCGCAGGGATGCGACTTTGCGTTGCCAATACTCAAGCTCGAACACGTTCAGATGCTCCAGAGGACATTCTTGTGTATTGGATAGTCGCTCAGGCCCGAGCGGTGGAAAACCAGTAAAAATGTGTTCGCAGGCCAAGAAAAAACTACGTAGCCAATCTCCCTTCTGGCGCAGCATGTGGTTATTGTTCAACCACAACAAATCGCTACCCGAGCGGATAGGGGTGGCGCGCAAATTGCCAGGATGCCTGATCCGTTCTCCCCCGAGGTTTGCTGTGGCTGCCTACAATCTGCGTCAATTGAAATACTTCATCACCACCGTCGAATGCGGCAGCGTCGCCGAGGCCTCGCGCAAGCTGTACATCGCCCAGCCTTCGATCTCCACGGCCATCAAAGGGCTGGAAGACAGTTTCGGTGTGCAACTGCTGATCCGCCATCACGCCCAGGGCGTGTCGTTGACCCCCAGCGGTGCCCGCTTTTACCGCAAGGCCCAGGAGCTGCTGCGCATGGCCAAGGAGTTCGAGCAGAACGCCCTGGCCGACAACGACGTGGTGTCCGGGCAGATCGATATCGGCTGTTTCGAAACCGTCGCACCGCTGTACCTGCCGCAATTGATCGCCGGGTTTTCGGCGTTGTACCCGGGGGTGGAAATCCGCATCCGCGACGGCGAGCAACAAGAGCTGGTGCAGGGCCTGACTTCCGGTGCTTTCGATCTGGCGATCCTCTACGAGCACGACCTCGACGGCACCATCGCAACCGAACCCTTGATGCCGGCGCAACGGCCTTACGCATTGCTGCCGGCGGATCACCGCTTTGCCCAGCAGGCGCAGGTGTCGCTGCGGGACCTGTGCCTGGAGCCGATGATTCTTCTGGACGTGCAGCCGAGCCGGACCTACTTCGTCAGCCTGTTCGATGAGCTGGGCCTGACGCCACGCATTGCCTTCAGCTCACCGTCGATCGAGATGGTGCGCGGCATGGTTGGCCAGGGATTCGGTTTTTCGATCCTGGTGACCAAGCCGCATTCGGAGTGCACCTACGACGGGCAGAAAGTGGTGTGCGTGGACATCGCCGAAGACGTCACCGGTTCGGGGCTGGTGGCGGCATGGCTCAAGCGCGGGCAACTGACCAAACCGGCGCAGTTGTTCGCGGACTATTGCCGCGAACAGCTGACCGCAAAATCCGAAAGCTCAACGCCGTCCGTGTAGGAGCTGCCGCAGGCTGCGATCTTTTGACGTTGATTTTTTAAGATCAAAAGATCGCAGCCTGCGGCAGCTCCTACGTTATCGCGCTGCGATTACTTGCGCGGTTTGATCCGCGCGGTGGCTTCGGCCACCAGCGGATCATCCGGCCAGTAGTGCTTCGGGTACCGCCCCTTCAAATCCTTCTTCACTTCGGCGTAGGTGCTGCGCCAGAAGTTGGCCAGGTCCTGAGTCACCTGCACCGGCCGGCGCGCCGGGGACAACAGATGCAGCTTGACCACCTGCCGGCCCCCGGCGATGCGCGGGGTTTCGGCCAGGCCGAACAACTCCTGCAATCGCACCGCCAGAATCGGCGGCTGTTCGCTGTAGTCCAGACGAATCGACGAACCCGACGGCACGCTCAAATGATGCGGTGCCAGCTCGTCCAGGCGTTGTGGCAGCGGCCACGGCAGCTGGTTGTGGACGATGCTCGACAGGTCCAGATTGGCGAAGTGACTGAGCCGCGAAACCTTGCCCAGATACGGCATCAGCCAGTGCTCCAGACTCTTGAGCAACGCCGTGTCGCTGACATCCGGCCACTCGCTGTCACCCTTTCCGGCGAGGTCCAGTTGCCGCAACAACGCCACCCGCGCCTGCCACTGACGCAGCTCCGGGGTCCACGGCAACAGCTCCAGGCCTTTGCGCCGCACCAGGTTCACCAGCGCCTGACTGCGGGCGGTTTCGTCGAGGCCCGTGAGTGGCTCGCGACTGAGGATCAGTTCACCGACCTTGCGCTGACGCTCGGCCCGCAGCACGCCTTCACGCTCATCCCAATCCAGTTGATCGACGCAGCGCACCTGCTCTGCCAGCACTGAATCGAACAACGCCGGATCGAAGTCCGTCGCCAGGTAAATCCGCTCCTCACGCTGGCCCTGGCGACTGCCCAGATCGGCGATCACCAGCCACGGCTGCTTCATCAGACTGTCGGCCTCGGCGAACAGTGCGGCACGGCCGTTGGCCAAACGATACTCAGCGCCACCGGCACGTCGCTGTTGGGCGACACGGTCGGGATAGGCCAGCGCCAGCAACGCGCCGAGCCAGCGCGGATGATCCGGATCGCTGACCGGCTCCGCCGCTTTGCCGCGCAGGTAACCACGATACTGCCGCGCCAGTTGCCGTGCGCGCTGCACACCGCCCTGAGCACCCCGAGTGGCGCGCTCTTCGCCAGACAGCAGTACCAGTCGGCTGTGCAAGTCCGCCCCGCCGCCACGCAAGATATCGCGCTCGCCGAGCAGCGCCGCGACATCGCAGGCCATTTCCGCCAGACCCAGTGCCTGGCCACGCAACAGCAAATGCGCGATACGCGGATGCGCCGGCAGTTCGGCCATGGCCTGACCGTGGCGGGTCAATGCGTCCCCCTCCAGAGCTCCCAGGCGTTCGAGCAGGTCCTGAGCCTGTGCATAAGCGGCGGCCGGCGGCACGTCGAGCCACACCAGTTGCCCGGGCGTCACGCCCCAACGTCCCAGTTGCAAGGCCAGCCCGGCGAGGTCCGCCGAAAGGATCTCCGCACTGCCATAGGCCGCCAGTTGCTCGTGTTGGTCCTGGGACCACAAGCGATAACACACGCCCGGTTCCAGTCGCCCGGCCCGGCCCGCGCGCTGGGTGGCGCTGGCTTTGGAAATGCGCTGGGTGTCGAGGCGGGTCATGCCGCTGCCGGGGTCGAAACGCGGCACCCGTGCCAGCCCGGCATCGATCACCACGCGTACGCCGTTGATGGTCAAACTGGTTTCGGCGATGTTGGTGGCCAGCACCACTTTGCGCTTGCCCGCCGGTGCCGGATCGATTGCTGCCCGTTGCGCGGCGAGGTCGAGTTCACCGTGCAACGGACACAATAGAACCTGAGTGTTTTCACCCAAGGCATCGGCCAACTGCTGATACACGCGGCGGATTTCTGCCTGCCCCGGCAGGAACACCAGCACGCTGCCGGTCTCGTCGTTCAAGGCTTCGAGGATGGTCTGCACCAGACGCGGCTCGATGAATTCACCAGACTGGAACGGCCGGCCCCAGCGCATCGCCACCGGGTACATGCGCCCTTCGCTGCGCAGGATCGGCGCGTCGTCGAGCAACCCGGCCAAGCGTTCGCCTTCAAGCGTGGCGGACATCAAGAGGATTTTCAGCGGCTGATCGTCACGGAACAGTTCGCGGCCATTGAGGCTCAAGGCCAGCGCCAGATCAGCGTCGAGACTGCGCTCGTGAAATTCGTCGAAGATCAGCAGGCCCACGCCTTCCAGTGCCGGGTCGTCCTGCAAACGCCGGGTGAGAATGCCTTCGGTGACCACTTCGATGCGGGTGTTGGGGCCGACCTTGCTGTCGAGCCGAATGCGATAGCCCACGGTCTCGCCGACCTTCTCCCCCAGCTCATTGGCCAGCCGTTCCGCCGCTGCACGCGCGGCCAACCGGCGGGGTTCGAGCATCAGGATGGTCTGCCCGGCCAGCCACGGCTCGTTGAGCAAGACCAAAGGTACGCGGGTAGTTTTACCGGCGCCGGGCGGCGCTTCGAGCACGGCTTCGTGGCGTGTAGCGAGGGCTTCACGCAGAGCGGGTAAAACTTCATCGATCGGCAAAGAAATCATGCTGGCTCCAAAACAGAGGGCCGAGTATAACGGCGAACTGCAAGGCGTTCGTCAGGGTCTTAATTCATACCGACGACGTTTCGTTTCGAGATTACTCAGGAGATTTCAAATGCGTGCTCCCTTTCGCCTGATTGGCAGTGTTCTGGTCGCAACCTTGCTGACTCAAGTGACAGCCTGCGGTTCGATCTTCTACCCCGATCGCCGCGGCCAGATCGAAGGCAAGATCGACCCGGCCATCGCCGCGCTCGACGCCGTGGGCCTGTTGTTCTACATCATCCCCGGCCTGATCGCGTTTGCCGTGGACTTCGCCACTGGCGCGATTTATTTCGAGCCGGGCAAGACCGCCCAGGTCGATCCACAAAAACTCAAGGACGCCATCGGTCCCGACGGCAAGGTCGATAACCGCAAGTTGCAGACTATTCTGGAAAGCGAACTGGGCCGCAGCTTCCCGCTGGACGATCCACGCCTGATCCAGAGCAAAGGCAGCGCCCAACAACTGGCGATGTTCGGCCTGCAACCAGCCGCGTAATCCCTGCGCACCAAAGGAATCCTCAAGGAACGATGGCCACTATGACCTCCAGCTCCGAACACGCCCGCCTGCTGCGGCTGGCGACCCGTGCCTCGGTGGCGGTGGCGTGCACCTTGATCGTCGCCAAAGGCATCGCCTGGTGGCTGAGCGGCTCGGTGAGCATGCTCGCCGGGCTCACCGACTCGGCACTCGACGGCGTCACGTCATTGCTCAACCTGCTGGCGGTGCATTACGCCCTGCGCCCCGCCGACAATGATCATCGCTACGGGCACGGCAAGGCTGAGTCATTGGCAGGCATGGCCCAGGCGCTGTTCATTGGCGGCAGTGCGGTACTGATTGCGTTGCATGCCTATGATCGGCTGAAACACCCCGAACCGGTCGGCGCGCCGTGGATCAGCATCGGTGTGATTGTGTTCTCGCTCGCCCTGACCCTGGCCTTGCTGATGTTGCAACATCGGGTGGTCAAGGCAACCGGCTCCAACGCCGTGCGTGCCGACTCGCTGCATTACCGTTCGGACATATTGCTCAACGGCAGCATTCTGCTGGCGCTGGTACTGGCCGGGTTTGGCTGGGATCAGGTCGATGCCTGGTTTGGTCTGGGCATCGCCGCTTATATCTTTTGGAGCGCGGTGCAGATCGCCCGGGAGAGTTTTGCGGTGTTGATGGATGAAGAACTGCCGCCGGATGTCAGCCAGCACATGCTGGAATTGGCGTGCAGCGTGCCCGGTGTGTTGGGTGCGCATGACTTGCGTACGCGGATCTCCGGCAACCAGTGGTTTGTGCAGTTGCATCTGGAGTTGCCGGGGGAACTGACGCTGTCAGTCGCCCACGGCATCAGCGATCAGGCGGCCGCAGCCATTCACAGCGCCTACCCGCGCGCCGAAGTGCTGGTGCACGCCGACCCGCGGGAAGTGGTGAAAGCCGCCCGGGCTCAGTAATTCACCTGATAACCGCGACTGCTCAGGCAGTTGCCCTGAGCCTGTCGGTAGGCTTGCACCACCGCCGGGTCTGGCTGGTAGGTGGCGGTTCGTGGATCGAAACCACTCTGCTGCACCGCGTATTGATAGCACTCGTAACCATCCCGACTGACCTGCTCCGGCGACTGCCCGTTGGCTGGATATGCCTCCACGTCATAACCATTGTTGCCGGCGGGTGGTTGCGATTGGCCAACCGGCGGCTCGACCACGACGTAGTCCTGAGTGCTTTCCTGATAGGCGTAATAGGAGCCCGCCGCGAGGAACAGCAGCGCCCCGCCGATCCACAACTGCTGGGCGTAATCGGGCAGGTATCTGACTCGAATCCCGCGCGGTGGCTCTACCACCTCATAACGCGGGCCTAGCGGGCGATACCAGTAGCCACCGGAATAGTAGTAATCCATGCCACGGTAAGGCACGCGGAAGTTACGCTCGGGGAAGCGGTCGATCACCTGGCCGGGGCGATACCTGGGGCCTGCCCCCCAGCCGTTACCATGGCCACTCGGGCGCCCCTGCCAGTGATTGTCATTGGACGGTGCGCCTGTGTAGCCATTCCAGTGCTGGTTGTAATCGTTGCGACGCGGCTGATCCTGGTAGTAACCGCGCTGCGGCGGCTGGGTCTGGTGCACGGTGTCGGGGCGGGGCTGGATCGGCATGTCAGTGGCCGGCGCCTGCGGCGGTGGAGGCGGCGAGCGAACCCGGCTGTTGAAGTCCGGCGCTGGACGGTTCTGCCACTGACCATTGTTCTGATGTTGATTCTGGCCGTTGTGCTCGGACTGGCGGTTGTCATTGTTCTGCGCGCGGGGCTGATTCTGCTGCTGGCCGTTTTGCGGGTGCGGCTGGTTGTTGCCACCCTGGCCCTGGTTATCACCCTGATGCTCCCCCTGGCCATGTTGCCCGCCGTCATGGCCACGGTTTTGCTGCTCATCGGCCATCGTTTGCGCAGTGACACTGACACACAGCAAACCAACACCGGCCAAACGCCAGAAACGCGATTTCATGCTTTTCCTCATTAAGAGTCAGGGCCTGTACGTAAGACTGGGAAAGCACCGGCCGGTTCTGCAACAGGTTATCAGTCACGCAACTTATTTATTGAGGGTCGGGGGGCAAATTCCACACTGTCTAGTCCTGAAATAGGTTTACACCTGTTTCAGCCTCAAAACGCCCGATGCACCGCATCGGGCGTTTTGTATTTCAGCGACAGATGAGGCCGCTCGTTGTTATAGATCTGCACCGACTCGTTCACCATCCGGACGGCCTCTGCAAAA
>NZ_JBFTOU010000033.1:0-61909 GCF_056398125.1 Pseudomonas sp. 05L36 | reverse complement strand
GTCTAGCCAGATGCATTCTTTATCGGCGCTTGGGTGAAAGGAGGAGGGGCGAAATCTCCCACGGATCTGTACTGCGCTAACAGTCAGAATCGAGCTTTGTCCCTCCTCCTCCCTTCAAGTCCTAGCATACAAGCGAGCTTGCTCGCGATAGCGGAGTGTCAGTCAGCATAGTATCGACTGATCCACCGCCATCGCGAGCAAGCTCGCTCCCACAGGGGATCTCTGGTGAACCCCCAATTTTTTTACGACAGACATTCAAGTGTGGGAGCGAGCTTGCTCGCGATGACGGCGTGTCAGTCAGCATCAGTATCGACTGATCCACCGCTATCGCGAGCAAGCTCGCTCCCACAGGGATCTCTGGTGAACAGCCAATTTTTGCATGACAGACATTCAAGTGTGGGAGCGAGCTTGCTCGCGATGACGGCGTGTCAGTCAGCATCGGTATCGACTGATCCACCGCTATCGCGAGCAAGCTCGCTCCCACAGGGGGATCTCTGGTGATCTCCTGATTTTTGCATGACAGACATTCAAGTGTAGGAGCGAGCCTGCTCGCGATGACGGCGTGTCAGTCAGCATCAATATCGACTGATCCACCGCCATCGCGAGCAAGCTCGCTCCCACAGGGGGATCTCTGGTGATCTCCTGATTTTTGCATGACAGACATTCAAGTGTGGGAGCGAGCTTGCTCGCGATGACGGCGTGTCGGTCAGCATCGGTATCGACTGATCCACCGCTATCGCGAGCAAGCTCGCTCCTACAGGGATTTATTACATCCGCGCCAACGCCTGCGCCAGATCGGCCCGTAAGTCTTCGACGTCCTCGACGCCGACCGACAACCGCACCAACCCATCGCCGATCCCCAGTTTCGCGCGGGTGTCGGGCGGGATGGTGGCGTGGGTCATGATCGCCGGGTGTTCGATCAGGCTTTCCACGCCGCCCAGGCTTTCGGCCAGGGCGAAGATCTGCACGCTTTCAAGGAAGCGTTTGGCGCCAGCCAGGTCGCTGTTGAGATCGAGGGCAATCATCCCGCCGAAACCGTGCATTTGCCGTTGGGCCAGTTCGTGTTGCGGGTGCGACGGCAGGCCTGGGTAATACACCCGCGACACTTGCGCTTGGCGCTCCAGCCACTGCGCCAGCTCCATTGCGTTGCTGCAATGCCGCTCCATGCGCAGGGCCAGGGTCTTCACGCCGCGCAGGGTGAGGAAGGCATCGAACGGCCCCGCGATGGCGCCGACGGCGTTTTGCAGGAAGCCCAGGCGCTCGGCCAGTTCTGCGTTCTGCCCGACCACGGCGATGCCGCCGATCACGTCGGAGTGGCCGTTGAGGTATTTGGTGGTCGAGTGCAGCACGATGTCGAAACCCAGTTCCAGCGGGCGCTGGATCCACGGGCTGGCGAAGGTGTTGTCGGCCACGCAGATGATGCCGCGTGCGCGGCAGGTGCGGGCGATGGCGGCGAGGTCCGTGAGGCGCAGCAGCGGATTGCTCGGGGTCTCGACCATGACCATCCGGGTGTCGTCTTGCAGGGAGGCCTCGAACGCCGCCAGGTCGGTCAGGTCGACGAAGCTGAAACGGTGCCCGGCGCTGCGCTGGCGCACCTTGTCGAACAGGCGGAAGGTGCCGCCGTACAGATCGTTACCCGAGACGATGTGCGAGCCGGCGTCGAGCAGTTCGAGCACCGTGGAAATGGTCGCCAGCCCCGAGGCGAAGGCAAAGCCCCGGGTGCCGCCTTCGAGGTCCGCCACGCAGCGCTCCAGCGCCCAGCGCGTCGGGTTGTGCGAACGCCCGTAGTCCAGGCCCTTGTGCACCCCGGGGCTCTGTTGCAGGTAGGTGGAGTTGGCGTAGATCGGCGGCATCAACGCCCCGGTGGATGGGTCCGGCACTTGCCCTGCGTGGATCACCCGGGTGGCGAAGCCCTGTGGCGGGGCGTTTTTATCCTGTTGACTCATGGCAGGGATCTCCGCAGGTGATTGAGCATGTCGGTTCGGGTAATCAGGCCGTGGAAGCCCGAGGCATCCTGGATGATCGCCACCAGCCCACGGCCCAGTTCTGCCTCCAGATCCGCCAGTGAGGCATCGGGGGACAGGGTTTGCAGTTTGTCGGTCATGGCGCTGGATACGGTCTTGCGAAAGTGCGCAACGTCTTCATGCACGCCCAGCAGGATGTCGGACTCGTCGATCACGCCGACCAGTTGCTGCCCCTTCACCAACACCGGCAGTTGCGAGACATCCGCCAGGCGCATGCGTTGAAAAGCCGTCAGTAGCGTGTCATCCGGGCCGACGCTGATCACCCGGCCATCTTCGAAACGCCGCGCGATCAGGTCGCGCAGGTCGCCGTAGTGCTTGCGTTGCAGCAGGCCCTGATCGTTCATCCACTGGTCGTTGTAGACCTTCGACAGGTAACGCGTACCGGTGTCGCAGACGAAGCTCACCACCCGTTTCGGCTGGGTCTGTTCGCGGCAGTAACGCAACGCCGCCGCCAGCAAGGTGCCGGTCGACGAGCCGCCAAGAATGCCTTCGGCGCGCAGCAACTGGCGGGCGTGGTCGAAGCTTTCTTCGTCGCTGATCGAATAGGCGTGGCGCACGCTGGACAGGTCGGCAATCGACGGAATGAAGTCTTCGCCGATGCCTTCCACCGCCCAGGAACCGGGGGTGGGGAGGGTGCCATTGCGGCTGTATTCGGCCATCACCGAGCCGACCGGGTCGGCCAGGACCATTTCCAGGTCCGGCTGCACCCGTTTGAAGAAGCGGGTCAGGCCGGTGAGGGTGCCGGCCGAACCGACACCGACGACGATGGCGTCCACATCGTGCTGGGTCTGCGCCCAGATCTCCGGCGCGGTGCTGCATTCGTGGGCCAGCGGGTTGGCGGGGTTGTTGAACTGGTCGGCGAAGAACGCATCGGGAATGTCCGCCGCCAGCCGTGCGGCGACGTCCTGGTAGTACTCGGGATGGCCTTTGCCGACATCGGAGCGGGTGATGTGCACCTCGGCGCCCATGGCCTTGAGGTGCAGGACCTTCTCGGTGGACATCTTGTCCGGCACCACCAGCACCACCCGGTAACCCTTGGCGCGGCCGACCAGGGCCAGGCCCAACCCGGTGTTGCCGGCGGTGGCTTCGACAATGGTGCCGCCGGGGCGCAGGCGACCATCGCGTTCGGCGACATCGATCATCGCCAGACCGATGCGGTCCTTGATCGAACCGCCGGGGTTCTGGGATTCGAGTTTGAGAAACAGTGTGCATGGGCCGGTATCGAAACGGCTGACGCGCACCAGCGGGGTATTGCCAATCAGTTCGAGCACGGCAGGACGGGAATTGTCGGGCATGTCATCACTCCTTGCGTAAATCCGCACTGGATGGACAGCAATCCGCGCCGGGTCTTCGCGTCGGTCGCGGGCAATGCATCGCTTGGACCATAGGCCGGGATCGGGTCGACCGCAACCTTGCACAGCCAACCGGTCGCCTCGACGCTTTTTCCTCTCCAGCGACCACAAAAAACATAATTTCGCTATTTCCCGGCTCCGAACAGAATGCGGCCAACACCCTGACACCGATAGCCGCAGCAGAAGAACAACAGTGATCAGAATCGAGGCGGCAGCCATGACCGACCTGAATCAAACCACCTTTCAGAAGTGCACAGCCATGACAGTTGACAAGACCGAAATTGATACGCTTGTAGTTGGCGCCGGCCAGGCCGGCGTGGCCATGAGTGAACACCTGAGCAAGCTCGGTGTGCCTCACCTCGTTGTGGAGCGCAATCGTATCGCCGAAGCCTGGCGCACCGGCCGCTGGGATTCGCTGGTGGCCAACGGTCCGGCCTGGCACGACCGTTTCCCGGGGCTGGAATTCGACGGTCTGGACCCGGATGCCTTCGCCGGGAAAGAGCAGGTGGCTCAGTACTTCGAAGCTTATGCCAAGAAGTTCAACGCGCCGATCCGCACCGGCGTGGACGTGAAGAAAGTCGAACGTAACGCCGACCGTCCGGGCTTCACTGTTGAAACCTCTGATGGCGTGATCGAAGCCCGGCATGTAGTGGTCGCCACCGGTCCGTTCCAGCGTCCGGCCATTCCGCCGATTGCTCCCGAAATCTCCGGCATCACCCAGATTCACTCCGCCCAATACTACAACCCGCAGCAACTGGCCGAAGGTGCCGTGCTGGTAGTGGGCGCCGGCTCGTCGGGCGTGCAGATCGCCGATGAGCTGCAACGTTCCGGCAAGCAGGTTTACTTGTCGGTAGGCGCCCATGACCGTCCGCCGCGTGCCTATCGCAACCGTGATTTCTGCTGGTGGCTGGGGGTGCTCGGCGAGTGGGATGCCGAAGCCATGCAGCCCGGCAAAGAGCACGTGACCATCGCCGTGAGCGGTGCCCGTGGCGGCCATACCGTGGACTTCCGCCGGCTGGCCCATCAGGGGATGACGCTGGTCGGCCTGACCCAGTTGTTCAACGGCGCAGTGGTGAGTTTCGAAGACAACCTCGCGGACAACATCCAGCGTGGCGATGAAAACTACCTGGCTCTGCTCGACAAGGCCGACGCCTATATCGAACGCAATGGCCTGGACCTGCCGCTGGAGCCCGAAGCCCGCGCCATGCTGGCGGACCCGGACTGTGTGACACATCCCATCCTTGAACTGGATCTGCTCAAGGCCGGCGTCACCACGATCATCTGGGCCACCGGTTACTCCACCGATTACAGCTGGCTGAAGGTCGATGCCTTCAAGGACAACGGCAAACCGCAGCACCAGCGCGGCGTGTCGGCCGAGCCGGGGGTGTATTTCGTCGGGTTGCCTTGGCAGTCCCGCCGCGGCTCCGCGTTTATCTGGGGCGTTTGGCACGACGCCAAGCACATCGCCGATCACATCGTTAAACAGCACACCTATCTCAACTATCGGGATGCGACCCAGCGTCAAGCCGACGCCGCCCGTGCACCACTTCAGAAAGCCAGCCTCATGGGAGTTCGTTAATGCCTACTCATACCCGCATCCGCATGTTCAACACCAAAGACACCTATCCGAACCAGACGCTGGACAACGATTTGTGCCAGGCCGTGCGCGCCGGCAACACCGTGTATGTGCGTGGCCAGGTCGGTACCGATTTCAACGGTCAACTGGTGGGCCTCGGCGATCCGCGCGCCCAGGCCGAGCAGGCCATGCGCAACGTCAAGCAATTGCTGGAAGAGGCGGGCAGCGACCTGAGCCATATCGTCAAGACCACCACTTACCTGATCGACCCGCGCTATCGCGAGCCGGTGTACCAGGAGGTCGGCAAGTGGCTCAAGGGCGTGTTCCCGATTTCCACTGGCCTTGTGGTCAGCGCCCTCGGCCAGCCGCAGTGGCTGATGGAAATCGATGTGATCGCTGTCATCCCTGAATAAGGAATTGGCCATGACTTTTTCCATCGTGGGTCGCTGCGCCGAGACCGGTCAGTTGGGCATTGCAATCAGCTCTTCGAGCATTGCCGTCGGCGCGCGCTGCCCGTGGCTGCGTGCCGGTGTCGGTGCGGTGTCGAGCCAGAACATCACGCTGCCGGCCCTCGGCCCGCAGATCCTCGATGAACTGGCCGCCGGCTCGGCGCCACCCCAGGCGCTGGATCACTCATTGACCCGCAATGGCTACAGCCAATACCGCCAGGTGGCGGTGGTCGATGCCCACGGGCGCACGGCGGTGTTCAGCGGCAACCATGCGCTGGGCATCAACAACGCTGTGGCCGGTGAGCAATGCGTGGCGGCTGGCAACCTGCTGGCCAACAGTGGGGTGATCGAGGCGATGGTCGCGGCCTTTGAAAACAGCGAAGGCTGCCTCGCCACCCGGCTGATGAACGCCTTGCAGGCCGGGCAGGATGCCGGTGGTGAAGCCGGCACGGTGCACTCGGCGGCGCTGTCGGTGGTCGGTGACCTGACCTGGCCGATTGTTGACCTGCGGGTGGATTGGGCCGATCAAAACCCGATCGGCGAGCTTGGCAAACTGTGGGCGGCCTACGAGCCGCAATTGCAGGACTACCTGACCCGCGCCCTCAATCCGACCCTGGCCCCCGCGTATGGAGTGCCCGGCGATGAGTGAGTTGCGCAGCCGCGCCATGCTCGCGCGATTGATCGGGTTCGCCACGGTCAGCCGCGATTCGAATCTTGCGCTGATCGAGTTCGTGCGCGACTACCTGCGCGACCTGGGCGTGGATTGCGAATTGATCTACAACGCCGAGCGGACCAAGGCCAATCTGTTGGCCACGGTCGGCCCGCGTGTGGCCGGCGGCATCGTGCTGTCCGGGCACACCGACGTGGTGCCGGTGGACGGCCAGGCCTGGACGGTCGAGCCGTTCCGGCTGAGCGAGGCGGGCGGCAAGCTTTACGGCCGCGGCACCGCGGACATGAAAGGCTATCTGGCTTCTGTGCTGGCGGCGGTGCCGATGTTTCTCTCGAGCCCTTTGAAGCGCCCGGTGCATTTGGCGTTTTCCTATGACGAAGAGGTCGGTTGCCTCGGCGTGCGCGGCTTGCTGGAAGTGTTGCCCCAACGCATCCCGGCACCGGCGTTGTGTTTGATCGGCGAGCCGACCGAACTCAAGCCGGTGCTTGGCCACAAGGGCAAACTGGCGATGCGTTGCCATGTGCGCGGCGCCGCCTGTCATTCGGCCTACGCACCTTATGGGGTCAATGCCATCGAGCAGGCCGCGCGCCTGATCGGTCGGCTGGGCGACATCGGCGCCACCCTGGCCCGGCCGCCATTGCACGACAAACGCTTCGATCCGGCGTTCTCGACCGTGCAGGTCGGAGTGATCCAGGGCGGGACGGCGCTGAACATCGTGCCAGCGGATTGCCGTTTCGATTTCGAGATCCGCGCCTTGCCGGACTTCGCCCCGCAAGTGGTCGTCGATGAACTGCAGGACTACGCCGAGCAGACGTTGCTGCCGGCCATGCAGGCCGTGGACACCGATACCGGTATCCGCTTTGAAAAAATCTCGGCCTATCCCGGCCTGGCGACACCCGCCGACAGCGCGGCGGCCCGGCTGATTGCCCGGCTATGCGGCAGTGACGATTTCAGCACCGTGGCCTTTGGCACCGAAGGCGGGCTGTTCGATCAGGCCGGCATTCCTTCGGTGGTCTGCGGTCCCGGCAGCATGGACCAGGGGCACAAGCCTGATGAATTTGTCAGCGTCGAACAGATGGCGGCCTGTGACCGCCTGATGGATCGCCTGGCGGCTTACTTGAGTGAATCCGAACACCGATAACAACAATGGGTCGACAAGACCCGAGGAAGCGATCCATGTCCAGATCCTTGCGTTGCAGTGTTCCGTTTGCCCTGGCGGTGTTGAGTGCCAGTGTGTGGGCGGCCCCCCAGGACCTCACCGTGATTTCCTTCGGTGGTGCTACCAAACAGGCTCAGGATAAAGCCTACTTCAAGCCCTTCAACGCCAGCGGCGCGGGCAACATCATTGCCGGTGAGTACAACGGCGAACTGTCAAAGATCAAGGCCATGGTCTCGGCCGGTCACACCAGTTGGGACGTGGTCGAAGTCGAAAGCCCCGAGCTGTTGCGTGGTTGCGAGGAGGGCCTGTTCGAGAAGCTCGATGCGGGACGCTTCGGTGATTCGGCAAACTTTGTGCCCGGTGCGCTGACCGAATGCGGGGTTGCCACTTACGTCTGGTCGATGGTCATGGCCTATGACCAGAGCAAGCAGGCCAAGGCGCCGCAGTCCTGGGCGGACTTCTGGAATGTCGCCGACTTCCCGGGCAAGCGCGGCCTGCGCAAGAGCGCCAAGTACACCCTGGAAATCGCCTTGCTGGCCGACGGCGTCAAGGCGGACGACGTGTACAAGGTCTTGAATACTCCGCAAGGCGTGACGCGGGCCTTTGCCAAGCTCGACCAGATCAAGCCGAACATCCAGTGGTGGGAGGCGGGCGCGCAACCGGCGCAATGGCTGGTGGCCGGCGACGTGGTGATGAGCGCCGCCTACAACGGCCGGATCGCCTCGGCGCAGAAGGAAGGCATGAAACTGAGCATCGTCTGGCCGCAGAGCCTGTACGACCCGGAATACTGGGCGGTGGTCAAAGGCACGCCGAACAAGGCATTGGCGGAAAACTTCATTGCATTTGCCAGTCAGCCGCAGACGCAAAAAGTCTTCTCGGAAACCATCCCGTACGGGCCGGTGCATCGCCAGACTCTGTCATTGCTGCCCAAGGACGTGCAGGAGCAACTGCCGACCGCCGAGGCCAACCTGGCCGGCGCGCGGGCCGTGGACGCGGAGTTCTGGGTCGACCATGGCGAGGAGCTTGAACAGCGCTTCAATGCCTGGGCTGCGCGGTAATACAGAAACCGTGTGAACACCCAAAACCCTGTGGGAGCGGGCTTGCCCGCGATTTGGCCGGAACAGCCAGTGACTGTTCATCGGCATAAAAAAACGCCGCTCATCTCACGATGGGCGGCGTTTTTCATTGCGTTGCAACGTTAGGCTTGAACGACCGGGATGTTGGCGTTCGCAGCAGCTTCACGGAACTCGGCGATCTGGTCGAAGGACAGGTAGCGGTAGACATCGGCCGCCATGCTGTCGATCTTGCCAGCGTATTCCATGTACTCCTCGACGGTCGGCAGGCGACCCAGGATGGAAGCCACGGACGCCAGCTCAGCCGAAGCCAGGTAGACGTTCGCGCCGTCACCCAGACGGTTCGGGAAGTTACGGGTCGAAGTCGACACGACAGTCGAGTTCGGCTCTACACGTGCCTGGTTACCCATGCACAGCGAGCAACCCGGCATTTCCATGCGCGCGCCAGCCTTGCCGTAGATGCCGTAGTAGCCTTCTTCGGTCAGCTGGTGAGCGTCCATCTTGGTCGGCGGCGACAGCCACAGACGGGTTGGCAGCTGACCCTTGACCTGTTCCAGCAACTTGCCGGCAGCGCGGAAGTGGCCGATGTTGGTCATGCAGGAACCGATGAACACTTCGTCGATCTTCTCGCCAGCAACACTGGAGAGCAGGCGAGCGTCGTCCGGGTCGTTCGGCGCGCAGAGCACAGGCTCCTTGATGTCGGCCAGGTCGATCTCGATGATTTCAGCGTACTCAGCGTCTTTGTCCGCTTGCAGCAGCTCAGGGTTGGCCAGCCAGGCTTCCATCGCTTGAGCGCGACGTTCCAGAGTACGTGCATCGCCGTAGCCTTCGCCGATCATCCAGCGCAGCAGGGTGATGTTGGACTGCAGGTATTCGGCAATCGACTCTTTGGACAGCTGGATGGTGCAACCGGCAGCCGAACGTTCAGCCGAGGCGTCAGACAGTTCGAACGCTTGCTCGACGGTCAGTTTAGGCAGACCTTCGATCTCCAGGATGCGACCGGAGAAGGCGTTCTTCTTGCCTTTCTTCTCTACGGTCAACAGGCCAGCCTGGATCGCGTAGTAAGGAATGGCGTGAACCAGGTCACGCAGGGTGACGCCTGGCTGCAGTTCGCCTTTGAAGCGAACCAGGATCGACTCTGGCATGTCCAGCGGCATGACGCCGGTGGCTGCGGCGAACGCAACCAGACCGGAACCGGCCGGGAACGAGATGCCGATCGGGAAACGGGTGTGGGAGTCACCACCGGTACCGACGGTGTCTGGCAGCAGCATGCGGTTCAGCCACGAGTGGATGATGCCGTCGCCCGGACGCAGGGAAACGCCGCCGCGGGTCATGATGAAGTCAGGCAGGGTGTGGTGGGTGGTCACGTCGATCGGCTTGGGGTAAGCCGCGGTGTGGCAGAAGGACTGCATCACCAGATCGGTCGAGAAGCCCAGGCACGCCAGGTCTTTCAGTTCGTCACGGGTCATGGGACCGGTGGTGTCCTGGGAACCCACGGTGGTCATCTTCGGTTCGCAGTAGGTGCCCGGACGAACGCCGGTCACGCCGCAAGCCTTGCCGACCATTTTCTGCGCCAGGGTGAAACCCTTGGTGCTTTCAGCCGGTGCTTCAGGCTTCTTGAACAGGGTCGAAGGTGGCAGACCCAGCTCGGTGCGAGCCTTTTCGGTCAGGCCACGGCCGATGATCAGCGGAATACGGCCGCCAGCACGCACTTCGTCCAACAGGACCGGGGTCTTCATTTCGAAGGTGGTCAGGACTTCGTCGGTGCCGTGCTTGCAGACTTTGCCAGCATGCGGGTACAGGTCGATCACGTCGCCCATGTGCATGTTGGAAACGTCGAATTCGATTGGCAGTGCGCCGGCATCTTCCATGGTGTTGTAGAAGATCGGAGCGATCTTGCTGCCGAAGCAGAAGCCGCCTGCACGCTTGTTCGGCACGTAAGGAACGTCGTCGCCGAAGAACCACAGCACCGAGTTGGTGGCCGATTTACGCGAAGAACCGGTACCGACCACGTCACCGACGTAGGCGATCGGGAAGCCGGCGTTGCGCATTTCTTCGATCTGCTTCATCGGGCCGGTGGCGCCTTGTGCGTCAGGCACGATGCCGTCGCGAGCCATTTTCAGCATGGCCAGGGCGTGCAGCGGGATGTCTGGACGGGACCAGGCATCAGGCGCAGGGGACAGGTCGTCGGTGTTGGTTTCGCCGGTGACCTTGAACACGCGCAGGCTGATCTTGTCGGCCAGGGTCGGGCGCTTCACGAACCACTCGCCGTCAGCCCAGGATTGCAGCACGCCTTGGGCGTGAACGTTACCGTTCTTGGCTTTTTCAGCGACGTCGTGGAAGGCGTCGAACATCAGCAGGGTGTGCTTGAGTTCTTTGGCAGCTACTGGCGCCAGTTCGGCGTCGTCCAGCAGGTTTACCAGGGTCACGATGTTGTAGCCGCCCTGCATGGTGCCGAGCAGTTCAACAGCGCGCTTCTTGTCGATCAGGGGGGATTTGGCTTCGCCTTTGGCGATGGCGGACAGGAAGCCGGCCTTGACATAGGCAGCTTCGTCCACGCCTGGCGGAACGCGATTGGTGATCAGGTCAACGAGGAACGCTTCTTCGCCAGCCGGGGGATTTTTCAGCAGCTCGACCAGGCCTGCAGTTTGTTCGGCGTTTAGCGGCTGGGGAACGATACCCAGTGCTGCGCGCTCTTCGATATGTTTGCGGTAGGCTTCAAGCACAGTTATTACCCTCATCAGTGGTCCCAAATGGGTGTCCGGGACGCTCATCCCGAAATTGCCGTACTCATGCGCAGCATGGCGTTGTGAGCCACTTAGCCAGAATTACCGACAATTCCTTACAGAAGCTGCTTTCAAAGTTTTACGCCTGCAGAACGGGAGCTGATGAGGGTTGGCGTTGGGCTTTTCCCCGCTGGAAAAACCCCTCGCCAACACCGCTCTGAAGGAACGACTGTGCTCGTGACGCTTTGAAAACAGCTTCTAACGGACATTGGCGCCTAAAAAGGCAGGCTGATTCTACGGCAAAAAAAAATTAAAGGTAAGTCAGTGTTTATTGGACTTTGGTGGTGGCGCCCAACAGAGGTCCGTTGACCCTAACCCTTTAACTTTGAGGGGTGATGAATATCGGACAAAGGGCTAACATGCCGGCCTGTTCTGCTTTTTCGCGTTTTGCCTATCTATGCCCAATCAGACCATCAAGACACCCTGCGTCGGCCTCTGCTCCACTGTTTACGGTGACCTGGTGTGCCGTGGCTGCAAGCGTTTCCACCACGAAGTGATCCGCTGGAACGGTTACAACGAGGAAGAAAAGCGCGCGGTATGGCTGCGCCTTGAGCAGTTGCTGTCCCAGGTGATGGCCGCCAAGGTGGAAATTTTCGATCCGGCGCTGCTGCGGATGCAGCTGGAGCAACGCAAGATCCGCTTCGTGCCCCATCAGTCGGAATATTGCTGGGCCTACCAATTGATCGCCCGTGGGGCGCGGGTGATCAACAACCTGGAAGCCTACGGGATGGTATTGCTGCCGGAGTTTCGCGAGTGGAACCTGCCGGAATTGCGCGATGCCATTGATCGGGAATTTTTCCTGCTCTCCGAGGCCCATTACCAGCGCTACATTGCGCCGGGGTTCCTGAAAGATGCCTTTGGCGGCTGAAAAGATCGCAGCCTGCGGCAGCTCCTACATTGGTCGTGTTTCCCTGTAGGAGCTGCCGCAGGCTGCGATCTTTTGATCTGTCCTCAATGCTTGTCGGCAATCTCCTCAAGATGATCCGCCACTTCCATCGGCTTGAGCACCAGCACATCGCTCTCCACCGCATCGAGCACCACTTCCGCCGTATTACCGATCAAGGTCCCGGACAATCCGCTACGGGCCACGGTACCGATCACCGTCACCGCCGCCTGCAGCTTGTGCACCATGAACGGAATCAACACATCCGCCGGGCCTTCCTCGATGTGCAGATGCTCATCGTCGATGTCGAATTCCGCCTGGAACGACTTGCATTGCTCGCGGTAGCGCGCCTGGATGGTTTCGCTGAGTTGAAACGTCGGGTCGGCCGACGACAGCATCGGCGACGGGTGGGCGCTGATCACGTGCAAGTGAGCCTTGGCCAGGGTTGCGATGTCATAGCCATGATCAATGATGGTGTCGTGCAGGTGGCGGTGTTCGAGGTCGCTGTTGCCGACGTCGACGGCTGCCAGGATCACTTTGTCTTTCCATGAGCCAGCGGTTTTCACCAGCAGTACCGGGGAAGGGCATTGGCGCAGCAATTTCCAGTCCTCGGGTGTCAGCAGGGCCTTTTTCAGCGCGCTGTCGGGAAAGTGTTGCTTCACCACAAGGCCGCAGCCTTCGGCTTGCTGCACATCGATGATGGTTTGATGCAGGCTCTGGTTCCAGGCCTGCTCAGTGGTGATGTTGTAACCGTCTTCCAGTAAAGCGGCCTTGAGCACACCCAACATGCCACTGTGATCATGCTTGGGGTCGCACACCAGCAGATGCAACTGCGCCTGGGTGACACCGGCGATCAACTTCGCCCGTTTGAGCGCCAGGCTTTCGGAGTGTTCGGGGTCGATGACCACCAGAATGCTGCGTACGGCTTGCATGAGCACGATCTCCTGAAAATGAAAAAGCACGGCGTTGCACAACTATAGTTGCTGTCTGTGATTCGGCGACTTGATGCATATCAACGGTTGGCGACTGGTGGTCTGCGGGCAGGCCGGTATAATCGGCGCCCTTCGTTTGAACCTATTTGTCCGTGAGCCCCATGATCCTTCCCGAAATTCACGAGTTCCTTGGCTGCCGCACCCCCGACGGCTGGATCCAGGCCGCGCTGGCCGATCAGGAAACCCTGCTGATCGACCACAAGAACTGCGAATTCAAGGCCGCCAGCACCGCGTTGAGCCTGATCGCCAAGTATCACTCCCACGTCGATCTGATCAACATGATGTCGCGCCTGGCCCGGGAAGAGCTGGTGCACCACGAACAGGTCATGCGCCTGATGAAACGCCGCAAGATCGAACTGCGCCAGCTGTCCGCCGGGCGCTATGCGTCGGGGCTGCGCAAAGTGGTACGCAGTCACGAGCCGGTGAAGCTGGTGGACACCCTGGTGGTGGGGGCGTTTATCGAGGCCCGCAGTTGCGAGCGTTTCGAAGCGCTGGTGCCGCATCTGGACGAAGAACTGGGCAAGTTCTATTTCGGTCTGCTCAAGAGCGAGGCCCGGCACTTCCAGGGTTACCTGAAACTGGCTTGTCAGTACGGCGACGCCAAGGACATTGCGCAGGTGATCGACAAGGTCCGCGCCGCCGAGCAGGAACTGATCGAATCGCCGGACGTGGAGTTTCGTTTTCATAGTGGTATCCCGACGGCCGCGTGATCCTCGCAAGCGCTGCCGCGCTGGCAATCGGTTGGCTTTGTCACGGTTTCAGGCGTATGAAACAGCAGCGAAAACCGGCCCAAGTGGCCGGTTTTTGCTGTCTGGCTCGAAGACCTGCCTCGTCGACTCGCTTTAGCGTCGGAAATGTCGAGTGAAAAACCGTACGCTTCCTACATCCCGGCCCACGCGCTGTTGCAACAATCCGGAGCCTCAAAGGACTGTCTCTGGAAGTCGAAAATGGTGATCTGCAAACTGAAAACGCAACGGGCCATGTGGCGCAGCGTTTGTGTGGCCAGCTTATTGGCAATCGGCGGATGCGCGACGAAACCGCATCCTGAATCGGGCATCAAGTGGTTGCCGGCGTGTGAAGGAATTCCAGGTGATGTACTGGACCCCGAAGTATTCGCCAGGACTCAGTGTGGCATCGTCACCGTGCCACTGGATCACTTGAATCCGAGGGTTGGCACCCTCAGTCTGGATATCACTCGCGTTGCAGCCAGGCAGCCACACCTGCGAGAGGGCGCTATATTTACCAATCCCGGGGGGCCGGGTTCGAGCGGTAACAGCACGTTCACTGTATTACTGGCTTCAATATGGAAGGGTTACAGTGATGGGCTCGAAGGTGGTCCTTATCGGCATCTGACCGATGCTTATGACGTAATTGGCATCACGCCACGAGGACAGGGCAGTACGGACGACTCACAACTGGTATGCCAATCCGATGAAATGATTGTCGCGCAAAACGACATTACTGAAGACCGTAGCCCTGCCAACCTCGTGGCTATTGAGCATAACGCTGGCGTACTGGCCCGGGGTTGTGCCAGCCAACGGTTGGCGCCTTTCATCAATACCGATCAAACGGCGCGAGACATGGAGCTCGTCCGCGTTCTACTCAACGAAAACAAGCTCAACTATTTTGGCAACTCTTACGGCACATGGTTGGGCGCCTGGTACGCAGGCCTGTTTCCGAAGCGCGTCGGTCGCATGGTTCTGGACTCGAACGTGGACTGGACATCAACATTCCAGAACGCCAGTTTGAGTGTGGCGCCGGAGAAGGAGCGAATCTTTGCCGACTTCGTTGCACAGTTAGCCGCCAGCAACCCGCAGACTTACCAGATGGGCAATGATCCGATGGCCATACGTGAGATTTTTCTGCGCCTGTTGCCCCATGTTCGAGTGGCCCTGCGCTCTGACAACGATTTTTACAGCTCTGCCCATCACTTGATGGCTGCACGGGCACTCAGCGACTGGCTACATGACTCGCCCGACCTGGATGACACTGTGCTGCTAGCGAGAGCGCAAACCCATCGGTTCAGCCCCGACACAGAGGTTGATCAAGGCGCGAGGCAAGCGTTTGCGAGGCTGCTGGCCGTCGTCCGTCAGCCTGCCCCATGGAATGGCTTAGTGCCCGGTCCATTGAAAATGACCCCGGCTGACTCTGTACGCAGCACCGTCTTGTGCAACGACACGGCATCCTCGGACGACATATTCTGGACCGAAAAAGAAAATCAGTACGCCGGCCAGTATCCGGTCGGCGGCAGCTTGTTTTATACGAGGCACTGCGCTGGCTGGAGCGGGAAACAATATGCCGGTGTGCCCCTGGCAAAGCTGGCGCAGGTTCACAGCATCGTGATGGTGCAGGCGCAGTACGACGATCAAACACCGAGAGCGGGAGCCCTCAATGCTTTCGCCAGCTTGCCCAACACCCATATGACGCTGGTCAGGGACGCCTACCTGCACGGCGTTTCTTTCGCAGCCCACAATGCATGCGTGAATCGCAATGTCGGCGAATACCTGGCATATGGGCGTAAACCAGAACGTTTCTCGACGTGTTTCGCGTCAGATTAAGGCCGCGATTCACCCACTTCATCTCGTGGCTGCCGCAAGCCCGACAGCCAAGGAGATCCCTTTGCATCAATTCGATCAGCAGTCGAAGTGCTTCTGAGGGTTATTTGAACGAAAGGTGCAAGGGGAACTGTGTTCCGAAATAAATAGATAATGAATCTCAGCGGACCAGTCCGAGGCGTTCATGCCACCGGGCGATGGATTCTTCGGGGTAGACGTCGAACTGTTTGTCGCCAGGTTGCACCTCGGCCTCCACCCATGATGCCTTTGAACCCAGCATCAGATGCGTGTGCTCCGGCGGTACCGGCAGCGGGGTGTCGATGGCCGAGGCGAACGGATGGATCAACTCCGGCCACTGCGGACTGAACAACCACAGACCCGAGCCGCAAACCGAGCAGAAATGCCGCTCGGCGGTGCTGCTGTGGGCGCGTTTGTCGCCTTCTTCCTTGATCCGTGCATGGTAGATCGCGATGTGCTTGCGCCCGCGAACTTTGAGGCTGGCGGCATCGCCCCCGAGGTTGATCGCATAACCGCCACCGCCCTGGGTCTTGCGGCAGATCGAGCAGTAGCAACGCTGGTAAGGGTAGGGGTGGGCGCTGGTCAAACTGAACGACACCGCGCCGCAATGGCAGGAACCTTCGAGTTGCATGAGAGCCTCCGGTTGTCTTGAACGTACCCGGAACAGCCTAGACCGTCAGGCCCCTTCGCTGGCAAGCCAGCTCCTACAGAGTCCCGTGGTGAACACAGCCCTAACCTGTGGGAGCAGGCTTGCCTGCGATGAACGATAACGCGGTCCCCACTGGACGCCCACCAAAGGCCAAGTCAGCATGTCCCCCTCGAAACCGGGACATGACCTGATGCGACGATTACCTTCCCTGGCAGCCCTGCGAACCTTCGAATGCGCCGCCCGCCATGCCCATTTCGGCCGGGCGGCGGCCGAGTTGTGTGTCACCGACAGCGCGGTCAGCCACCAGATTCGTCAGCTCGAAGAGCAGCTCGGTGTATCGCTGTTCGTGCGCGAGGGCCGGCAGATTCGCCCGACCCTGGCCGCCGGACGCCTGATGCAGAGCTTGCAGCAGGCCTTCGAGTTGATTGGCGATGCCTGCGACGAGCTGCGTGATCCCTCATCCCTGGCGGTGTTGCGTCTGGCGGTCACCGCCGAGTTGGCGCAAAAGTGGCTGATGAGTCGTCTCACGGATTTCTACGCGCGTTACCCGCACATCACCTTGCATCTGTACGAACAACCGATCGACGCCACGGCGCCCGGGGAAGACATCGACCTGGCGATCACCTACGGCACCGGCCCGGTGGACAGCACTGCATATTTCGTCCGGCCGCTGCCGGCGCTGCAGTTCTTTCCGGTGTGCAGCCCCGGCCTGTTCAACCAGGGCACGCTGAAAACCCCGAAGGACCTGTCACGCCATTGCCTGCTACACGACGACCAGGACGGCAAGACCTGGACCGCGTGGCTCACCAGCCATGCCGGCGACCAACGCCCTGACCGCCAGTTGTATTTCGCCCATGCGGGGCTTGCGCTGGAGGCCGCGGCGCAAGGGCAGGGCGTGGCCATGGGCGACAACTTGACGGCCCAGGAGGATTTGCTCAATGGTCGGCTGGTCCGCCCGTTTACGTCGAGCATGACCGCCCTGGGCCAATACGCGCTGGTGTGCGAGCGGGTGCGGCTGGAACGTCCGGCGGTGGCGCAGATGCTGGAGTGGTTCAACGATCAGTTGCTCGATTGATGAGTTAGATTCAAGTATTCCGAAATAATCATCGTTGGCGAGCCAGTCACCAACGCCCTTAGCCTGTGGTCATTCCAATCCCCGTTGAAGAGGTTTGACCATGGCCCGTTTGCTCGACACCACTCCCAAACAGGACGGTTTCCGTTTGCCCGGCGAATTCGAAGCCAAGTCCGGTTGCTGGCTCGGCTGGCCGGAGCGCACCGACGTCTGGCGCAACGGTGCCAAGCCTGCGCAGAAAGTCTGGGTGCAGATCGTTACTGCCATTTCCATGAGCGAGCCAGTCACCGTATGCGCCTCGGCGGCCCAGTTCGCCACCGCGCGCCGGCAGTTGCCACCGCAAGTGCGCGTGGTGGAAATGACCTGCAACGACACCTGGTTGCGCGACAGCGGCCCGTGCTTTGTGGTCAACGATCAGAGTGGCGAAGTGCGCGGCGTCGACTTCGAGTTCAACGCCTATGGCGGGCTCGACGGCGGCCTGTACTACCCGTGGGACAAGGACGACCAGATCGCCAGCAAGATCCTCGAAATCGAACGCTTCGACCGCTACCGCGCGCCGCTGATTGCCGAACTGGGTGGCATCCAGAGCGACGGCCAGGGCAGCATCCTCACTACCGAGCAATGCCTGCTCAACCGCAACCGCAACCAGCATCTGGGCAAGGACGAAGTCACCCGCCGCCTGACCGATTACCTCGGCGCCGAGCAAGTGATCTGGCTGCCCCGGGGCTGCAAGTTCGACGAAACCGACGGCCATGTCGACGACCTCGCGTGTTTCGTGCGCCCCGGTGAAGTGGTGCTGCAATGGACCGACAACCGCGACGACCCACAGTGGGAAATCTATCAGGAGGCCTACGACATTCTGCGCAGCACCCGCGACAGTCGCGGTCGCGAGTTGATCGTGCACAAGCTGCCGCAGCCGGATGTGCTGGAGTGGACCGCCGAAGAAGCCGAAGGCCTGGACCAGCAGGACAGCACCCACTCCCGTCAGGCCGGGACGAAAATCTGCGCGTCGTACATCAACTACTACGCCGGTAACAGTTCGATCGTGGTGCCGCTGTTCGGTGATCGCAACGACAAGGTGGCGTTGGCGACCCTGGCCGAGCTGTTCCCGAAACACAGCATCGTCGGCATCGAAAACTCTCGGGAGATCCTCCTCGGTGGCGGCAACGTCGCGTGCATCACCATGCCGCAGTACGCCGCCACCCACTCCAACAAGAAAGGCGTGTGATCATGGGCCTGCACAAACTGACTCAAGCAATACTGCTGGTGCTTGCACCCTTGTGTGTGCAGGCCGCCGACACTGCCAAGCCGGTGGTCAACCTGTACATCTGGGGTGAATACCTGGCCCCGGACACCTTGAAGAATTTCGAGGAAAAAACCGGCATCCATGTGGTGGCCGACCACTTCGATTCCCTGGAAACCGTCGAGACCAGGCTGCTCACTGGCCGCAGTGGCTATGATCTGGTGCTGACGGCGGGGCAGCATCTGTCCCGGGCCATCGAGAGTGGCGCGGTGCAGACGGTCGACAAGCAGCAACTGCCGCATTTCGCCGGCGTCGGCGAGGAATTCCGCCAGCACATGGCGGTGTTCGATCCGGGCAACCGCTATGCCGGGATCTACGCCTGGGGCACCACGGGCGTGGGTTATCAGGAACAGGCCGTGAAACAGCGCCTGCCCGACGCGCCGACCGACAGTTGGGCGATGCTGTTCGACCCGGCCGTGGTCTCGAAATTCGCCGATTGCGGGGTCAGCCTGCTCAACGATCCCAACGAAGTGTTTGCGGCGGTCATGAAGTACATGGGCCTGGACATCAATCGCCAGAACCTCGATGACCTGAAGCTCGCCGAACAGCAGCTGGCGAAGATTCGGCCCTACATTCGCTACTTCGACAACGACCTGAACATCAGCGACCTGGCCAACGGCAACACCTGCGTGGCGATGTCGTGGAACGGCAACGTGGCCATCGCGGCGGGCCAGGCCGAGGCGGCGGGCAAGCCGTATTCGCTGAAGTACCGGATTCCGCAGGAGGGCACGTTGATCTGGTTCGATGCCATGGTCATTCCCAAGGACGCGCCGCATCCGAAGGCCGGCCTGGCATTGATGGACTACCTGATGACCCCGGAGGTGATAGCTCCGATCACCGACAGCATCCATTACGCCAATGCGATCACGGCGGCGGACGGCTTGGTCGACCCGGCGATCCGCAACGATCCGGGGACGTATCCGCCGGCCGCGGTCAAGGCTTCGCTGTACAGCAAGAATGACAACGGCAAGGTGTTCAACCGGGCGTTGATCAGGGCGTTCAGTCGGTTGAAGTCGGGGTTGTGACTGGTTTTGGATGATGTGGTGTCACTACTGACGTCATCGCGAGCAAGCTCGCTCCCACAGGTTTTGTGTCTGCCAAAAATTTTATGTACACAGAAGTCCATGTGGGAGCGAGCTTGCTCGCGATGAACGATAACGCGGTCTACCGCCCGGGCAGCCGCCACAAATACCACGCAGCCACTGTCCGGTAAGGGCTCCACCCCAACCCGATCTCGATCATCTGCTTGCGCGTCGGCTGCACCTCCAGGCCCTTGAGCCGTCGATAACCCTCACGCACGCCAAAGTCGTCGGCCGGCAGGATATCCGGGCGTTCCAGGCTGTAGATCAGCAGCATCTCCACGGTCCAGCGGCCCACACCGCGCAGAGTGGTCAGGCGTTCGATCAGCGCTTCATCGTCCATGGCCAGTGCCGTGGCGTAATCCGGCACTACGCCGTCCAGCGACGCCTGGGCGATGCCCTGAATGGTCGCGATCTTGCTCGCGGAAAAGCCGCAACTGCGCAGTTGGTCGAAATCTTTGGCGACGATCTGTTCAGGCCGGGGAAACGAACCCGAACCGAACAACGCCAGCAGCCGGCCGACAATCGCATCGCCGGCCTTGGCATGCAGTTGCTGATAGGCAATCGCCCGCACCAGCGACTCATAGGGATCACGCGCCGCATGCGGCTGGTGCAGGCACGGGCCGATGGCGTCGATGTGGCGGCGCCAGTCGTCATCGATGGCGGCCAGGAACTCACTGGCCGCCAGATAGCCGTCAGACATGGGCTCAGGCTTTCCCGGACGGTTTCAACAGGGCGTTCACTTCGCCATAGGTCAACGCCTTCAGGTCGTGGCTATCGAACCGGCCGGTTTGCAGAAAACTTTTGGCGATGCCGGCCATGGCGCCGTAGAGGAACTCGGCGATGCCCGAACCTGCGGTCAGGCGGCGTACGCCCAGTGCCTCGAGCACTTCGGGGGACGGCAGGCCCGGGAACCCCAGCACATTCAGCGGCAGCGAGGTACCCTGGCACAGTGCCTTGATCTCGTACTCCGCAGTAACGCCGGCGGCAAACAGGCCATTGGCCCCGGCCGCCTGATACAGCGCGGCGCGCCTGAGGGTTTCGGCGACGCGATCTTCGGCAGGCACCAGACCCCGCAGGTAGACATCGGTGCGCGCATTGATAAACAGGTTCACATTGCGTCGGTCGGCCACCTGGCGCGCGATCTCAATCTTGCGTACCAGCAACTCCGGCGGTGAGGAACCGTCTTCGATATTGATCCCGACAGCGCCGGCGGCGATCACGGCGTCAACCACCTGCGCCACCCGTTCCAGGTCATCGGAATAACCGGCTTCGATGTCCACAGTCAGTGGCACCGAAATGACCCGGGCAATCGATTCGACCGTCGAGACCAGGCGCTCAAGGGGCAGGGTGTTGCCGTCCGGATAGCCATGCACCCAGGCCACCGCCGCGCTGCTGGTAGCCACGGCCTTGTTGCCCAGTTGCTCCACCAGCCGCGCCCCGGCGGCATCGGCGACGTTGGTGAGGATCAGCAAATCCTCGTGATGCAGTTGGTGCAGTTGATTGTCGAGCCTGTCCATCGAGCTTCCTTCCTTTTGAAAAAGACGTGGGGGATCAGAACGTCAGCTGCTCCGTGAGCTGCACCGCCGCGTTCTCCAGCCTGAGCAAAAACGCCTTGCGCGGCTGGCCTCCAGCGTAGCCGGTCAACGAGCCGTCGGCGCCGATCACGCGGTGGCACGGCACGACAATCGATAAGCGGTTATGCCCGTTGGCCAGGCCCACCGCCCGGCTGGCACCGGGTTTGCCCAGCCTCGCTGCAATGGCGCCGTAGGTGGTGGTCCGGCCGTAAGGGATGTTCGCCAGTTCGGCCCAGACCCGGCGGGAGAACTCACTACCGGGCATGTGCAGGGCAACGCTGAACTCAGTGAGTGTGCCGGCGAAATACGCGGACAATTGCGCTTCGATCTGCTGCAAATGCGCGTTGTGCCCCGGCGCCACGGCATAACCAAAACGGTTTTGCAGCGCTTCGACCGCCGGGTTCAGCGATGCCTGATCGAGAAATTCCAGCAGCACCAGCCCACGCCGTTCGGCCATGGCGATCATCGGCCCCAGCGGCGTGGTCAGGCGCGTGAACAGCAGCGGTTCGCTGTTGGCCGCGCGGCCCGGGGTGATGTGAAACGATTTCTGGAAGGCATCGCGAAAACCGCTCAGGGACTCGTAGCCGGAATCGAAGGCGACGTCATCGATGGAGTCGCCCTGTTTGATCCCGCCCAATGCCATGCCCAAGCGCCGGGCGCGCAGCCACGCGTGGAAGGTCATGCCGAAGTGCTGCTTGAACCAGCGGCGCAGTTTCAGCGGTTCGATGCCTGCGGCCAGTAGCTGGGCGTCGGTCCAGCGCTGCTCAGGGTCGGCGTCTACCGATTTGAACAGTGTCTGCACCCAGTCCGGCGCGCTGGCGGCGGTGTCCATCGGCTTGCAGCGCAGGCAGGCGCGGTAGCCCGCCGCCAGGCACTGTTCGGCGCTGGCAAAGAACTCGACGTTCGCAGGTTTCGGGCTGCGGGCGGTGCAACCGGGGCGGCAGAAAATCCCTGTGGTCTTGACCGCCGTGAAGAACACCCCCTCGTAGGAGGTGTCTCGTTCGAGCATGGCGCGAAGCATTTCGGCCCGGGGCGGAAGCAGCGTTTTTTGTAGGTTCATGGGCGCAGCATAGATCGCGTCACGGGTGGCCTCCACCGGAAAATCGACAGCGAATTTCGGACCGGAAAGTAATCGACCACAAAAACAACAAATCCCTCAGCCACGACGAGCCATCAGCAGCACCGAAGCCGCTGCAGCACAGGAACAGGTCGCGCTATGGGATTGATGGTCTACACTCCTGTCGCTTGATAACTCAAGCTCCTTACTTTCATACCCGCCTTGTGCGGGTTTTTTTTTTGGAAAAATTCCATGATCCCCAGGTTTCGCATTGTCGCCAATGGCGCCGACATCACGGTCCCTCAAGAACCTCGATTTTGGTTGACTGACTTCCTCAGGGCGTGAAGCTGCCGGTCATTTGTGTTGATAAAATCAGGTAGTGATTCACTTTTCCCCTGGGTCAAAGCCAATACAGGATAGCAATGGACCACAACCAGCCGATGCTGAGGGTGATAGTAAGGTAGATCACCACAAGCATCAGAGGCTGATTCCACATGACACACCTCCCATAACCGCTGTTTTTACATGGATGCCTGGTAAATTGGGAGCTCGTATGAACAATAAGGCAATAATCAGGCCATTTGAGTGAAAGACGGCTTGGCCGCAAGCCTTGGGCCTTTAGCGCTGCGTTCCAGGCTACTTCCTCCAGACGAAAGCCGACCCTAAATCTCCCCCCCCAAAATGGGCTTCCCCACGTGTGGGGGAGCATCCGTCCCGATGCCACAGCATCCGCGCTGCTCCTGGACCGGTGGGCACTTCATCGAGCCAAACGAGCAGCACACACAGCAGTCACCGGATTTGGGCGTAGCAGAGTCCTGCAATTGCCACATTCATGGAAAAACTGACAGGCATCTGTGGGCATGGCTTCGCGCTTGGCGAAACTGCAATGCGGGCAGGTCAACACGATCACGGTTCAGCGGCGGTCAGACCCGTACAGCCATGGGCGTAAACCACCGTACACCGGGCTATCTGGCGAACTTTTTTGCCCCGGCGACGCAGAGGATCACGGCGACGGTGACACCCAGCATGCCGAGGCTGACCTGTTCATGCAGCAGGGTGGCGGCCAGGGAAAGCCCGAAAAACGGCTGAAGCAGCTGCAATTGCCCAACGGCGGCGATGCCCCCTTGGGCCAGGCCGCGGTACCAGAACACGAAACCGATCAGCATACTGAACAGCGCGACGTAAGCCAGGCTGAACCAGGCCGGCGTGCTGATGCCGGTGAACGAAGCCGGCATGCGCATCCAGCTCAGCGCCGCCACGACCGGCAGCGACAGCACCAGCGCCCAGCAAATCACCTGCCAGCCTCCCAGCGTGCGCGACAGTTTCGCGCCTTCGGCATAACCCAGGCCGCAGGCGAGGATGGCCAGCAGCATCAGAATGTCGCCTTGCGGGGAGGCGGTCAGCCCTTGGGACAGGGCAAACCCGACCACCAGCAAACTGCCCAGCACCGAGAAAATCCAGAACGCCGCCCGTGGCCGCTCGCCGCCGCGCAGGACGCCGAACACCGCCGTCGCCAGGGGCAGCAGGCCGACGAAGACGATGGAGTGCGCGGACGTCACGTATTGCAGTGCCAGCGCTGTCAGCAGTGGGAAACCGATGACCACGCCCATGGCAACGATGAGCAGTGGTATCAGTTGCTGGCGCGCCGGACGTTTTTCCTTGAATAACCCCAGCAGGCACAGCGCCAGGATCGCCGCGATGGTCGCGCGCGCGCCCGTCAGGAACAGCGGATCGAACTCCAGCACCGCCACCCGTGTCGCTGGCAGCGAGCCGCTGAAAATCACCACGCCGATCAGGCCGTTGATCCAGCCGCCGGTGCTGTTTTCCAGCGTCTGGTGTTGCAGGTTCGAGGTCCGTTCCATTTGGCTCACGCTCATTGTCTGATTGCACGAAACTCATCGTATGAGCGACTATCGATACAATCAAAAAATTGTCATGGATACATCTCGACATGCCTCGATCCCGCTACAAAACCCTGGTGGATGCCTTTGCCGCCGACATCCGTTCCGGGCATTTGCCGCCCGGCACGCGCTTGCCGACTCACCGGCAACTGGCCACGGAGCACGGTCTGGCATTGGTCACCGCCAGCCGGGTGTATGCCGAGCTGGAGGGCATGGGCCTGGTCAGCGGCGAAACCGGACGCGGGACCTTTGTCAGGGAAACCTCGTTGCCGCCGGGGCAGGGCATCTCACAGCACGTGGTGGCGGCGGGGATGATCGACCTGAATTTCAATTATCCGTCATTGCCCGGTCAGGCCGACCTGCTGCGCACTGCCTTGCGTCAACTGGCGTTGTCCGGTGACCTGGAATCCCTCCTGCGCTATCAGCCTCACGCGGGGCGCCTGCATGAGCGGGCTTCGGTCGCGCGTCATCTGCTTGAACGCGGGCTGAGCGTGCCGGCCGGGCAGGTGTTGATCGTCAGCGGCGCCCAGCATGGCCTGGCGGTGGCGATGATGACGCTGCTCAAGCCCGGCGATGTGATCGCCGCCGATGCGCTGACCTATCCCGGTTTCAAGACGCTGGCCGAAACCCTGCATCTGGAAGTCTTGCCCATTCCGTTCACGGATACCGGGCCTGATCTGTCCGCCCTGGAAAAACTCTGCCGCAGCCGATCGGTGCGAGCCGTGTACTCGATGCCGACCTTGCATAACCCTCTGGGCTGGGTGATGGACCTCGATCAGCGCGAGCAGTTGGTGGCGATTGCGCGCCGGCATGACCTGACGATCATCGAGGACGCCGCCTACGCATTCCTGGCCGAAAACGTACCGCCACCGCTGGCCGAGATGGCGCCTGAGCGGACGGTGTACGTGTCCGGTCTGTCGAAGAATGTCGCCACCGGGCTGCGCGTCGGTTTCATTGCCGCACCCGCGCAATGGATCAACGCCTTCGAGCGCACCATCATGGCGACCACCTGGAACACCCCTGGCGTGATGACCGCCATCGCCACGGCCTGGCTCGACGATGGCACCGTCAGCCAACTGGAATCACAAAAACGCGCGGACGCCCAGGCCAGGCAAGCCCTGGCCCGCGAGGTGTTGGCGGGACTCAGAACCATCGGTCACCCGAATTCCTACTTCATCTGGCTGCCGTTGGCGGATGACGCCCGGGCCGACCAGATCGCGATGGCGCTGATGCGCGAGCAGGTGTCGGTGTCGCCGGCCGAGCCCTTTGCGATATCAACCCATGTGCCCCACGCGATACGCCTGGCATTGGGCTCCGTGGACATGGACTCGCTACGCGTTGCATTGACCAAAGTGAAAAGCATCGTGGGTTATTTCTCATAGCAATGCAGGGCAGGGTAAGGCAGGGCAGTTTTCTTCAATACGCGAGCCGCTCGGCTCTTTACCTTGAGGGCCTTGTTCAACTCGATGGAAGAAGGTGTGCAATGAGTCTGATGATGTCCATGGCGGCGTTTGCGCTGGTCGCCTCGATCACGCCGGGACCGGTCAACATTGTGGCGCTGAGCTCCGGGGCGCGGTTTGGCTTCAGGGCCAGCCAGCGCCACGTGGCCGGGGCCACGCTGGGGTTTGTCTTGCTGCTGGTGCTGATGGGGTTGGGCCTGCATGAGTTGTTGCAACGTTGGCCGGCGCTAACCCAGGGGGTGCAATGGGCGGGCGTGGCGTTTCTGTTGTACATGGCCTTCAAGCTGGCGGCCGACAATGGGCACGTGCAGGCCAGTGAATCGGCCCAGGCGCCGTCGATGCTGTATGGCGCCATCATGCAATGGCTCAACCCCAAGGCCTGGCTGGCCTGTGTCGCCGGCATGGGCGCGTTTGTCGCTGATGGCGAGGCGCGCCTGGTCTGGCAGTTCGCCGCGATTTATCTGGTGATCTGCTATGTGTCGGTCGGTTGCTGGGCGTATGCCGGGACGTTTTTGCGCGGCTTTCTGAATAATTCGGCGGGTATGCGCCTGTTCAATCGCGCGATGGCGTTGTTGCTGGTGGTGAGTGCGGTGTATCTGATCTTGCCGTAACTGCAGTCACTACAGATTCAGTCAGGCCACAGACTCAGCCAGTGCCTCACCCCCGATACTGCCCCGGCGTCGCCGCCAGATGCTGTTTAAACGCCCGTTGAAAATGCGCCTGATCGGCGAACCCCGCTTCCAGTGCCACGTCTGCAATCAGCTTGCCGCTGCGCAATTGGTCCTGGGCGAACTGGATGCGCCGGTTCACCAGGAACGCGTGGGGCGTCATGCCGTAATGCTGTTTGAAGGCGCGGATCAGGTAGGACGGTGACAGTTGCGCCGCCTCGCAGATGTCTTCGAGCCTGAGGGTTTGCGTGCAGTGGTCGCGGATGTAATCGGCAGCACGCTCCAGCTTGAAATTGGGTTCACGCAGCGGTGGGTCGATCGGGTTCAATCGCTGCTGCACATCAGTGAAAAACTCCACGGCCGCGCTGTGCTTGCACAGGACATCGTGCCGCGGATCGACCAACACTTCATACAGGCCCGCGAGGCCGGCAAACAGGCTGGTGTCCCGCGTATGGGTCACCGAGAAACAGCGAAACGCAGCGTCATCGCTGAAGCCGAGCTGATGCTGCAAATCGGCCAGCCACGGCGTGTCGACGTACAGCATCAGGTACGACCAGGGTTGGTCTTCGATCGGGTTGCAGGCGTGGACGTCGCCGGGGTTCATCAGCACCACCGTGCCCACGCTGACCTCGAACGCCGACTGCTCATGGAGATAGGTGCTGCGCCCGGCGGTGATCGCCCCGATGGAAAAGTGCTCATGGGCGTGCCGGGTGTAGCAGACTTCGCGCCCGTCGGCGATGGCGCGGGCTTCGATGAAGGGCAGGGCATCATCGCGCCAGAAGCGCGGGGCCTTGTCGGCGTTCTTGGCAACGGCGTGCTTCATGCTCACTCCTCGGCAGGTCAGCGCCCGAGTGTATTAGCTCTCGCCGTCAAAGGCGCGCTGCAACGTCGCAATATCGAGTTTTTTCATCTGCATCATCGCCTGCATGGCCCGTTGGGATTTTTTCGTGTCGGGGTCTTTGATCATCTCCATCATCGCCACGGGGACGATCTGCCACGACAGCCCGAACTTGTCCTTGAGCCAGCCGCATTGCTGGGCCTCGGGCACGCCACCGGCCGACAGGTTGCCCCAGTAATGGTCGACTTCTTCCTGGGTCAGGCAATTGACCTGAAACGACACCGCCTCACTGAACTTGAATAACGGCCCGCCGTTGAGGCCGGTGAAACTCTGCCCGTCGAGTTCGAAGCTGACGGTCATGACCGAACCTTCCGGCCGGCCGTGGAACTCGAAACCGGCGTGGCCGTAATGGGTGATGGCCGTGATTTTCGAATGGTCGAAGATCGAACAATAGAATTTCGCTGCCTCTTCGGCCTGATCGTCGAACCACAGGCAGGGCGTGAGTTTTTGTACGCGTTGCATGGTGCCAACTCCTCTGCAGGTTGCGCATGTCCTGGACTTTCAGCGTAGTCAGCCTCTGGTCGTTCGGCCGTACCGTAGATCGAGAAAATTGTCGCGGGGTTGCGAAGATATAGTCGAAATGACTTGTGTTGAGTCAAACAGACTATTTATGTATCGAGTCTTTATGACTCGTATGAGCGCAAGTGCCTGGATCTGAAGGGGTAAAGAGCTGGCACGGGACTTGTACAGATAAACGTACAACTGAACGCCTTCAGGAGTACGCAAAATGTTCAACTTCTTCAGCAACCCTCAGAACGTTCTACATCTGTCGAGCCAAGTCCCGGCCCGGGTGGTGGCTTGATGCGCCGGCTTGCCGTTGCACCGGCTTTCAGTCTGGGCTTTCGACCGTTCTTTCTGGTCGGGGCCGGTTTCGCCGCCATCGCCGTGGCGATCTGGGCCTTGTGGTTGTACGGCCGCTTGCCCGGTGCGCAACCGCTGGGCGGCATGCTCGCCTGGCATCGACATGAAATGCCTTTCGGATTTGCCTCGGCCATCATTGCCGGGTTCCTCCTGACCGCGGTGCCCAACTGGACCGGCCGGCCGGGGCTCAAGGGCTGGCCGCTGATCGGCCTGGTGCTGGTGTGGCTGCTGGCGCGGCTGGCCTGGTGGTTGCCGATGCCGACGCCCTTGCTGCTGGCCTTGCAAGTTCCGTTTCTGCCGCTGTTGGTGTGGGTGTTGGGGCGCGATCTGCTGGCCGCGGGCAAGCGCGAGAATTATCCGATTCTGTTGATGGTGTCGTTGCTGGCCGGATGTCAGGCGTTGACGTTGTTGGGGGGCGCCGTTGATGACGCCAATCTGCAACGCCATGGCGTGCTGGCTGCCTTGTGGCTGGTGGGCGCGCTGATGAGCGTGATCGGCGGGCGGGTGATTCCCTTCTTTGTCCAGCGCGGCCTGAACCGGCCCGCAACGCCTGCGGCCCATCCGTTGCCGGGCAAGGTGTTGCTGATCAGCGCCATGTTGGCGGCGGTGTCCTTTGCCGCCGGATTGAATGACGTCCCGCGCGTGTGGCTGGCGCTGTTGTTTGCGTTGATCAGCGGTTCGCATCTGCTGCGATTGTGGCGCTGGCATGACCGCGACCTGTGGCGCGTGCCGTTGCTGTGGTCGCTGTACCTGGCTTACGCCTGGCTCGCGGTAGCGGCGCTGGCCATGGCGCTGTGGCACCTGGGCTGGATGCCGCAGCAAAGCCTGGCCACCCATTCGCTGGCCGTCGGCGGCATCGGCGGGTTGATTCTGGCGATGATTGCACGGGTCAGCCTGGGGCATACCGGGCGTTTGTTGCAGCCGTCAAAGGCGATCGTTGTGGGGTTTATCCTGTTGTTGCTGGCGGGGGCGTGTCGGGTGTGGCTGGTACCTTTTTCCGGTTACGGGTTGGCGTTGTCGGCGCTGCTGTGGTGTAGCGCTTTTGCGGTTTTTGTCTGGCGCTACACCGGCATTTTAATAGGGCCAAGGCTCTAGCGAACGGTTCCATGGCCGCCCATCGAGGCGGCCTTTTCATGACCGGTGGTCGATGCACAACGGTCTGCCGGCAAATCTGCGCTTAGCTGAAGGGAGAACCCGAGGCGCGCGCAGGCTGTACAAGGCCGCGGCGACGCCCCTTCAGATCACCGTGAGTCTGAGGAAATGCGCCATGCTGACCCTGAACATCAATGGCCAGGATCAGGAGCTGGATGTCCCCGCTGACATGCCGCTGCTCTGGGTCTTGCGCGATGTCGCCCACCTCACCGGCACCAAATTCGGCTGTGGCATAGCCCAATGCGGGGCCTGCACCGTTCACGTCGACGGCGCGCCGCTACGCGCCTGCATCACACCGGCCACCGCGGTGGCCGATGGGCAAAAGATTCTCACCATCGAAGGCCTGTCCGCGGACGGTTCGCACCCGGTGCAACAGGCCTGGGCGGAACTTGACGTGGTCCAGTGTGGTTACTGCCAGTCCGGGCAGATCATGTCGGCGGCAGCGTTGCTGGCGAAAATTCCGCAACCGACCGACAGCGACATCGATCAGGCGCTGTCCGGCAACATCTGCCGCTGCGGCACTTACCCGCGGATTCGCGCGGCGGTCAAGCGCGCCGCCGAGCTGGGATGAGGTGGCCATGAACAGCATCAACGCGTTATCGCGCCGTGGTTTTCTCAAGGGCAGTGCGTTGCTGGGTAGTGGACTGGTAGTCGCCTTTGTCATTCCTGGCGCTCACCGGTTCGCCATGGGCGCAGAGAATCAGGGCAATGTGTTTGCGCCCAACGCCTTCCTGCGCATTGGCAATGACAACAGCGTCACCGTGTTGCTCGGCCATTCGGAAATGGGCCAGGGCATCTGGACCGGCCTGACCATGCTGATCGCCGAAGAACTCGACGCCGACTGGTCGAAAATCCGCGTCGAGCATTCCCCGGCTTCGGCCGCCGATTATGGCATGCCCGGCTTTGGCGGGATGCAGATCACCGGTGGTTCGACCTCGACCTGGATGGAATTCGACCGCTATCGTCAGGCCGGCGCAGCGGCGCGTTTGATGCTGATCGACGCGGCCGCCAAGCGCTTCAACGTCGCTCCATCCGAGATTCATACCGACTCGGGTGTAGTCATTGCCGGTGAGCATCGTGCAACTTATGGCGAGTTGGCCGATGACGCCGGGCAATTGCCACGGCCGGACCCGGCCTCGATCAAGCTCAAGGACGCCAAAGACTGGCGGCTGATCGGCAAACCCACCAAGCGTCTGGACACGCCGGAGAAAATCACTGGCCGGGCGAAATTCGGCATGGACGTGCAGTTCGACGGGCTGATGACCGCGATGGTCGCCCGTTCACCCACCTTCGGCGGCAGCGTCAAATCCTTTGAAGGCGCCGAGGCGCTGGCGATTCCGGGCGTGCACAAAGTGGTGCAAGTACCGACGGGCATCGCGGTGATCGCCGATCATTTCTGGGCGGCGAAGCTGGGGCGCGATGCGCTGAAAATCGAGTGGAATCCGGGGCCGAACGCCGGGCTCAATAGCCGGGCGTTGCTGGAAAACTTCCGTAAACTCGCCACCACCCCCGGCCTGAGCGCCGGTCAGGCCGGTGATGCCCAGGCAGCGCTGGCGAAAGCGACCAAGACCATCGATGCTGAATACAGCGTACCTTATCTGGCCCATGCGCCGATGGAACCGCTGAACTGCACGGTGAGCATCACCAAGGACAAATGCGAAATCTGGACCGGCACCCAGTTCCAGACCCTGGACCAGATGGTTGCCGGGAAAATCACCGGGCTCAAACCCGAACAGGTCGAGATCCATACCGAGTTTCTTGGCGGCGGCTTCGGGCGCCGGGCGAATCCGACGTCGGATTTCGTCAGCGAAGCGGTGTATGTCGCCAAGGCCGCCGGTGCACCGGTGAAAACCGTGTGGGCGCGGGAAGACGACATCCGCGGCGGCTATTACCGCTCGGCGTTCCTGCACCATGCGCGTATCGGGCTGGGCGCCGACGGTCTGCCGCTGGCCTGGAAACATGTGATGGTCGGGCAGTCGATCATGGCCGGGACTTCGCTTGAAGCGAGCATGGTCAAGGACGGGATCGACAAGACCTCCGTCGAAGGCGTGGCCGACAGCCCCTACATCGAAGGACTGGCCAATCACCAGATCGAACTGCACTCACCGAAAACCGGCATCAGCGTCTTGTGGTTGCGTTCGGTGGGGCACACCCACACTGCGTTTGTCATGGAATCGCTGATCGATGAACTGGCCACGGCGACCGGCAAGGATCCGGTGGAATACCGGCGAACCTTGCTCAAGGACCATCCCCGTCACCTCGGTGTACTGAACCTCGCGGTGGAGAAGGCCAACTGGAAGGCACCGCTGCCGGACGGCCATGCACTGGGCGTGGCGGTGCACGAGTCGTTCGGCAGTTACGTGGCCCAGGTGGTCGAGGTGTCCCAGGACAACCTCGCCATCCGTGTGCACCGTGTGGTGTGTGCGGTGGACTGCGGCATTGCGGTCAACCCACAGAGCATCGCCGCGCAGATGGAGTCGTGCATCACCTTTGGTCTCAGCTTCGCCTTGCACAGCAAGCTGACGCTCAAGGACGGGCAGGTGGTGCAGTCCAACTATCACGACTATCAGGTGCTGCGGCTCAATGAAATGCCGGTGGTCGAAGTGCATATCGTGCCCAGCAGCGACAAACCCGGCGGTATCGGCGAAGCCGGTGTGCCACCCACGGCGCCGGCGGTGGCCAACGCGGTGTTTGCCCTGACCGGGCAGCGCCTGCGGGAGCTGCCGTTGCAGCTGTCGGGGGTGTGAGATGAAACGACATCATTGGTTGCTTGGGACGGTGATCCTGATCTGTCTCATCGCCTACGCATCGCACGTGTTCGCCGAAGACCGCGAGGCCTTGCAGGCATTCGACACCGTGCAGAAAGTCTTCCAGAGCCCGCGTTGCCAGAACTGCCACATTCCCGGTGATTCGCCGCTGCAATTCGATGCCGGGGTGCCCCACGCGATGAATGTCGTGCGCGGCATCGACGGCAAGGGCTCGGCCGGGTTGCCCTGTGCAACGTGCCATGCGCAAGGTAATCCGCCGGCCAGTTATGGTCCGCACGCGCCGCCCGGAGCGCCACACTGGAGCCTGCCGCCAGCAGCGCAGCGGATGGCCTGGATCGGCCTGCCGGCCGACCGGTTGTGCGCGATGATCAAGGATCGCTCCAGCAATGGCGACCGGGATTTCGCCGCACTGATCAAACACGTCAGCGAGGACAAGCTGGTGCTGTGGGGCTGGAATCCGGGCGGCAATCGCGCGCCGGTGTCGGTACCGCACGATATCTTCGTCACCCGGTTCAAGCGCTGGGCCGATGCAGGAGGGCCGTGCCCGCTGGCGGGTAGCTGACCAGCGGCACGCTAATAGGGAGTCAATACGGGTATGGGCGACTCTAACGTGCATACCTGCCAAGGGAGTGAATGATGTTGATCTCAGGCAAAACAGGCAAATCGGGTCGATCCGCAAACCCGTTGCTCACGCCACAGCAAGAACGTGAACGGCTGCGGGATCTGGCGCGCCAGGCCGAACAAGAGTTGGCGGGCGTGCAAATGGCGAGCATGGACGAGCTGACGCTGCTGTCCAATCGCCATGGCTTCAGCGAACTGGCCCGGCTCGGGCTGAACGCCTGTCGGGAGCTGGGGACGCCGGCGACGCTGCTGTACTTCACCCTCGATGAATTCAAGCGCATGAGCTATCTGTATGGCCGGGCCAAAGGTGACGATGCGCTGAAGACATTCGCCGATGTCCTGCGTATCGGTTTTCGTGAAAGCGATGTGGTCGGCCGGCTCGAAGGCGACCGGTTCGTGGCGTTGCTGACCGGTTCCAGCGTCGTGGAGATTGAGGCGATCAAGGCCCGGCTCAATGAGATTCTCGATGAGCGCAACGCCACGGCGCATCGCAGTTATGACATTCGGTTCAGTGTTACCCAGGTCGAATATGACCCCACTGTTCATGACTCGATCGAGGAACTGTTGGGTGAGGCCGAGCGTGTGATGAGCCGTTAGAACAGTGGTGAATTGGCGGGCCTCTTCGCGGGCAGGCCCGCTCCCACAGGTTTTGTGAACGCCAGAGATCCACTGTAGGAGCGAGCTTGCTCGCGAAGGTCGTCAACGATAACGTGCGCAGTCTGGATGAACGCGGCGTGCCCGGGTTTTTCGTCGGAACGCCGCCCGGAGCAAGCTCGCTCCTACAGGAGGACGGCATCGCCCGGGGAAATCGCAGGCATAAAAAACCCGCCAGAAGAGGCGGGTTTTTTAATGGCTGACCGAAGATTACTCTTCGATGCTGCCCATGGCCGTGGTGTTGAAGCCACCGTCCACGTACATGATTTCACCGCTGATGCCGGACGCCAGGTCCGAGCACAGGAAGGCGCCGGCGTTGCCGACTTCGTCGATGGTGACGTTGCGGCGCAGCGGGGTTTGCGCTTCGTTGGCGGCCAGCATCTTGCGGAAGTTCTTGATGCCGGAAGCGGCGAGGGTGCGGATCGGGCCAGCCGATACACAGTTGACGCGAGTACCGTCCGGGCCCAGGGAGCCGGCCAGGTAACGCACGCCAGCTTCCAGGGAAGCCTTGGCCATGCCCATGACGTTGTAGTTCGGCATGGTGCGCTCGGCGCCCAGGTACGACAGGGTCAGCAGGCTGCCGTTGCGGCCTTTCATCATTTCGCGGCCGGCCTTGGCCAGGGCCACGAAGCTGTAGGCGCTGATGTCGTGGGAGATGCGGAAACCTTCACGGGTGGTGGCTTCGGTGAAGTCGCCGTCCAGTTGGTCGCCCGGTGCGAAGCCTACGGAGTGCACGATGCAGTCCAGGCCGTCCCACTTCTTGCTCAGTTCTTCGAAGACCTTGGCGATTTCTTCATCGCTGGCCACGTCGCACGGGAAGCACAGCTCAGGGCTCGAGCCCCAGCCTTGTGCGAACTCTTCGACACGACCCTTGAGTTTGTCGTTCTGATAAGTGAAGGCAAGCTCAGCGCCCTCGCGATGCATGGCGGCAGCGATGCCGGATGCGATGGACAGCTTGCTGGCGACACCGACGATCAGTACGCGCTTACCGGCGAGAAAACCCATGTGTTGCTCCTCTTTCAGGTTATTGCGCAATGGCCGGAGCCAAAAAAGCGGCTTCCAGCAACTGCTGTGTATACGGATGTTGGGGGGCGGCAAAAATGCTTTGCGCGTCTCCCTGTTCGACCACTTGGCCATGCTTGACCACCATCAACTGGTGGCTCAGCGCTTTCACCACAGCCAGGTCATGGCTGATAAACAGATACGTCAGGTTGTACTTGGTTTGCAGTGAACGCAAAAGCTCCACTACCTGGCGTTGTACTGTGCGGTCGAGGGCCGAAGTCGGCTCGTCCAGCAAAATCAACGCCGGTTTTAACACCAATGCCCGGGCAATGGCGATTCTCTGCCGTTGCCCTCCGGAAAATTCGTGGGGGTAGCGGTGCCGGGTTTCCGGATCCAGGCCTACCTCCTTGAGTGCTGCAATGATCGCTTGTTCCTGTTCCGCCGCGGTGCCCATCTTGTGGATCCGCAGGCCTTCGCCAACGATGTCATTCACGCACATCCGTGGGCTCAGGCTGCCGAACGGGTCCTGAAACACCACTTGCATCTCCCGCCGCAGCGGCCGGACCTGTTGCTGCGTCAGGCAGTCTAGCTGCTGGCCTTCAAAACGAATCGCGCCTTTGCTGGCGATCAAGCGCAAAATCGCCAGACCCAGTGTCGATTTGCCGGAACCGCTTTCGCCCACGATCCCCAGGGTCTGGCCCTGGGGCAGGTTGAAATTGATGCCGTCGACCGCCTTGACGTAATCCACCGTGCGCTTGAGCAAGCCTTTCTTGATCGGAAACCAGACTTTCAGGTCCTCGACCGCCAGCAAGGGCGGGCCGATCACGTTGCTTGCAGGCTTGCCGCCGGGCTCCGCTGCCAGCAGTTCCCGAGTGTACGGATGCTGCGGCGCGCGGAACAGTTCTTCGCACGATGCCTGTTCGACGATGCATCCTTGCTGCATGACACATACGCGATGCGCAATTCTTCGCACAAGGTTCAAATCATGGCTGATCAGCAGCAGCGCCATGCCCAATCGGGCCTGCAGTTCCTTGAGCAATTCGAGGATTTTCAGCTGAACGGTCACGTCCAGCGCGGTGGTCGGCTCGTCGGCGATCAGCAGTTCCGGCTCGTTGGCCAGGGCCATGGCGATCATCACCCGCTGCCGCTGGCCGCCGGACAATTCGTGGGGCAGGGCCTTGAGGCGCTTGTGCGGCTCGGGGATGCCGACCATCTCCAGCAGCTCCAGCGTGCGTTTGGTCGCGACCTTGCCGGTCAGCCCCTTGTGGATATTCAGCACCTCATTGATTTGTTTCTCGATCGAGTGCAGGGGATTGAGCGAGGTCATCGGCTCCTGGAAGATCATCGCAATCCGGTTGCCGCGAATGTGGCGGATGGTTTTTTCTTTCAGGTTCAGCAGGTTCTGCCCGGAGTATTCGATGGTGCCGGACGGATGCCGGGCGAGCGGGTAGGGCAGCAGGCGCAGGATCGAATGTGCTGTGACCGATTTACCGGAACCGCTCTCGCCGACCAAAGCCAGGGTTTCGCCGCGCTTGATGTCGAAGCTGACGCCTTCGACTGCCAACTGACAGCGATTGCCAACGACAAACTCGACGGACAGGTCGCGCACTTCGATCAGATTGTGCTGATTCATTTCACTTCCTCGGGTCGAAGGCATCGCGAGCGGACTCGCCGATGAACACCAGCAAACTCAACATCAAGGCCAGCACCGCAAAGGCGCTGATACCCAGCCACGGCGCCTGGAGGTTGGATTTGCCCTGGGCCACCAGTTCACCCAGCGAAGGACTGCCCGCCGGCAGGCCGAAACCGAGGAAGTCCAAGGCGGTCAATGTGCCGATGGCGCCAGTGAGGATGAACGGCATGAAGGTCATGGTCGAGACCATCGCGTTGGGCAAAATGTGGCGGAACATGATCGCACCGTTCTGCATGCCCAGGGCGCGGGCGGCGCGTACGTATTCCAGGTTACGCCCGCGCAGGAATTCGGCGCGCACCACGTCCACCAGGCTCATCCACGAGAACAGCAGCATGATCCCCAGCAGCCACCAGAAATTGGGTTGCACGAAACTGGCGAGGATGATCAGCAGGTACAACACCGGCAGCCCGGACCAGATCTCCAGGAAGCGCTGCCCGGCCAGGTCCACCCAGCCACCGTAGAAACCCTGCAAGGCCCCGGCGATCACGCCGATGATCGAACTGAGCACGGTCAGGGTCAGGGCGAACAGCACCGAAATGCGGAAACCGTAGATCACCCGGGCCAGCACATCGCGGCCCTGATCGTCGGTGCCCAGCAGGTTGTCCGTCGAGGGCGGGGCCGGGGCCGGGACTTTCAGGTCGTAGTTGATGCTCTGGTAGCTGTAGGGAATCGGTGCCCACAGCACCCAGGCGTCCTTGGCCTTGAGCAGTTCGCGGATGTACGGACTCTTGTAATTGGCTTCCAGTGGAAATTCGCCGCCGAAGGCGGTTTCCGGGTAACGCTTGAGCGCCGGGAAGTACCAGTTGTTGTCGTAATGCACCGCCAGCGGCTTGTCGTTGGCGATCAGCTCGGCGCCCAGGCTTGCGCCGAACAGGATCAGGAACAGCCACAGCGACCACCAGCCACGCTTGTTGGCCTTGAACAGTTCGAAGCGTCGGCGATTGAGAGGGGACAGGTTCATCTCAATGCTCCCGGCTTTCGAAGTCGATGCGCGGATCGACAAGGGTGTAGGTGAGGTCGCCGATCAGTTTCACCACCAGCCCCAGCAAAGTGAAGATGAACAGCGTGCCGAACACCACCGGGTAATCACGGTTGATCGCCGCTTCGAAGCTCATCAGGCCGAGGCCGTCGAGGGAGAAGATCACCTCCACCAGCAACGAGCCGGTGAAGAAGATGCCGATGAGGGCCGAGGGGAAACCGGCGATCACCAGCAGCATGGCGTTGCGGAACACGTGGCCGTACAGCACGCGGTGGTTGGTCAGGCCCTTGGCCCTGGCGGTGATCACGTACTGCTTGTTGATTTCGTCGAGGAAGCTGTTTTTGGTCAGCAGGGTCATGGTCGCGAAGTTGCCGATCACCAGTGCAGTCACCGGCAGCGCCAGGTGCCAGAAGTAGTCGAGGATCTTGCCGCCCATGCTCAGTTCATCGAAGTTGTTCGAGGTCAGCCCACGCAACGGGAACCAGTCCAGGTAACTGCCGCCGGCGAACACCACGATCAACAGGATGGCGAACAGGAACGCCGGGATCGCGTAGCCGACAATGATCGCCGAACTGGTCCAGACGTCGAAGTGGCTGCCGTGCCGCTTGGCCTTGGCGATCCCCAGCGGGATCGACACCAGGTACATGATCAGGGTGCTCCACAGCCCGAGGGAGATCGACACCGGCATCTTTTCCTTGATCAGGTCGATGACCTTGGCGTCGCGGAAGAAGCTGTCGCCGAAATCCAGGGACGCATAGTTCTTGACCATGATCCACAAGCGTTCCGGCGCCGATTTGTCGAAGCCGTACATGTGCTCGATTTCCTTGATCAGTGCCGGGTCCAGGCCCTGGGCGCCGCGATAGGCCGAGCCTGCCACCGAGACTTCGGCACCGCCGCCGGCGATGCGGCTGGTGGCGCCTTCGAAGCCTTCGAGCTTGGCGATCATCTGTTCCACCGGCCCGCCCGGGGCAGCCTGGATGATCACGAAGTTGATCAGCAGGATGCCGAACAGGGTCGGAATGATCAGCAACAGTCGCCGAAAAATGTACGCCAGCATCTGATTACTCCGTGCCCGCAGGAGCGGCCTGCAGTGTGGTTTCGACTTCTATCGCCGGCTTGATGTCGGGCTTGACCCACCAGGTGGCCGTGCCGATGTCGTACTTGGGCGAGACCTTGGGATGGCCGATGTGGTTCCAGTAGGCCACGCGCCAGGTCTTGATGTGCCAGTTGGGTATTACGTAATAGCCCCATTGCAGCACCCGGTCCAGCGCCCGGGCGTGGGCCACCAGGCTGTTGCGCGAATCGGCGTTGATCAGTTGCTCGACCAGTTGGTCGACCACCGGATCTTTCAGGCCCATGGAGTTGCGGCTGCCGGGTTTGTCGGCAGCGGCCGACATCCAGAATTCCCGTTGTTCGTTACCCGGCGAATTGGATTGCGGGAAGCTGCCGACAATCATGTCGAAGTCCCGGGAACGCACGCGGTTGATGTATTGCGAGACGTCGACCCGGCGGATCACCAGATCGATGCCCAGGTCACTCAGGTTGCGCTTGAACGGCAGCAGCACCCGTTCGAATTCGGTCTGGGCCAACAGGAACTCGATGACCACCGGCTTGCCGGTGGCGTCGACCATTTTGTCATCGACGATGCGCCAGCCGGCCTCTTGCAGCAGTTGATAGGCTTGGCGTTGCTGGGTGCGGATCATGCCGCTGCCGTCGGTGGTCGGGTTCTGGAACGCTTCGCTGAACACTTGCGGTGAAAGCTTGCCGCGGAACGGTTCGAGGATTGCCACCTGTTCGGCATCAGGCAGGCCGATGGCGGCCATTTCCGAGTTCTCGAAGTAACTGCGGGTACGCGCATAGGCACCGTTGAACAGTTGCTTGTTGGTCCATTCGAAGTCCAGCAGCAGCGACAAGGCCTGACGCACGCGCACATCCTGGAACACCGGGCGGCGCAGGTTGAACACGAACCCTTGCATGCCGGTCGGATTGCCGTTGGGAATCTGTTCCTTGACCAGTCGACCTTCGGTGACTGCCGGAGTGTTGTAGGCATTGGCCCAGTTTTTCGCGGTCATTTCCAGCCAGTAGTCGAACTGCCCGGCCTTGAGCGCTTCCAGGGCCACTGTGTTGTCGCGGTAGTAATCGGTGGTCATCACGTCGAAGTTGTAGAAACCGCGATTGACCGGCAGGTCCTTGCCCCAGTAGTCCTTGACCCGCTCGTAACGCACCGAGCGTCCGGCCTTCACTTCGCTGACCTTGTACGGGCCGCTGCCCAGCGGGATTTCCAGGTTGCCCTTGTTGAAGTCGCGGTCGGCCCACCAGTGCTTGGGCAGCACCGGCAACTGGCCGAGGATCAGCGGCAGTTCGCGGTTGTTGGTGTGCTTGAACTTGAACAATACGGTGAGCGGGTCTTCGGCGACCACTTCGGCCACGTCGTTGTAGTAGCCGCGGTACATCGGCGCGCCATCCTTGGTCAGCATCTGGAAGCTGAACACCACGTCCTCGGCGCGAATCGGATGGCCATCATGGAAGCGTGCTTCGGGGCGCAGGTAGAAGCGCACCCAAACGTTGTCCGGGGCTTTCTCGATAAGCCGGGCGATCAAGCCGTACTCGGTGAACGGCTCGTCCAGCCCTTGCTTGGCCAGGGTGTCGTAGATCATGCCGATATCGTCCGCCGGCACACCCTTGCTGATAAACGGGTTGAGGCTGTCGAAACCGCCGAAACCGGCCTGACGGAAGATTCCGCCCTTGGGCGCGTCGGGATTGACGTAATCGAAGTGTTTGAAATCGGCCGGGTATTTCGGCGGCTCGTTATACAGGGTCACGGCATGTTGCGGGGCGGCGCAGGCCAGCCCGGCGAACAACAGGCCGCTGGCCTGCAGGAGCAGGGTGCGGATGGGTTTCATTGATCTTTCTCCGAAGATTTCAGCCACCACGCGTTCAGGCCCAGGGTGTAGGGCGGCGTGGTGACGAAGGCGAGCCGGTTGCGGTACGCCAGACGGTGATAATTGAGGTACCAGTTGGGCACGATGTAGTGCTGCCACAGCAGCACGCGGTCGAGGGCCTTGCCGGCGGCGACTTGCTCATCGCGGGTCTGGGCCGCCAGTAACTGCTCGAGCAAGTGATCGACTACCGGGTCGGCAATGCCGGCGTAGTTTTTGCTGCCCTTGACCCCGGCCTGGCTGGAGTGAAAGTACTGCCATTGTTCCAGGCCCGGGCTGAGCGTCTGGTTGAGGGTCATCAGAATCATGTCGAAATCGAACTGGTCGAGGCGCTGCTTGTATTGTGCGCGATCGACCGTGCGCAGCCGTGCGTCGATGCCGATGCTGGTCAGGTTCTCGAGGTAAGGCTGGAGGATGCGCTCCAGGTTCGGGTTGACCAGCAGTAACTCCAGGCGCAACGGCTGCCCGGCGGCGTTTTGCAGGCGCTGGCCATTGAACTTCCAGCCGGCATCGGCGAGCAGGCCAAGGGCTTTGCGCAAGGTCTCCCGGGGGATGCCGTGCCCGTCGGTCTGCGGCAGGCTGAACGGTTCGGTAAAGAGCCTGGCCGGCAGCTGTTCACGATAGGACTTGAGCAACAGCCATTCGTGCCCGACCGGCAAACCGCTGGCCGAGAACTCACTATTGGGGTAGTAGCTCATGGCGCGTTGGTAGGCGCCGCTGAACAGCGTGCGGTTGGTCCATTCAAAGTTGAACATCAGCCCCAGCGCTTCACGGACCTTGGCGTCCGAGAATGCCGGGCGACGGCTGTTCATGAACAGACCCTGGGTCTGGGTCGGGATCTGGTGGGGAATCTGTGTCTTGATCACGTCACCGCGGCGTACGGCGGGGAAGTTGTAGCCAGTGTCCCAGTTCTTCGCCTGATGCTCGATATAGATATCGAATTCACCGGCCTTGAACGCCTCGAACGCCACGTCGCTGTCGCGGTAGAACTCGACCTCCATGCGGTCGAAGTTGTACTTGCCGCGATTGACCGGCAGGTCCTTGCCCCAGTAATCCTTGACCCGTTCGAAGATGATCTGCCGTCCCGGCGTGACCGAGGTGATGCGATACGGTCCGCTGCCCAGCGGCGGCTCGAATGTGGTGGCCTTGAAGTCGCGGCCTTTCCAGTAGTGCTGCGCCAGCACCGGCATTTCGCCCAGGCGCAGGATCAGCAGCGGATTGCCGGCACGCTTGAACACGAAGCGGATGCGTTGCGGGTTGAGGATGTCGACCCGCAACACTTCCTGAAGGCTGGTGCGGTACAGCGGATGGCCTTCCTTGAGCAGCGTGCGGTAGGAGAACGCGACGTCATAGGCGGTGATCGGCGTGCCGTCATGGAAGCGTGCTTCGGGACGCAGGTTGAACACCACCCAGCTGCGGTCCTCGCTGTACTCCACCGACTGGGCGATCAGGCCATAGCTGGACGCGGGCTCGTCACCCGAAGGCGCGTACTGCCCGGTACCGACCATCAGCGGCTCGTTGAGCTCGTTGATGCCGTATTGCAGGAAATTCGGCGTGGTGACCGGGCTGGTGCCCTTGAAGGTGTACGGGTTGAGCGTGTCGAACGTGCCAAACGCCATGACCCGCAACGTACCGCCCTTGGGCGCTTGCGGGTTGACCCAGTCGAAGTGGGTAAATCGGGCCGGGTACTTGAGCGTGCCGAACTGCGCATAACCATGGCTTTCGCTGATCGTCGCGCTTGCGGTGGAGCTCAAGGCCAGGCAGATCAGGAGCAGGGGCAGGGGACGCTTCAAATAGGGGATCCGATCCAGGCGGCTTGGGCTTTGTGGACCGTACAGTAACAGCTTGTATGGACAGGAAAAAGACGGGAGATTTGAGCGGTTGCAATCCTGTAGGAGCGAGCTTGCTCGCGAAGAACCTGAGGGCGCGGCATTTATCCAGAATGCCCGCGTTATCGTTGGAGACTTTCGCGAGCAATCGAGCGTCGACCGGCTGCTCCTACAGTTTTAGTGCGGATTGGCCACCGTCAACATCTGACCAGGCTTCAGCGCCTGGCCGACACGCGGGTTCCAGCGCTTGAGGTGCTGCATCTCCACGTTGAAGCGCTTGGCCACGATGTACAGCGAATCGCCTTGCTGGACCTTGTACGTGGTCTGCTGCTTCCTGGTATTCGCCGCAATCACGGTGTTGACGCGCCCGGAACTGCGTTTGCTGTTGTCCTGCATGACGAGGGTCTGGCCGGGCTTGAGGTTCTTGCCGGTCAGTTTGTTCCAGCGTTGCAGGTCCTGCACGTCAACGTTGTTGGCCTTGGCGATGGAGCCGAGGTTGTCACCCCGTTTGACCCGGTAGGAACGCTTGACGCTGGCGACCTGGGTATCGTCGGCACCTTCGAAGACCGGCTTGAGCGATTTCTTGCTGATCAACTCTTCAGGGCGCATGGTTTGCAGGCTGCTGGTCAGCAGTTGCGCCTTGGAAGTCGGCACCAACAGGTGCTGCGGACCGTCGATGGTGGTGCGCTGCTTGAAGGCCGGGTTGAGCTGGAACAGTTCGTCTTCGTCGATGTTGGCGACTTCAGCAACCTTGGACAGGTCCATGCGCTGGTTGATTTCGACGACCTTGAAGTAAGGTTCGTTGGCGATCGGGTTGAGGTTCACGCCGTAGGCTTCCGGCGCCATCACCACCTGCGACAGTGCCAGCAACTTCGGCACGTAGGCCTGGGTTTCGGAAGGCAGCGGCAGGTTCCAGTAGTCGGTCGGCAGGCCGAGGCGTTCGTTGCGCTCGATGGCCCGGCTGACGGTGCCTTCGCCGGCGTTGTAGGCCGCCAGGGCCAGCATCCAGTCGCCGTTGAACATGTCGTGCAGGCGGGTCAGGTAATCCAGCGCGGCGGTGGTCGACGCGGTGATATCGCGACGGCCATCATAGAAACGGGTTTGACGCAGGTTGAAGTAACGCCCGGTGGAGGGGATGAACTGCCAAAGACCCACCGCGTCGGCCCGGGAATAGGCCATCGGGTTGTAGGCGCTTTCAATCACTGGCAGCAGTGCCAGTTCCAGCGGCATGTTGCGCTCTTCAAGGCGTTCGACGATGTAATGAATGTATAAGCTGCCACGTTCGCCGGCGTTTTCGAGGAAAGATGGATTGCTGGCGAACCAAAGGCGTTGTTGCTCGATGCGCGGGTTGACGCCCAGCCCGTCCTGCAACTGGAAGCCCTGGCGCATACGCTCCCAGACGTCCTGGGGAATTTGCGGGCTGGGTTTTTCGCTGAGCCAGACCGGCTTCTGCTTGGCGCGCGCGGCGATGTTCTGCGCGTACGCCGCATCGGTCTGCGGCGCATGGCTGGAACAGCCCGCCAGGGTGGCGGACACAGCCACCGCGATGGCTTGAGCCAAGCGGGTCAATGCGTCTGAACTGATGGCTTTGCGAATAGGTGACGACATTGGCTGGAAGTAAGTTCCGGGCAAAAATGTCGGGCGATTCTAGAAAGCGCACCCTGCGCGGTCAACCTTTCAGAATTGTTGCAACCTTGTGAGATCCCTTTAGAACGTGTCTTTCCACGCTCGAAGAGCAGCAAAAACCATATCGGGCACCGAGTTATCGGTGCCGGTCCGTTCGTCCGCTTTTTCTTTAACGGATGTTTCACCGGAGCGCAAAAACGGGTTTGTGAGCTTTTCCAGTGCCAGTGTCGACGGCAGCGTCATGATCCCGGATTCCCGTTGGCGGGTGACTTTGGCCAGGCGTTCGGCGGTGTCCGGGTTGTTCGGTTCGACGGCCGCGGCAAACTTCAGGTTGCTGAGGGTGTATTCGTGGGTGCAGTAGACCAGCGTATCGTCCGGCAACCCGGCGAGGCGTGTCAGCGAGCTGTACATTTGCTGTGGAGTGCCTTCGAACAAGCGTCCGCAGCCGGCGGCAAACAGTGTGTCGCCGCAGAACAGCAAGCCGTGATGGTAATAGGCGATATGCCCCAGGGTGTGGCCGGGGACCGCGAAGATATCGAAGTCCAGGCCGAGCACGCTGACCTTGTCGTTGTCTTTGAGCGCAACGTCCCGCGCCGGGATCTTTTCGCTGGCCGGGCCAGAGACCTTCGCGCTTGTCGCTTTCTTCAGCAATTCGACGCCGCCGACGTGGTCATGATGGTGGTGAGTGATCAAAATATCACTCAGTACCCAACCTGGATTGGCCGCGAGCCAGGCTTGTACCGGGGCGGCATCACCCGGATCGACGACCGCGCAGCGCTTGGTGTCGCGGTCTTGTAACAACCAGATGTAGTTGTCGGTAAAGGCGGGCAGGGCAGTGATCTGTATCATCGTCGGATTCGCCAAGCGGAAAACAATAGCGCATCTTAGAACTTCCTGGCGTGTTGGAGAATGCAATGACTGATAAAGCGTTCGCACAGGCTGATCCTGACTGGCTCGCGTTGATCAGCGCGGCCCGCGAGTGGCTGGCAGGTCCGATCGGGCAATTTCTGCTGGACGAAGAGCGGCGCATGCTCGAAGACGAGCTCGGGCGGTTCTTTGGTGGCTATCTGGTGCATTACGGCCCCTCGGCCCAGACCCCGCCGTCAGCGCCGCAGGTGCAGCGCAATGTGCGCCTTGGCGCGCCGTTGCCGGGGGTCGAGATCGTCTGCGAGGAACAGGCCTGGCCGTTGAGCGAACATGCTGCCGATGTGGTGGTGCTGCAGCATGGTCTGGATTTCTGCCTGTCGCCCCATGGTTTGCTTCGCGAGGCGGCCAGCAGCGTACGGCCCGGCGGGCATTTGCTGATCATCGGCATCAATCCCTGGAGCACTTGGGGTCTGCGGCATGTGTTTGCCCAGGATGCGTTGCGCAAGGCACGCTGCATTTCGCCGTCACGGGTCGCGGACTGGCTGAACCTGCTGGGCTTCGCGCTGGAGAAACGCCGCTTCGGGTGCTATCGTCCGCCGCTTGCGTCACCGGCGTGGCAGACCCGACTGGCCGGTTGGGAGCGCAAGGCCGGTGACTGGCAATTGTCGGGCGGCGGCTTCTATTTATTGGTGGCGCGCAAGATCGTGGTGGGCCTGCGACCGGTCCGTCAGGAGCGGCGCGAGCCGAAGGGCAAGTTGATTCCTTTGCCGATGGCCAAGGTCAACCGTCGCAACATCGAACCGTAATACACACTTTTCATTTGCGGCCGGGCCTGTCCCGGCTTCTGGCGTCGTCGATCAGCGATCGGCGGGCCAGTGCATTTTCTGGATAGATTGGCATGAGCGATAGCGTAGAACTGTTCACCGACGGCGCCTGCAAGGGCAACCCTGGCCCTGGCGGCTGGGGCGCACTGCTGGTGTGCAAGGGCGTCGAAAAGGAACTCTGGGGCGGCGAAGCCAATACCACCAACAACCGCATGGAACTGATGGGTGCAATCCGTGGCCTGGAAGAACTCAAGCGTCCCTGCGAGGTGCTGCTGGTGACCGACTCCCAGTACGTGATGAAAGGCATCAACGAGTGGATGGACAACTGGAAGAAGCGCGGCTGGAAAACCGCGGCGAAGGAACCGGTGAAAAACGCTGACCTGTGGAAGTTGCTCGACGAGCAGGTCAACCGCCACAAGGTCACCTGGAAATGGGTGCGCGGGCACATTGGCCATCACGGCAACGAACGGGCCGACCAGTTGGCCAACCGTGGCGTCGATGAAGTGCGTGGGTACAAGCAAGCCTGATGACGATCCGTGTAGGAGCTGCCGCAGGCTGCGATCTTTTGATCTTGATCTTTTTTAGGCCGCAGAAAATCAAAAGCCAGATCAAAAGATCGCAGCCTGCGGCAGCTCCTACGGGGACCGTGTTAATATCGCGGCTTTTGCCCGAATACCGATTGAGAGCTGAGCACTGATGGCCACCAGATCCGTTGTACTCGACACCGAAACCACCGGCATGCCGGTGACCGACGGCCACCGGATTATCGAAATCGGTTGTGTCGAGTTGATCGGCCGACGCCTGACGGGCCGGCACTTTCACGTGTACCTGCAACCGGACCGCGAGAGTGACGAGGGCGCCATCGGCGTCCACGGCATCACCAACGAATTCCTCGTGGGCAAGCCGCGTTTTGCCGAAGTGGCCGAAGAGTTCTTCGAGTTCATCAAGGGCGCGCAGCTGATCATCCATAACGCGGCGTTCGACGTTGGCTTCATCAACAACGAATTCGCCCTGATGGGGCAGCAGGACCGCGCGGACATCACGCAGCACTGCTCGATCCTCGACACCCTGATGATGGCCCGGGAGCGTCACCCGGGGCAGCGCAACAGCCTCGACGCATTGTGCAAGCGCTATGGCGTCGACAACTCCGGCCGTGAACTGCACGGCGCCTTGCTCGACTCCGAGATTCTCGCCGACGTCTACCTGACCATGACCGGCGGGCAGACCAGTCTCTCCCTGGCCGGTAACGCCTCCGATGGCAATGGCTCCGGTGAAGGGGTGGACAATTCGGCCACCGAGATCCGCCGTTTACCAGCAGATCGCCAGCCGACGCGCATCATCCGCGCCAGCGAAGACGACCTGGCCCGCCACGCGGCGCGCCTGGAAATCATCGGCAAATCCGCTGGCGCTCCGGCGTTGTGGGTGCAGTTGGCTGAGGCTGAGGCGCAGGCGTAGATGTTTCGAAAGGATCGCAGCCTCGTTTCACTCGACAGCTCCTACAGGGTTACACATTCCCTTGTAGGAGCTGTCGAGTGAAACGAGGCTGCGATCTTTTGATCTTCGAATAGCCGCGCCGCTGGCATGCATCCGATGACCCATTTCAGGGCGCGACGCTCGCCACATCCGCTGCAACACTCTACCCTGAGGTAATTGGCAGGCTCTGGTCTGCCGCCTCAGGACACTGAGCCTCATGTATAAAGATTTGAAATTCCCGGTCCTGATTGTCCATCGCGACATCAAGTCTGACAGCGTTGCCGGCGACCGCGTGCGGGGGATTGCCCGGGAGCTGGAGCAGGAAGGGTTCAGTGTCGTTTCGGCGGTGGACTACACCGAAGGACGACTGGTGGCGTCGACTTACCATGGCCTGTCCTGCATGTTGATTGCCTCTGAGGACGCCAGCGCGCATTCCCATTTGTTGCAAAACATGGCCGAACTGATTGGTCTGGCGCGGGTGCGTGCACCGGATCTGCCGATCTTCGCCCTGGGCGAAACAGTGACCCTGGAAAACGCGCCTGCCGATGCCATGGCCGAGCTCAATCAGTTGCGCGGCATTCTTTACCTGTTTGAAGACACCGTGCCCTTTCTCGCCCGACAGGTGGCCCGCGCCGCGCGCAAATACCTCGATGGACTGTTGCCGCCATTTTTCAAGGCTTTGGTGCAACACACCGCGGATTCCAACTATTCCTGGCACACCCCCGGTCACGGCGGTGGCGTGGCGTATCACAAGAGTCCGGTCGGGCAGGCGTTTCACCAGTTTTTTGGGGAAAACACCCTGCGCTCGGACCTTTCGGTGTCGGTGCCGGAGCTCGGTTCTTTACTCGACCACACCGGTCCCCTGGCTGAAGCCGAGGCCCGTGCAGCACGAAATTTCGGCGCCGATCACACCTTTTTCGTGATCAATGGCACCTCCACGGCCAACAAGATTGTCTGGCACTCGGTGGTCGCCCGCGATGACCTGGTGCTGGTGGATCGCAATTGCCACAAGTCGGTGCTGCACTCGATCATCATGACCGGCGCGATCCCGCTGTACTTGTGTCCGGAGCGTAATGAGCTGGGGATCATCGGTCCGATTCCCCTGAGCGAGTTCAGCCGCGAATCGATCCAGGCCAAGATCGACGCCAGTCCGCTGACCAAGGGCCGTGCACCGAAGGTCAAGCTCGCGGTGGTGACCAATTCGACCTATGACGGCCTCTGCTACAACGCCGAGCTGATCAGGCAGCAACTGGGCAATAGCGTCGAGGTGCTGCACTTCGACGAGGCCTGGTACGCCTATGCGGCGTTTCATGAGTTTTTTGCCGGGCGCTACGGCATGGGCACGTCCCGTGATGAAGACAGCCCGTTGGTGTTTACCACCCATTCCACCCACAAGTTGCTGGCGGCTTTCAGTCAGGCGTCGATGATTCACGTGCGCGATGGCGGCGCTCGGCAACTGGACCGGGATCGCTTCAACGAAGCGTTCATGATGCACATCTCGACCTCGCCGCAGTACGGCATCATCGCCTCGCTGGATGTGGCTTCGGCGATGATGGAAGGGCCGGCCGGGCGTTCGCTGTTGCAGGAAATGTTCGACGAAGCCCTGAGTTTTCGCCGGGCGCTGGCTAACTTGCGACAGCACATTGCCGCGGATGACTGGTGGTTTTCGATCTGGCAACCGCCGTCGGCGGAAGGCATCGAGCGGGTCGTCACCGAGGACTGGTTGCTGCAACCCGATGCCGACTGGCATGGCTTTGGCGGCGTGACCGAAGATTATGTGCTGCTCGACCCGATCAAGGTCACGCTGGTGATGCCGGGGCTGACGGCCGGTGGCGCCCTCAGCGAGCACGGGATTCCGGCGGCGGTGGTCAGCAAGTTCCTTTGGGAGCGCGGCCTGGTTGTCGAGAAGACCGGGCTGTATTCGTTCCTGGTGTTGTTTTCCATGGGTATCACCAAAGGCAAGTGGAGCACGCTGCTCACCGAATTGCTGGAGTTCAAGCGCAGCTATGACGCCAACGTCAGTCTGGCCAGTTGCCTGCCTTGCGTGGCGCAAGAGAATGTCGCGCGCTATCAGGGCATGGGCTTGCGTGATCTGTGCGATCAGTTGCATGCCTGTTATCGCAGCAATGCCACCGCCAGGCACCTCAAGCGCATGTACACCGTACTGCCGGAAGTCGCGATGAAGCCGGCGGACGCCTATGATCAATTGGTGCGGGGTGAAGTCGAAGCCGTGTCGATCGATGCGCTGGCCGGGCGGATCGCGGCGGTGATGCTGGTGCCGTATCCACCTGGCATTCCGCTGATCATGCCGGGCGAGCGCTTTACCGAGTCGACCCGCTCGATCATCGATTACCTGGCGTTTGCCCGCACGTTCGATAGCAGTTTTCCGGGGTTCGTTGCTGATGTGCACGGATTGCAACACGAAGATCAGGGCAGTGGACGGTGCTACACCGTCGATTGCATCAAGGAATGAGGACCTTTCCCAGTATGCAGCCGGTTATAAATCCGAATTTCCCAGGGTTGTCGGTACGGGTTGCCGACGAGGGTTTTGCCGCCTATATCTGGGGCAGTGATTTCAGTTTTGAAGTCGCGGCCTACGGTGCGGCCGAAATAGGCAAGCCGGTGGCACAGTGGCCGGTCACCCCGATCACGCCTTATCGCAAGTGCTACGGCATCGACCCCGAGGAATTCAGCAGCTTTCGCGATGCCGCCGACAGCGCGATTTTCATGGCCTATCTGGATGACCAGCCCGTGGGGCATCTGGTGGTCAGCACCAACTGGAACGGCTTTGCCCATATCGACGAACTGGCGGTGCATGCACCGGCCCGACGGCACGGTGTGGCCAAGGCCTTGCTGGATGTGGCGCAATTCTGGAGCCGCAAGAAAAAGCTCCCGGGCATCATGCTCGAAACCCAGAACAACAACCTGGGGGCCTGCAGGCTCTATGAGCGTTGCGGTTACGTGATGGGCGGGATCGACCATCTGCGCTATCGCGGCATCGATCCGAACACCGCCGAAGTGGCGCTGTTCTGGTATCGAATGTTCGAAAATCCGTTGGAAAATCTGCTCAGTTCGTCAGCATCGCCGCGGCTTGTTCCGTGACGATGGCCAACAATGCCTGAACCGCCGGAGACGGTTCGACGTTTTTCAGCGACAAGGCGTAGAGACTGATCGGCACGGCTGGCGCGAGCGGGCAGGCGTCCAGCCCCGAGGCTTTGGCGCCGAGGGCGGTGAAGGGGTCGACGATGGCCAGACCCTCGCCGGCCTCGACCATGCTGCGCATCATCTGATGCGTCTGGACCCGGGTTTGAATCACCGGGGCAGGGCGCAAACCGTGCAGTTTGTTTTCCAGTGCCGGGCTCAGCGGGTCGTGCCCCTCCAGTCCGATCATCGATTGACCGGCCAGATCCTGCAGTGAAATGTATTTCTGTTTCGGTTGCAGCCAGCCATGGGGTGCGAGCAACTGAAGTTTGCCCTGGGCAATCGCCTGGCAATCGAGGTCGGCGTGATCAGGGTCGTGCAGGCTCAGCCCCAGATCGCTTTCACGCAGCAGCAGGCTTCTGACGATGTCGCGGGTGGGCTGGCTCAGCAGTGTGCAAGGTGCGTCGGGCAGGCGTCGGCGCAGGGCGGCGATGCTGTGTGGTAACAATTGGTTAGCCAGAGGCGGGGTGCAGACGATGCGCAGCGGCGGCGCCAGGTATTGCCTGAGGCTGTTGGCCAGGCGCTGCACCGGTTCGAGCGCGTCGTAGACCCGGGCAATTTCCGCCTGCAATTCCCGCGCTTCGCGGGTGGCCTGCAATCGTCCGCGAACGCTGGCGAACAGCATGAAACCCAACTGATCCTCGGCGTCGCGCAGCAAGCGCTCGACTTCGGTCACCGGCAACTGCAGCCATTCGGCGGCGGTGCCCAGGTGACCGGTCTGCAAGAGCGCCTGGATCACTTCGATATGGCGTAAGCGCATGCGTGAAGTCCATGTTCAGCAGGTGGAGGAGTCAGTGGCTGAATCCTACCCCAAGTCCGCGCATATGACTTCTGCTCATAACGACGGGTTATGAAGCGCTGGCGGTTTGCGGTTCGCGGGTAATGGTTACGCCGGTTTGCACCAGCATGAAATCATTGTCGTCGACCTTGTTGACACGGTCGCCAATGGCCAGCTTGTAGGTGGTGACGGGGCCTGAACCGTCTACCGCCGGGGTGGAGTCCTGGAACTCGTGCACCGAATATATACGGCCTTCCGCGTCTCTTGCATGGAACTGACCGACGAGTACTGCTGCCATCTGCTTAGAACCTCTGGAGATAAATCACTCAATTTGCGGCACTGTAGACCGTGCTTGAGCGAGGTAAGTTTTCCTACAGGAAAAAAATAGTCAGGGACGGCGTTTTCAGTCGCCCACTGCTTGAATCGTCATCTATAACTACAAGCTCTTCCTATCGGACAGTCGAGAATCTCCCATGAGCAACGTCTATACGATCGCCGTCTTGGTCGGCAGCTTGAGAAAGGAATCGATCAACCGCAAGGTCGCACGGGCCCTGATAGAGCTGGCGCCGGCCAATCTCAAGCTCAACATCGTCGAAATTGGCGATCTGCCGCTCTATAACGAAGACATCGATGGCGCTTCACCGCCGGCAGCCTACAGCACTTTCCGGCAACAGGTGAGTTCTTCCGACGCGGTGCTGTTCGTGACTCCGGAATACAATCGATCGGTGCCGGCGCCGCTGAAAAATGCGATTGACGTGGGTTCTCGCCCTTATGGCAAGAGTTCGTGGAGTGGCAAGCCCGGCGCCGTTATCAGTGCTTCGCCGGGGGCCGTCGGCGGGTTTGGTGCCAATCACAACCTGCGTCAATCCATGGTGTTTCTGAATGTGCCGATGATGCAGCAGCCGGAGGCCTATCTGGGGAACGCCGGTTCGGCATTCGACGAGGCGGGCAAGTTGTCCGAGTCGGTCAAGCCGTTCCTGCAAAATTTCATCAATGCCTATGGGCAATGGGTCGAGCAGCACAAGAAGGTTTGATATTCATTGGCCAGCGCTTTGTCCTACGAAGCGCTGGATAACCGGCTACAAATCATTGTTTCAATTTCCGACAGCCAGGCGGCAGTTTGCTCCGCCGCCGGTTGCGCCGTGACGCAATAGCGGCGACCGCCCCAGGCCATGATCACCCAGGCTTCAATAGTCGGCGCTGATGGCTGCATCGGCAAATCGCAGCAAGCAGCAAAGGCTTCACGCCATTTTTGCGACAGTTCCTCGTACACCCTTCGATGATGCTTGGGTTCGGCGATCTGATGCTCGATGAGCGACACGGCATGGTTGAACAGGGGTTGTCGGGCATCGTCAGGGTCGCAGGTCAGGCACACAAGACGCTTGATGCGAGTTTGCCAGTCCAGGTCGGTTGGCTGGATGACGTTTTGATCCATTTGCGCCAGCAATACATCCAGGCGACGCCGGATGTAACCCGACAGCAGGGCTTTCTTGCTCGGGAAATAGTCATACAGCGTGCCAATCGCCACGCCGGCTTCCAATGCCACTTCACGGGTGGTCAGCCCTGACCAGCCGTCACGCTGCCAAATCCGAACAAAAGCCTCGTAAATGGCCTCAACGGTGAAAATCGCCCGGGCCTGACTCGGCCGTTTCAGCGGCTTGGCGCGGGAATTGAGGGTGGACGAGCTGCCCTTGGTATTTCCGAACCCACTCTTCATCGGCTTTGATTACTCTTGAGTGACCCGCCACTGTGCCGTAGCAGGAGATCGAACATGCAAGATTCCACCACGGTAACACGGCTGATTACCCGTAAAAATGCCCTGGACCAGAGCCGGATAGAGCGGGTGCAACGTAGCCTGACCCCGGCAGCCGGCGAGGTGATCTTGAAGATTGATCGTTGCGCATTGACCACCAACAACATTACGTACGCGGCTTATGGCGATTCAATGAACTACTGGGGTTTCTTTCCTACAGGCCTGGTGGATTGGGGCCACGTTCCGGCTTGGGGGTTTGCCGACGTCATTGCATCAACGGTGGATGGCATCGAGGTGGGCGAACGTTTCTACGGATACTTTCCGCTGGCCAGCCACCTGTGGGTGCGCCCGGAACGGGTCACCGAGCGCGGCTTTTACGATGGGGCCGAACACCGGTCGTGGCTGACCTCGGCGTACAACCAATACACGCGCTGCAGTTGGGATGCGTACTACAGCCCTGAAGCCGAAAACCTGCAGATTCTGCTCAAGCCGCTATTTCTGACTTCATCGATGCTGGCGGACTTCCTGCAAGACAACCGGTTTTTCGATGCGACCCGCCTGGTGTTCTCCAGCGCGTCCAGCAAAACCGCCTACGGCACGGCCGTGTGTCTGCAAAATCATCCGCAACTGGAGCGTGTGGCGCTGACGTCCGCCGGCAACAAAGCATTTGTCGAAAACCTCGGCTGTTACGAATACGTGGTGTCTTATGCCGAGTTGGCCAACCTCGCCGGTGACCGTCCTACGCTGTACGTGGATTTTTCCGGCGACCTGGGACTACGCGATCAGGTCCACCAGCACTTTGCCGGGCAACTGGTCTACAGTTGCTTCGCTGGCTCTGCGCACAGTACCGATGAAGCGCAGATGACGGCCATCGAGGGGCCGCAACCGGTGTTCTTCTTTGCCCCGGTGCAGATCCGCAAGCGCAATGCCGAATGGGGGCCGGAAGGGGTCAGCCAGCATATCGGCGAAGGGTTGGTGCGGTTTTTCCAGCGAGTGACCGGGAGCGAAAAGCCTTTGCTGGAAGTCATTGAAAGTCAGGGTTACGAGGCGGCGCAAAGGGTCATTTCCCGCTTGGTCCATGGCCAGGTCCCGCCTGTGGAGGGGCATGTGATTCGCTTGTGATGTGATTCGGCGAGGTTGTCCGTTTAGACCAGACTGGCCCTATCGCGAGCAAGCTCGCTCCCACAGGGATCTTCATTGGCTACACAACGTGTATACGGCTCAGATCCAATGTGGGAGCGAGCTTGCTCGCGATGGGGCCAGCCCGGACACAATAATACTCAGACATTACCCGGCACGTTCGGCCAAAGGTCCGCCACCAGAAACAGCCGTTCGGCCTCTTCCCAGTCGCCGCTGGCATTTTCCGTCAGACGCACCAGCAGTTGTGCCGGCGCCAACGCGTCCAGTTCATCCAGCCAGGCCTGCATCTGTCCGGGGTTCCAGGTGTGCTCCGCCGAATAATGCGCCGGCGCCAGCCAGGCATGGCGGGGCAGGGGTTGCCAGCGACCGGGCGGGCTCTGGGCCAACAATGCAGGCCAATCCTTTTGATGCAGCCAGCGACCCCGCAAATGCTGCGGATGGGCGCCAGACGGCGGGGTGGCCTGTCCGGGCCACGGGTACAGCAGGTAACCCCCCAGCCACAAATGCGCGCTGAAGGCCTGGATATCCAGCGCCGCCAGCACCTCACGGCTCTCGGGGCGCGCGGAAATCGGCAATTGATGCTGGCTCAGGTGCGCCAGTTTGCGGTCGAGCCGGTCGTGGCAGCCCGGGCCCAGCCACTGGGCGGTGTCGTGTCCGTCGCCGGATTGCGGGCCGAGGTAGAGCTTGATCGCCAGTTCCAGGTGATGCACGCCGTCTCGGTCGCGCAGCAGCATGTCCAGTTCACCCAGGGTGTGCCCCTCGCGGCGAATCGGCATATTGGCAGCAATCAGTTCAATGCCGGGCGCATGCTGCACGGCGAATTGCCAGAGGCGTTCGTAATACAGGCCCAGACGCCGTGTCCGGGCCTGGGCCAGCCAGTGCAGCAAGCTATAACTGTCCCGGTCCAGTTGCAGCAGCCAATGCTCCAGCCGTTGCGGTGCCTGCACCCAGTCGCTGCCGGCCAGCGGGTGGCGTTGCGGCCACGGGGTATCGTCCAGCATGGGCGGCGCGAGGATGACCCACGCCAGGTCACGCACTTCGGGATGGCGTAACTGATGGGGCAGGTGGAGCAAATCCGGAAATAGCATCATCTTGCGAGCATAGCCTGAAACCGGGGCACACCCTTGAAGCTGAAAGGATTTTGTCTACGGGCGGCTTTCGCCCATAATCGTGGTTTTCGCCGCCACGCAGATCCCCGCAGGAGCCCCATGGAGCAATTTCGCAATATCGGCATCATCGGTCGCCTGGGCAGTTCCCAGGTGCTGGATACCGTCCGCCGACTGAAACGGTTTCTGCTCGATCGTCACCTGCACGTGATCCTCGAAGACACCATCGCCGAAGTGCTGCCAGGGCACGGCTTGCAAACCTCGTCGCGCAAGATGCTCGGCGAAGTCTGCGACATGGTCATTGTGGTCGGTGGTGACGGCAGTCTGCTCGGTGCCGCCCGGGCGCTGGCCAGGCACAATATTCCGGTGCTCGGCATCAACCGGGGCAGCCTGGGTTTCCTGACCGACATTCGCCCCGATGAACTGGAAACCAAGGTCGCCGAAGTGCTGGATGGCCACTATCTGGTGGAAAACCGCTTCCTGTTGCAGGCCGAAGTCCGTCGCCACGGCGAGGCCATCGGCCAGGGCGATGCACTGAACGATGTGGTGCTGCACCCTGGCAAATCCACGCGAATGATCGAATTCGAGCTGTACATCGACGGCCAGTTCGTCTGCAGCCAGAAGGCCGACGGCCTGATCGTCGCCACGCCGACCGGTTCCACCGCGTATGCATTGTCTGCCGGCGGGCCGATCATGCATCCCAAGCTCGACGCTATTGTGATTGTGCCGATGTACCCCCATACCTTGTCGGGTAGACCGATTGTGGTCGATGGCAACAGTGAGCTGAAAATCGTCGTGTCCAAGGATATGCAGATTTACCCGCAAGTCTCGTGTGACGGGCAGAACCACTTTACCTGCGCGCCCGGCGACACCATTACCGTCAGCAAGAAAGCCCAGAAACTGCGGCTGATTCACCCGCTCGACCACAACTACTATGAAGTTTGCCGGACCAAGCTCGGCTGGGGCAGCAAGTTGGGGGGTGGAGGCGACTGATGCTCGATCCCGCGCGTAGCTACGACCTGATCGGTGACGTGCACGGTTGCGCTCTGACCCTGGAGCACTTGCTCGACCGACTCGGTTATCACAAGCAAGGTGGCGTTTGGCGGCACGCGTCGCGCATGGCGGTGTTCGTCGGCGATATCATCGATCGCGGCCCGCGGATTCGCGAGGCGCTGCATATCGTCCACGACATGGTCGAGGCCGGTCAGGCGCTGTGCATCATGGGCAACCACGAGTTCAATGCGCTGGGCTGGAGCACGCCGGCGCTACCCGGCAGCGGCAAGCAATTCGTGCGCGAGCACACGCCGCGCCATGCCCGCCTGCTGCATGAAACCCTGACCCAGTTCGAACACCATCCGGGTGACTGGCACGACTTCCAGCAATGGTTCTATAAGCTGCCATTGTTCGTCGATGCCGGGCGTTTTCGCGTGGTCCACGCCTGCTGGGACGCCGGGCTGATCGAGCCGCTGCGGGCGTTGTTCCCCAACGGTTGCGTCGACGAGCCTTTTCTCCAGGCTTCGGCGCAGGCGGGATCTTTTGCCTGCACCGTGTTCGACCGGCTGCTGCGCGGCACGGACATGCGCTTGCCCCATGGCCTGACCATGACCAGCGGCGATGGGCTGGTGCGTTCGTTCTTCCGCACCAAGTTCTGGGAAGACGATCCGAAAACCTACGGCGACATCGTATTCCAGCCCGATGCACTGCCGGAACCCGTGGCCCGGACGCCGCTGACGTCCACCGAAAAGAACAGTTTGCTGCGCTATGGCATCGATGAGCCGTTGTTGTTCGTCGGACATTACTGGCGCAGCGGCAAGCCGGCACCGATTCGGCCGAACCTGGCCTGTCTGGATTACAGCGCGGTGCTGTACGGCAAGCTGGTTGCCTATCGCCTGGATCAGGAAACCCGCCTGGATCCGCATAAATTCGTCTGGGTCGATGTCGAGCGGCCGGAGGTGCTGCAATGAGTGCTGTAGCGGTATTGCGTCTGCCTTTGGCGGTGGATTTGAGCGGGTTCGTCACCTTGCTCAAGCGCATGCAAGTGCCCCATCGGGTCAGTGAAGAGGCAGGCGAGCAAGTGCTGTGGGTGCCAGACAACATCAGTGAAGACGTGCGCGCGTTGTACGAACGGTTTCCGGCGGGCGATCCCGATCAGCAATTGGACATTCCGCTGGCGCAGACCATCAAGCGCCCGGGGTTCGTCGAGCAATTGAAATACGCCAGGGCCACCGCGCTGGTGCTGTTGCTGAGCGTGATTGTCGGTGCAGTGACCCTGCTCGGCGACAACCTTGAAACGATGCGCTGGCTGACCTTCCTCGAATTCCGCGTGGTCGGCGAGTACCTCCACTTCACGCCACTGGCCGACAGCCTGGCGGCGGGGCAGTGGTGGCGCCTGTTCACGCCGATGCTGATTCACTTCGGCATCCTGCATCTGGCGATGAACGGCATGTGGTACTGGGAACTGGGGCGGCGCATCGAGTCGCGCCAGGGCAGTATCAACCTGATCGGCCTGACCTTGCTGTTCAGCCTGGTGTCCAACTACGCCCAGTATCACTTCAGCGGCCCGACCTTGTTCGGCGGTTTGTCCGGCGTACTGTACGGCCTGCTCGGGCATTGCTGGATCTTCCAGTTGCTGGCGCCGAACCGGGCTTATCGCCTGCCGCGAGGTGTGCTGGTGATGATGCTGGTGTGGTTGCTGTTGTGCCTGTCCGGGCTGGTGTCGATGATCGGCTTCGGCGAAATCGCCAACGCGGCCCACGTCAGCGGGTTACTCATCGGATGCTTCAGCGGTTTGTTGGGCGGTTTGTATAACCGCCGTAAACTGGCCGCCTAATTCAGAACCTGCAATGAAGAGACGGAGACTCAATGTCCTCTTTTAACGAAATGATCAACAACATCACCTCCGATATCTACGAGAGCCTGAAACTGGCCGTGGAAATCGGCAAATGGTCCGACGGTGGCAAGCTCACCGCCGAACAACGCGAGCTGTCGTTGCAGGCGATGATCGCCTGGGAAATCCAGAACCTGCCAGAGGACCAGCGTACCGGCTACATGGGGCCGCAGGAATGCGCTTCGAAGTCGATCGAAGTGCCGAACATCCTGTTCAAGTCGGATGCCATCCATTGATCGAGATTGGCCGCGGTGCAATCAGCAAAATGTCGGCGCGCCTGGACGGGCCGAACGTGCAATACGCATTTCGTCTGGGCGAAACCGAGGTTCCGGTCAATCCGTTGATCGGCACCACGGTTCGCCTGGAATACCTGGGTGCGATCCACTGCATCCATTGCGGACGCAAGACCAAGACCAGTTTCAGCCAGGGCTACTGCTACCCGTGCATGACCAAACTGGCCCAGTGCGACGTCTGCATCATGAGCCCGGAACGCTGCCACTTCGACGCCGGCACCTGCCGCGAGCCGGAATGGGGCGAGAAGTTTTGCATGACTGATCACGTGGTGTATCTGGCCAACTCGTCGGGGGTGAAAGTCGGGATTACCCGTGCCACCCAGTTGCCGACCCGCTGGCTCGACCAGGGTGCGAGCCAGGCCTTGCCGATCATGCGCGTATCGACCCGTCAGCAGTCCGGTTTCGTCGAGGATCTGTTCCGCAGCCAGGTGGCCGACAAGACCAACTGGCGTGCTTTGCTCAAGGGCGATGCGGCGGCGGTGAACCTGGCCGAAGTCCGCGATCAGCTGTTCGACAGCTGCGCTGAAGGCTTGCTGGGGTTGCAGCAGCGATTTGGCTTGCAGGCGATCCAGCCGGTGACCGATGTCGAACCGCTGGAAATTCGCTATCCGGTCGAGCAGTACCCGGCGAAGATCGTCAGCTTCAACCTGGACAAGAACCCGATTGCCGAAGGCACGCTGATGGGGGTCAAGGGTCAATACCTGATCTTCGACACCGGCGTGATCAATATTCGTAAATACACGGCTTACCAGCTCGCCGTGCATCAGTAAGGACTCCAGCATGCGCACCGAACAACCGAAGATGATCTACCTCAAGGACTATCAGGCGCCCGAGTACCTGATCGACGAAACGCACCTGACCTTCGAGTTGTACGAGGACCACAGCCTGGTCCATGCGCAACTGGTGATGCGCCGCAACCCCGAGCGTGGCCCGGGCCTGCCGCCGCTGGTGCTCGACGGCCAGCAGCTTGAGCTGTTGGCGGTCACCCTGGCCGACCAGGAGCTTTCTGCCGCGCAGTATCAGCTGACCGAGAATCACCTGACCCTGCACCCGACCAGCACCACCTTCACGGTCGACACCAGCGTCAGGATCCACCCGGAAACCAACACCGCGCTGGAGGGCCTGTACAAGTCCGGCACGATGTTCTGCACCCAGTGCGAGGCCGAAGGCTTTCGCAAGATCACCTATTACCTCGACCGCCCGGACGTGATGAGCACCTTCACCACCACGGTCGTCGCCGAACAACACAGCTATCCGGTGCTGCTGTCCAACGGCAACCCGATTGCCTCCGGTCCCGGTGAAGACGGCCGGCACTGGGCGACCTGGGAAGACCCGTTCAAGAAACCGGCGTACCTGTTTGCGCTGGTGGCCGGTGACCTGTGGTGCGTCGAAGACAGCTTCACTACCCTGAGCGAGCGCAACGTGGCGCTGCGCATTTACGTCGAGCCGGAAAACATCGACAAGTGCCAGCACGCCATGAACAGCCTGAAGAAATCCATGCGCTGGGACGAAGAGGTCTACGGTCGCGAGTACGACCTGGACATCTTCATGATCGTCGCCGTGAATGACTTCAACATGGGCGCCATGGAAAACAAGGGCCTCAACATCTTCAACTCCAGCGCCGTGCTGGCCAAGGCCGAAACCGCCACCGACGCCGCGCACCAGCGGGTCGAGGCGATTGTCGCCCACGAATACTTCCACAACTGGTCGGGCAACCGCGTGACCTGCCGCGACTGGTTTCAGCTCTCGCTGAAGGAAGGCTTCACCGTGTTCCGCGATGCCGGTTTCTCCTCGGACATGAACTCGGCCACGGTCAAGCGCATCCAGGACGTGGCCTACCTGCGCACCCACCAATTCGCCGAAGACGCCGGCCCCATGGCCCACGCCGTGCGCCCGGACAGCTTCATCGAGATTTCCAACTTCTACACCCTGACCGTGTACGAGAAGGGCTCGGAAGTGGTCGGCATGATCCACACCTTGCTCGGTGCCGAAGGTTTCCGCAAAGGCAGCGACCTGTACTTCGAACGCCACGACGGCCAGGCCGTGACCTGCGATGACTTCATCAAGGCCATGGAGGATGCCAATGGCGTTGACCTGACCCAGTTCAAGCGTTGGTACAGCCAGGCCGGTACACCACGTCTGGCGGTGAGCGAGTCCTTTGATGCGGCGGCGAAAACCTACAGCCTGACCTTCCGCCAGAGCTGCCCGCAAACCCCGGACAAAGTTGAAAAACTGCCGTTCGTGATCCCGGTCGAGCTGGGCCTGCTGGATTCCAAAGGGGCAGCGATTGCCCTGCGTCTGTCCGGGGAAGCCTCCGCGCAAGGCACCTCGCGGGTCATTTCCGTGACCGAAGCCGAACAGACCTTCACCTTCGTCGACATCGCCGAACAAACGCTGCCGTCGTTGCTGCGTGGCTTCTCGGCACCGGTGAAACTGAGCTTCCCGTACAACCGCGACCAGTTGATGTTCCTGATGCAGCACGACAGCGACGGCTTCAACCGCTGGGATGCCGGCCAGCAACTGTCGGTGCAGGTGTTGCAAGAGCTGATCGCCCAGCAGCAGAAGGGCGAAGCGCTTGTGCTCGATCAGCGAATGGTGTCGGCGCTGCGCACGGTGCTCTCGGATGAGTCGCTGGATCAGGCGATGGTCGCCGAAATGTTGTCGCTGCCAAGCGAGGCGTACCTGACCGAGATCAGCGAAGTGGCGGACGTCGAAGCCATTCACACCGCCCGTGAGTTCGCTCGCAAGCAATTGGCCGGTGCGTTGTTCGAAGGCCTGTGGCAGCGTTATCAGGCCAATCGCGAATTGTCGAAGCAGACTCCGTATGTGGCCGAAGCCGAGCATTTCGCCCGTCGTGCCTTGCAGAACATCGTGCTGTCGTACCTGATGCTCAGCGGCAAGCCGGAAGTTCTGGCGGCGACGCTGGAGCAGTTCGATGCGTGCGACAACATGACCGAGCGCCTGACCGCACTCGCTGTGCTGGTCAATTCACCGTTCGAAGCCGAGAAGGCCAAGGCACTGGCCAGCTTCGCCGAACACTTCAAGGACAACCCGCTGGTCATGGATCAGTGGTTCAGCGTCCAGGCTGGCAGCGTGTTGCCTGGTGGCCTGGCACGGACCAAGGCATTGATGCAGCACCCGGCGTTCAACATCAAGAACCCGAACAAGGTGCGGGCGCTGGTCGGTGCGTTTGCCGGGCAGAACCTGATCAACTTCCACGCCGCTGACGGTTCCGGGTATCGCTTCCTGGCGGATCTGGTGATCGAGTTGAATGGCTTCAATCCGCAGATTGCTTCTCGCCAGTTGGCGCCTTTGACTCGCTGGCGCAAGTACGACAGTGCTCGTCAGGTTTTGATGAAGGGGGAGCTGGAGCGGATTCGGGCTTCGGGGCAGTTGTCCAGTGATGTGTTTGAAGTGGTCAGCAAGAGTTTGGCTTGAGTCTGTTGTTGACCTTGGCGGCCTTTGGGCCGACCAGGGTCATGGGTTGATTGAGTACATATCCGTTTCTGCGGTAACGACGGCTGGCGGTTTCGCCCTTACGGCGACTCACTTTTTTACAAGCGCCTAAAAAAGTAAGCAAAAAACGCTCGCCCCGAACGTACGGCCCCTCGCCTAGGCTCGGGGTTCCTTCGCTCCGGTATTCATCCGGGGGCATTGCCCTCCGGTCGGCTTCGCTTCGACCTACATGCAATGAGTTCGACTGCGTCGAACGGCGCTGCGCGCCAATCCCCGGATGAACACCTCCGCTCAGCCTTCCGAGGGGGCGGTTGGATCAAGATCAAGAGCTGCAGGCGAGCTAACGCTCGGCCTGTTGAGTGGTGAAGAGCAGTTGGTGTAGGCCGACCCATTGTGGGAGCGAGCTTGCTCGCGAAGGCGGCCTTATGGCCGACCAATCTCTTTCGGCTAAATGCATTCCCCCTGTAGGAGCTGCCGCAGGCTGCGATCTTTTGATCTTGATCTTCCGCACCCTTCGACATTGTCAAAAATCAAAAGATCGCAGCCTCGTTGCACTCGACAGCTCCTACAGGGAAACACGCACGCATCAGAACCAGGCCGGCCGGTAGGCCGCCTCGGACGCTGTTGCGGTACACGCCCCCTCGTGAGGCCGAGTGGAGGTTCTGCGCAGTGGGCAACCCGGCATGGATGCCGGGTTAGCCGCGCACGGCCCAGAGTGTGTCAAAACGCCAAAGCCAACCCTTGCTATGATTGCCCCGGATTTCATCGCAAGGGCTGCCCATGAAACGCTTCATTCAAGGTGAACA
>NZ_JBFTOU010000032.1:0-83274 GCF_056398125.1 Pseudomonas sp. 05L36 | reverse complement strand
TTTCCATGCTGATCACCCTGTGTTCTCCTGCTCGAAAAGTGAGCAGAAGCAATTGAACACCTGGGTCAGTTTTCAGTCGGCAGAACAGCCTTTACTGGGTCAGTTTTCGGTCAGCGGCAACACCCCCACCAATGGCGGTGATGATGCCCAACACCATCGCACCGAAAAAATCGACATCGGCTTTTTTGATGGCCAGCACACCGGTGATGGAAAACACGGCAATGCCCAGCATTTGCTGAAAATAAAGCATGCAGATTTCCTTTTTTAGGCTTCCGGGCGAACGACAGTCACAGCATCTCGTCATGCCGCGATCTGCGAGCCATCTCTATTCAAAAACGAAGGTGATTTGGTTGGTGGTCAACGCCACCATAACTGAACTTTTACGATGCGTCGTTCGTAAATGATTCAATCCCTATGCGCATCAAAAACCCTGGTTACCCTGTTGGTTGGGTATGTCGTAAAGAGCAAAAAGAGGGACGTTATCGGTCGGTTCAATAAGGAGGGCAAGCTCTAGCATCGAAGTCCGCCACACCTTTTCTTACACGGCCATTTCGAAGCCAAAACTCGACCGAACAAGGAGCTTTTCAATGTGCATCCTATACATGGCTGATCCTAATGATTCGGGGAGGTGGCGGGAATGTTTATCAAAGATGGCCCCAGATTTAGAGTTCCGCGAGTGGCCGAATGTAGGTAATCCAGAAGAGGTGCACTATCTATTGGCTTGGGAATCTCCAGGCAATCTTGCAGATTTTTGTAATCTTCGAGGCCTTTATTCCGCGGGGGCGGGTGTCGATCAATTTGAACTAGCTCAGTTGCCTGATCGTGTGTCGCTTGTTCGTCTCGTGGATAGCTCGATGGCGGACATCATGGCCGAGTACGTTCTGTTTGGTGTCCTTGCATTGCATCGGGACATCCTTGCCTACCAAGAGGGTCAACGCGAAGGTCGCTGGCAACCCCGGCAAATCGTGCATGCTTCGCAGCGACGTATTGGTGTGATGGGGATTGGCAACCTCGGCCGAGCGGCGCTCGATCGACTTCAGCCATTGGGATTTCAACTCACTGGATGGAATCGTTCAAAGAAGGCGGTTCCTGGTGGACGCTGTTACGTCGGCTTGGAGCAACTGGAAGATTTCTTGGGCCAGTGCGACATCCTTGTAAATATGCTGCCATTGACGCCTGCAACAAACGGAATACTAAATGCCACCCGGCTAGGTCGTCTGCCTCGGGGTGCAGGGCTGATCAACGTAGGGCGCGGTGCCCATGTTGTAGAACAGGATCTGCTTGATGCGTTGGATGACGGTCAAATAGGGGGGGCCGTTTTGGATGTTCTGATTGAGGAGCCTCCTTCAAGACTGAGCCCTTTCTGGAAACATCCACGGGTTCTCCTAACACCTCATATCGCTAGTGATGTACAGATTGAGGAGGCAGCCGCTGTCATAGCTGAGAATATTTGGAGAGAACAGCACGGATTGCCGCTGTTGAATGTGGTCGACCGATCGAAAGGCTACTAAATCCAGCAAGAGGATAAGCAGGCAGGGTTATCTTTTACGAGCAGCTCTGAGTTCGTTTTGGTTCGACATGAATGCTATGCCAAAAGCCCGCAAAAGCGGGCCTTGGGAGTCAAACCAGACTTACGATTGGCGTGCAGTCAACGCCGAGTAGCTGTTCATCAAGTTGCGGTAGTTCGGAATGCGCTGGGACAAGAGGTTACCCAGACCTTCGATGTCGTTGCGCCAGTCGCGCTGTAGCTCACAGGCCACCGAGAACCAGTTCATCATTTGAGCACCGGCCTGTGTCATGCGGTTCCAGGCTGCCTGTTGCACAGTGGTGTTGAAGGTACCGGAAGAGTCGGTCACCACGAACACTTCAAAACCTTCGGCCAGAGCCGAAAGGGTCGGGAAGGCTACACAGACGTCAGTGACGACCCCGGCAATGATCAATTGCTTGCGACCAGTGGCCTTGATTGCCTTGACGAAATCTTCGTTGTCCCATGCATTGATCTGACCTGGTCGAGCGATGTAGGGCGCGTCAGGAAACATCTCTTTTAGCTCCGGCACCAATGGGCCATTCGGGCCTTGCTCGAAGCTCGTGGTGAGTATGGTCGGCAGCTCGAAAAACTTGGCTACGTCCGCCAGTGCCAACACATTGTTCTTGAACTCGTTGGGCGAGAAATCCTGAACCAGGGAAATCAGGCCGGTCTGGTGGTCGACCAGCAGAACTACGGCGTCGTCTTTGTTCAAGCGGTTGTAGGTAGCGTTGCTCATGATGAAGTCCTTTTGAGGTGGGTGAATGTTGTCGTTCAACATGGGCACAGATTAAGGATCTATATGGTGCGGAAAAAGCAGGTGAAATGCGTTTTACTGTCAACTGATAAGAGACAATGAAAAGCATTCTGGCTTTGGTGGTGTTTTGGCTTGATCTAATCGCTACTTCGAACCGCTGGGGCCCGGCTAGGTTCATGCATAACGTCTTAGCGGTGATGTGTGCGCTCATACCAGGTTGGAGAGCACAATTCTCTAACTCAAAACGAGTTTATTCATCGCCTGTGGCCGGACGTGCTCCTCATCGGAAACCAGTGATGATCCCTTGCCGTGGTGGCCAAGAGCCGCTAATAGTGAAGGGTGACTGGTGAGGATGTGAATATGATTTTGAGATTCGTTGTTGTCCCCGCAATCCCAACAGAAATAGGATCTATGCGCAGCGGAACGCGCTTCTACTGCGAAACCGCTCCGATAGGTTTCAACATTTACGACAACGAAGAAAAGCTTCGTCTGAAGACTGTCTATCAGACACGTGCTGAAGCAGAGAGTGCTTGCGTAGAACTTAATCAGGTGCGGCTGCAAAGCATGCTATCTGGGCGCGAGTCCATGCCGTCCCTATAGCGACCTTATCAAGAAAGCTCCGTGCTCTCCTGGCTTATAGGTTCAGAGCGAAGCTGCAGATGCAGCACGATTTTTATCCGCTGATTTAGGGCCTTCACCGTTCAACGCTGAGCAAACAGCGTCTGCCTCTGTCCTAATTTTGAACACGCCATGCTTGCTGGCTGAACCGCCCTCTACGAGATCAACGACCCTGTATCGCTTGCTGCCATCGTCCAATGTGGTTGTCTCAATCACTCTAAATCTTGCTTGCATGGTTGCTTTCCGTGCATGAGATTGGTGACCTAGAAGTACCGGCAAAACAAGACGATTTCAAGAACTGGACGGGCTTCAGCTGAGACAATTTATGACAGTGCAATGCGTTCGCCTTTGCGGGGAGGCCGGCTCAGCAGTAGGTGGTGTGTCGATGCATTTTTCTTAAAGTCGCTGCTTTGGGCCGACGGGCCCGGCTGAGCCAGTTGAATGACTTTGAAGGCACTGACTAGCGACGGTAATGTGGTGCTGTCATCGTTCAAACTGTCCCAACCTTATGAGCCAGTGCTCGTCGTATCCAGTCAAATAGACATCAATCAAGAACCTGCTGAGACGAAGGATTAGAGATGGAATGTACTTTCACCCTGACGTACCAATTACTGTCTGACGACAACGATACGGATGCGATTCTGGATCGCTTGGCGGAAGAAGGTTGTGATGATGCGTTGGTCGGAGTCGGACAGCCAGGTCGCCTGGCATTGGAGTTTGTCCGTGAAGCAGCCTCTGCACATGACGCAATAGAGGGCGCCATAGAAGACGTGCGCCGATCGGTACCTAACGCACGGTTGATCGACGCAGCTCTCACCCCATCACTGATTGCAGGTGCCATCCATTGCGCCAGTGCCGAGCATTCATTCATCATCCGCTGAGAGCGGAGAGTTAATGTCAACATCGATACAGCCGATCAAAGAATCGAGGCGAACCAGAAGAGTTGAATCGAGGGCGATCAGCTTCCCAGGGGTAGTCAGTATGTCGTCCTCTAACAGCGTCAGAACCTCGCAAAGCTCCCGATCATTCTTTGTGGTGTCTGTGCCATCCGTCTCATTGCGAGAAAGGATCGTGGATACGGATGAAGTAGGATTTGCGTCGTTCATGGAACTGACATTATCCGCGCTTGAAGCGCTTGTCATGCGCCGAGTGTGGATTTCGAAAGAAGCTCCTTTTGGTTGTCGCTCCTTCGGGCCAAAGCCCGGCTCGTCCCCATGTCTTGACGTTATGTGGCCTACCTCACAGCTCGGCTATCATGTAAGTGCTCAATCGCGTAGGTATCCCTCATGGCTTCTTCCATTGTGAACTCTAAAGGCCAAATCACCATCCCTATCCAGGTACGGGATACTCTTGGCCTGCGAGCAGGGGATGAAATCGAATTCGTCGACCTCGAGAATGGTCAGTTCGCCATCGTGGCTGTGAGTTACTCCGTTAAACGACTGAAGGGCATGATTCGCAAGCCGAAGATCATCGTAAGCATTGATGACATGAACCCAGTTTTTGCACTGAAGGAGTAATTGCTCGTCGATAGTGTTTCAGTGGGAGAAAGGCTTGCTACGGTTTGTCTCGCGCTTCCTTCCAAGGCAGCTTCTGAGACGGGTTGTTGCTATCGCGTATTCGGGCCTTAGGCCCGGCTCGTCGAGTGACTGCTTTATTTCACCTCGGCGTTACCAGGCTGTCCGCTATCCCAGACTTCAACAAGCTCGTCTATTCGATCCGCAATCTGAGGCATTTTCGATAGGACAAGGCAGCGTGTATTGCCGACAAACTCCTCGATCAGATAAAGCGAGTCGCCAACATCGAGCTCCAGTTCCTGTAGCGCCTCATCGGGAATTCGAATCGCACCGTCACCATCCCATTCTTCGATGATGATTTTCATAGGTGGCTTTCTCACGTGTGGTCTCCATTGGTTGTGAATCGCCAAGCCACTCAATGCCCGTAGAATCTCGGCGACACTTACAGACCTGGATAATCATCAAGCCTTAGGCTAGGGGCATCTCCGTCTTCCGGCTCGCGCTTGGGCGTATGTATCACTCCAGCTTCGGCGTCTGCACGCATCTGCTCGAGCTCTTTGTGAAATGCCTTGTCCTGAACCGTGGGTTTGCTGGTGTACGGTTTTCGGTCAGGTACAGGCTGGGCTGCATAAGTCGTTACCGCGTCTGGGTCGTGCTGCAGCTTTTCTTGAACTTGCGATTCCAGCATTGCACGGAGCGCGTCTTTGTCAGGGCGGTTCAGCAATTTGTTACTCCTATTCGGAAGCCAGGCCTATTCGATTCGTACATTAAGCAATAGGTGAGGGCAGGGCCGTTTACATTTTAGGTTGCATCGCAGATTGGCAGTTACCCGAATTCAGGTTAAAAATCCTGGTAAGCCTACCAAGCCTTGGCGGCAACTGAATGTGATGAAAATGGTGCCATAGCTAAAGTCTTGGAAGCAGGTTAGAGATTTCTGAAGCGGCCAGACGCTCACCTGCGGTCTTGTATGGAGGCTCAGAGGGCTGCGAGCAATCGTTCGAGCTGTCCACGCTCCCAGGCACTAAGTAGTTCGACAGGATCGGCTCCGTCGCGCTGCCAGATTTCGAGTGTCCCGACTCTACCATCAGGCGACCTGCAGTACTCGCAGTAGTCCAGGGTGTCACAGTCCTTGAAGAGGGTGAGTCGCCAGCCATCGATCTTGACGGGCATCAGGCCGTGATAGATCTCAATCCATGACAGGATGGAGCTTCGCGTCATGATGCGTTTGCCCAGCGCGACGTCCGTCAGCACCTGGCAGACCTCGTGGGCGGTGAGGGGATAGGTTGTGTTCAAATCATTCTGCGCCCGAGTCATCGCTTGCCAGCTAAGCTGCGGTACGAAGTGGCGTCAACGGGGAGGTCGATCCTTCGGGCCGATGGGCCCGGCTAGTCTACCAAGCTAGAGAGCTACTCACTCAGGCGTTATGACGACTCGGGACTCATTTCGATGAGTCGAAGATTCACTTCATTGGCGATTACAGTCTGCCTGACCAGCCTAGGCAAAAAAACTCGACAAGTGCTTTTCTGATTAGCATGATCCATTATTGATGTGGCTTTTCCTAAAGTCATATTCTCTAGCAGACGAGCTTGAATGATGCTCATAAAAATAGCCGGTTAGTTTTCTGGGATATCTTGTATGGAAGGTGTTGATAAAGGCCAAGGTGGCAGGATGTTTGCCAATGCGCTATTTGATGTTGAACATGCCTTTGGTATGTTTGCGCTTAGTTACTGTACAATTCCAGCCGAAGGGATTTACGATAGAGAAGCGTTGGCGCCGATGATGGATGTTATATCAAAGTGTCATATTTATATTATTGGATATACTCCGATAATAAATCTCATCGGTGCGACGCAGGTTGGTCAGACGCTTTCTCTGAAGTTTGGTTTGCTAGGAGAGGAGCATGTTATTGCTTATGATATTCCGGGTTTAACGCTGAAAGATGAAGGTGGATTACTGTATCTAGAAAACGCCAGTGGTGAAAAATTTTGGACGTCTTCTGAGGAATTGCAGGCGAGATTAAGCAATGAGACGAAAGCGGTTACCTTCAATGTAAAATACATTGGTCAAGCTTATGGGCAAGACGGCTCTAGAAATGCAGTTGATAGACTTTTGAAGCATGAAACCCTCCAAAAGATAGCATTGAAAGGGGTTCCTCAAGGCCACAAGCTGACATTGTTGATGTTAGCAATTGAACCAAGTAACCAGTTGATAACCATGATGAACCCTTTTGCCAAAAATGGCGATAGCGGCGATGTCAGAATTAAGCAGGGGCTCGATAAAGCTCGGAACACAACAGAAGCTGAAAAAATCTCGCTATACGAAGCAGCTTTAATAAGATACTTCTATCCTGAGTACAACAAAGAATTCAAGGATAGTTTCCCCTCGACAAATTTAAAAATCCTTCAAGATTGTTATGCAAAGGATTTCAGTGCTGTAGTGGCCGAGATATGCATCGATGAACTCCCGTTCATGTTATTTTCGGAAGTTGTTAAGCCTAAGTTTTATCATGTTGCAAAACACCATTTGCACAAAGAAGAAGATAGGAAGATGTTTTTCGGTATGTAAAGACTGACGCAACCGCTTAAGGCTATCGATTAATCGTTGGTAAGGTCGACGGAAGAGTCAATGGTGATACAGGCTTCCATCCTGGTAGATCAAAATCTTGGGGAGGAATGAAGCCCCAGAATCTCTTAGAAAATTAGCTCTGGATGTAAGCTGATGGATCAGAAAGAAACGGAATCAAAGCGCCTCAAAAAATTGAAGAAAGACCTGGTGGAGGCTATTCCCAGATTTCCAAATAACAAGTCAACCCTGCAAGCGCTTCAGGCCATGCGGCTCACAGAGCTGCTGGTTGCTTTTCTTAGCTGGAAAGTACGGTTGGTGGGTAGCAGACCTCGTCGTGTAAAGCAGGCTGGCGTCCTAAACGCTGATCCTAGAGCTGCAGTTCTCAAGCCAAATATCGAAGCACTTCTGGGTGCCGTACAGTCTGGGAGCGACCTCACTCCCTATCTGTCCCTGTCTGCAACATCTGATGGGTTCACACCCGCTGATCGAAATCACCCCAAGGGGTTGTGGGCGGACAAAGATTTTCTGCTGAATGTTATGGGGTTTCATCATTTTCATCTGGGTCTGACCAAGGAGCCAGCTGGGCACTATAAACGCACCGACGAAGTTCTCTTTGCACTGGTTAGCCGCGACGAATTCGAGATCATTGGGCTCTTTACTCACGATGCATTTGAACATGATGACAAAGGAGAAATGACGCCGGAGCTACGTAACCTATGGGCTGCACACCAGAAAAGACTCTCTCAAGGACGGCTGCCGGGTGAGATCTACATAGGAGGCATGGCTGGTATGGGGATCGCTGGATCCGGTGTACCCGTAGCGATTGTTCAAATGGCCATTCAATATGTCAGGACGATAAAAGAGTACGAAAAAAATTTGGAGATGTTTGAGTTCGCCAAGACGCTTTATAGCGAAGGTAATATTCCGACCAAGTCAAAATTTATCTGGTCGTTTGATCACCTTGACCTCGTGCTCATAGATGAAGGCGCGGGTCAGCTAGTTAGGATTACCAAAGGGCTAAACTAGGCATGTGTAGCGATCGGTGGTATTGAGCTTCAAGATTCCGCTGCACTATAGAAACTGACTACTATCTGGAAAGGAAGCATTAAATGGTTGCAAGAAAGCGAGGCGCGGCCACACTTCGATCCGCGTATGCCTTTACTTCGTTGATTGCTGAACTCCTGCGACGTTTGGGCGAGCACGATGTCGTAGAAGAGCCACAAGACATAATAGGGCTGGAGCCCGATATTATCTTCGGGCAACCTGATGCGCTTACTGTGGTGGAACTCAAATTCTATCGACGGACGTCTCCACCCCCTGCTTCAATATTTGCACGCGCTTTAGAGTACACCAGTCGATCCCGTAGGCAGATTGGGGCGTCTAGAGCCGTGCTAGCTATATCTTGTCCGATAGTGCCTAGATTCGCAGAGGTTGCTAACAACTTCCCTGACGTCGAGGTTTGGGATGAGACGAAGCTGTTCGAGATGGCAGCCCCGTTTGCGGATATTCAAGCTCAGCTTGAGGAACTCCTGGAAGCTGACACTCCTAAAAGTGCTGAAACGCTGAGCCTAAGTCTCCCTGCCTTCCTAAGACGGAGCGCATCCGATGGAGATACTCAGCCGTCCCGTAAGCCTGGCAGGGTGCTAGCGGATGCGCTGTTGGCCATAGAGCGAGGGAGGCTTATGGCGGCTGATTTTGAGAACGCCTGCATCAGCGCGCTGAAGTACCTCTTCGAGCACGACCTTCATGGTTGGCATGAGCAATCGCGCACTGTGGACACTCTTCACCGTAGAGATCTCGTGTGTCGGATCCTGGAGAAGTCAGCCGAAGTTTGGCGGTTAATGCTGGAAGATCTCGGGAGTAGGTATGTGGTTTTCGAATTCAAAAACTACAGCAAACCCATTACTCAGAACGAGATCGTTACCACTGAACGGTACCTATATCCATCGGCTCTAAGGAAGGTTGCTTTGGTTATTTCTCATGAAGACTGTGCCGACTCTGCTAAGGCAGTAATCGCCGGTGCAATGCGTGAACATGGGAAGCTGATCATACCTCTGTCAGTGCCTGAAATAGTCGATCTCCTCCTGTCCAAGGATGAGGGGTCGGATCCGAACAGCTACCTTTTCGAGCGAGTAGATCAATTCCTGATGGGGTTGGGTAGGTAGTAACCGGCCGGCAAACTCACCTAGGCAAGCTGAGCATTATTAGGGTTGTCGAGCTGTGCTCGTTGACCTATGATCATGGCCAGGCGGTGATGGTCGCCTGGCGCCTGTTTCGCGAAGCAATAGCCCATCGTTAACACCCTCCAGTTTTACATCGGCATGTCCCTAACCAGACGCTGCCCGGTGAACAGGCAATCGGTCACCAGAGCGTCGTAGGTTTTGGAGCTATTGCCATGTCAGACTTTTCCCCGCTCAGCATTTTCAAATCTCAAGCCAAGCTGCTCGCTCGTGAGCAGGGCTTGAAGCTTTTCGCAGCTCAAGAAGCGCTTGCCCAAAAAGCTGGTTTCGCTGATTACCATGAGTTTTCTATGGTCGCCCAACGGAACCCTAAGGATCTGCGTTTGATGGTGGCTGTATTTGGGGTCAAAGACTTCAGCCACGCGATCCATGAAGACGATGTCTACGTCGACTTGGATCAAGAGCTGGAAGCTCAGCTATCCGGTGCGATTGCAGAAACCAACGCGAGCGGATTCGCGATAGACGCCCTTGAGGTGGATGCTGCTGAATACAACGACACAACCGGGGTGCTGACCTTAGGGATCTCGCTGACCTACCAGGGACAGCAAGACCAAGAACGGATGTATCACGGCACAGCGTTCTTCCTTATAGCCACGGTCGAGCTACTGCGACGTGATGGTAAGTGGTTGCTCGCAGAAGAGGGCGTGTCCATCTCCAGCGGTGAATCTGATGCTGATCGCGACCGTAGGTCTGAATGGGAGCATTGGGCCCAAATCGAAGATGCGGATCGTGGCAAGCGCATATCCATGGCCCAAGCCTTGGCGAATGAATTGGGTATTTCGGTCGATGACGCTGAGCTTCTGGTTGATGCGGTAGTCACGACTAATGAATCGGATGATGGGCTTCCATACAGCCACTGGATCAATCTGGAGCCTGTAGCCCAGGGAGAGCTAAGAGCAGACCTACTTGCGCGATTTGGCTCTCTGGAGTACGAGCTACACGCGAACTTCTTCGACGATATCCAGCCAGACTTCTAACGCTGATTAGTAGATGGCCAGCTTTAAAAACTGGCCATTCAAAACGCTCTCCGACATACCCAGACTCCCCGGCACAGGCTGAAGGCGGGTTGAACATGGAGCCAGCTGAAAATTGCCTGCCTGGGTCGAGCCGGTGTTCGACCTACATTCCCGATCGGCCATGATCGACCGAAGGCCATTAGGCCGACGGGAAACACTTCTTGTACCGATCGCTCGGCGGTGGCAGCTGAAGTTGATTGTTGCTATCGCACTTTCGGGCCCAAAACCCGGCTTAGTCAGCTAAGCATTTCCTTCACGATGGAAGCCACATTTCTCGCGTCGTCTATCCCACGGTGATAGGTACCCAGCCAAACCAGGCCCAGCGACTCTAACGTTTGCTTAAGTGATTTCGGTCGATTGTCATACAAGCCTGCATGCCATTTCTTGGCATTGAAATGTGGCAAACCTTCGAGCAGGGAAGGGCACGCAGCAAACCCTGCGTCTCGTTCAAGCTGCCTCGCATCATAGTCACCCCACGATGCCCAAGCAGCTTCTGGATATCGGGCAATGAATGCTCCCAGCTCGTGGCTAACATCCACATAGCTTCCTGCATTGTCCACGTCCGCTTGTTGAATGGATGTCAGGTCTTTGCAGAAGTCGGTGAGGATGGGATTAATCTGAGGGCGAACGAAACGCTGGAACTCATCGACGACTTCAAACGTTTCCAGATCGATCACCACCAGTCCAATCTCAATCGTTTCCATCTGATTAGGTACAACTGCGAGCGGCCTTGATGGTTCCGATTCACCAACCTCATCACAGGTCGCCTCAAGGTCTGCGCAGTAGAGATAGCGGTAGGGCGCAAGGAGGTTTTGGACGGATTGAAGGTGGAGAAGCTTTGCTTCGATGCTCATGGTAAGACTGACCTAGCTCGGATCGGTTCAGGTTACACCGAGCCCTCCAGCCGATCATCTCTTGCGTCGTCCATTCCTCTGTGATGAGTTGGGAACGGGCCATGTAGCCGCCAGGCCACAATTATCATTTTTTCGACGCCGGGGCCTTAGACTGTGGAGGTCGCTTTTTCGCTGCCAGATAGTAAGACGTCATTTTTAGAGATGAGTGTCCAAAATGGCATTCTAGGACTGAAAGTGGGATTTTCATGTTCTCGAAGATTGCGATGCAGTCCAAACGCCTTTGAGTATGCTTGTTCATGTGATGCCCTTTTCTTTGAAACCGCGCTGGTGTTAATGCTCAAGCGTAGCGGATGATCTGGAATCCTCACTGTGAATTAGGCGAGCATCTCAATAACGATAGCAGCCACATTTCTAACTATTCAATCACTGGTGAGGGCGATCAGGGGGATGTGGGGCAATCCATTTGAGGCGCACTAGGCGGAGCGATATAACTTGGGCAAATGCCGCAGATCCAATGATTTTCATCAGGTTTGACATGGAAAGTATTGCTGCAAAAACCAATTTTGGTAGCAATGAACAAAGGGTGTGATGCTTCTAGAAGGGGATAATCACCAGATTTGTCCGATTGATCCCCTTTAAGAGCTACTAACGTATGCAGAGGTAGAGACCGCACGAGAGCCAGGAGATTTGAGTGGGGCGCCACGAACGTATTATCTACCTGAATCGCAGCTGAAATCGCCGACATGAGGGCAACGTTCACCGCTTCTTTGGAGGAGGTGACAGCTTCGGGTTGCCATTTTTTTGATGACTGCACTACATCGTGGTAGTCGCGGTAGCCTAATCCTTTGGAAAGAATCTCACGTGCGAAGGAAAGTTGGATAGGGCTGAATCCAGGCCACTCTCGCTGCAGTTTTTTTGCGATGCGTTTGAAGCCGTACCTCGGATTTAGATCGTCTGGATGAATTGGAACGCGCATAGCACTTCTCCAATAGCGCCAGGGTGTCGGCTGCCCGCTGACTATCGTCAAAATGCGTGCGAAAAGGATGGAGCAACCTGAGGCTTTTGCCCGTGCGAACCGACCGCTCGATTCAGGTCATCGATTCATTCAAGGTAGCAGGAATATGGAGAGTGTCTAGAAACTGGCGCCTGGGCTCTTGTCGGCTTTGCATCGAATGTCTATCACCACTACACAGCGGATAGAGGGAGGTCGCAGACTACCAGCGCTATCGGTTCGATTATTTCGACCATTGCTAAGAGAGTGCTGTTATGCCTTTGGGGGATGCACCTACCTGCTCGTTCAGGTGATAAAGCAGGCCAGTACTGCGCCGACTTGCTCTTGTGTTACTAGCTACAACAGCTTTGGCCGCAAGCTCGTCGCCTAGGAGCAATACCTGTCGTTGTGCACGAGTGACAGCCGTATAAATCAGGCTTCGATCAAGCAAGCGACTACGCACGATCGGAACGATTACAATCGGCCACTCTGATCCTTGAGCCTTATGAATGGTTAGGGCGTAAGCCAGATCCAGGTGTTGTAACAGATCACTGGTAATCGCGCGCCGTTCTCCATCGTCCCAATCTGCCCATGCCAAAACGTTTGCCTCGCCAGGGCGATCACCGTTCGAATGCTGTGTGGGCGGATCTTCAAGGCGAGTGATGCGTCCCAGCGAGCCATTTTGCAAACCCAGCTCCTTGAGGTTTTTCGTGCAGACGATCGGGTCGTCCAGTCGGAATCCTGTTTCCGCGAACATCTGAAACTCGGCATTCCAAACCTGCAGTCGAGGCTGGTAGAGACCCACAGTATCTTGGCAGAGCTTGTTCAATGCACGGACGCCCAGTGGCCCATTTTTGTGAGCGCAGAGGATCTGCGTGGACTCGGGGGATTTGAGGTACAAGCGCAGGATCTGGTCAGCTGTTTGGTGAGGTAATTGGGCGGGGCTGTAGCGTCCTGTCGGCCTCAAAAATGCGACCGCATCCTCGTCGTTGCTTCCCATCGATGGCCACTCTCCATCCCGAATCGAAGCGGATACGAATGCAATATCAGAACCGTGTCGCATCACTTGGGTTAGGCGGGCATGAGGGATTCGGTGATCTTGGGCCAAGTCATGAAATACCAGGCCTGGCCCCACGGGCATCAGTTGCTCAGTGTCTCCAACCATGAGCAGGTTGGCGTGCTCGGGCAATACATGACACAGACGATACATGGTGAGGATGTCCACCATGCTCGCCTCGTCGATCACCAAGACGAAAGGCTCGTCCAGTTCACCCTGATTTCGGGAGTACAGAAGGCTGGCAAGCGTGCGTGCGGGCCGCCCAGTTGCTTCTCTCATTCGTTGAGCTGCTCGCCCTGCAATAGCCACCTGAATGACAGGTAAGCCAATGGCGTCGAAGTATGTGTAAAGGGTTTTCAAAACAGTTGTTTTACCAACGCCTGCTCCACCGCTAATCAACCCAACTCGCTTAGTGGCAACTGTTTGAACCGCCTTTTGCTGCTCAACAGTTAGCTGAATAGACGATGGCTGTTGATCAAGGATTTCATCAAAGGCTTCGGGGTCTTGCCGGAAGAGATCGTCAGTCGATCCTGTGCTCGTGGCGACGTCCGATAGTCTATCGGCAATAAACTCAGCTACCTTCCTTTCCATGGCCCATGCGCCCGCCTGCTGAACGCGTTCATCCCTGTCGAGGGGTAGGTACACTCCATGCTTCAATGAACGCTCCAGGGCACAGGATAGGAATGTTTTAGTAGGTGACTGCAGGCTTGTCGATGATCCGTTCATCAAGATAGCCAGTCGGCGCGATACGACCGATTTGGTTGGGGCAGTATGGCCCTCTGAAAAGAGCCGGTATAAGACCTCTTCAACTGCACCATTGGTACGACGCGGATCGTCGAGAGCCAGGTCAAAATGTTTGAGAGCAATCTGATCCACGCTCTTCCACGATGCTGAAAAGGAGAGGAGACGGTAGGGGTCTTCGCTCAGAGCATCTGCTGTGTTGTTGCCAAAATATTCCAGCACCGTTTGAGCTGTTTGGTGATCAATCTCAAATCTGCCGAGCAGATGTAGAACGCTCGATTGGCCATAAAGCTTCCAGCCCTCAATGAGCTGATCTGCGGTGTCGGAACTCACACCTTGAACCGAAGCCAGCATTGTCTTCTGGCCACTCTCCAGCAGTCCCTGCAATCCTTCTCCAAATCGTTGCCACAGACGATTGGCCTTTGAAATTCCAATCCCAGCAAAATGCTTTCCGTTCGCTAAGAGGGTCACGATGTGCTGCCCACTCGGTAGCAGCAACCTCATCTCCAGCGGTTCAATTTGTCGCTCTCTGATTTGGTAGCCATTGCGCAAACTTGTGTAGGTGCTGGCAGCACCTGAGACCCGCCACCACTGGCCAATCTCGACCTCAATCGTCGCAAGCAAGTTGAAGGGAGCAACGACGACATAACGCTCGTCTCCCAGTGCAGTACCGGACTCATCAATGGCCACGCCGTAAAAAATGCAGCCACCTTTGCCGAGTGGATTGTCGCTACGAATCGACAATACCCGGATGAGCCTTTCGATTGTCATCTGAGGATCCTGCCGGAGTTGCTTAGGGCTTCGTGAATCGAAGTGAACTGCTTTAACTGCTTTCTGAGTCCTTCGATCTCGGCGCGCTGGCAGGCGTTTTCTGCTTGGAGGCGCTGAAGTTTGCTTTCGAGATCTGGCGTGGCCGGGGTTGTTTCCGCCTTGTGCGGCGAGGACTGTTCATGCGTGACGGAGAGGTATGATTGCGGATCCGCTAGGTCAATGGCGTCGCTCAATGGCGGGAGTACACCATTAGCTCGCAGTCTCGTTTCAAGGTCGCTGAGGAGGGACTTGATACGGGGGTTCTGTGCGAGAGCTGATTTAGCAAAACCGCATTCTTCAGCTATCACGGAGCGCGAAAGGGCACCTCGGTGAGACATGGCATGGAAGTCTGAGTCAGTTTTGCCAGCGATCCATGCGGTGAATACCGCTACGTTGTGAGCCGCAATTTGTTGACCGTTGGACATCTGTAGCTCCTGAAGCGGAAGACATGAAAGGTCGCCTCTTAGGATCTATTGTGGATGCTATGTCAATTCCGTGCCCTGAGCCCCTGAATCTAACTGTGCCAAAGCCAATTTGCCCGACTCCAGAAGTTTCTGGATGGCATCCAGGTGCTCCTTTGCAAACAAAACGTTGCGCGTCAATGCGCTGACCAGTCTGTTTTGCCGCATGGTAAGCCCGCAATCCGACAAGATGTGATCGTCAAACAAACGCGTAAGCGCTTCAGTGAGAATAGGCGAAAGTCGAACCGGTTCGCTCGGTGTGGATGCAACTCCGTCGAATCCGATTCGAATCAAGTCGTCAACGGGAATGCCTGGTATTGACCGCAACCCCTTCACGATGCGGGCTTTGTCAGCCCTCGCCTGATCTCGCTCCTCTATGAGAAGGTTAACGTAGGCACGTAGAGTTTCATCTGGAATCAAAGGGGTGGGACGAGACGCACTGGTATTGGCCTTGATTACCTGTCCTGATTTGCGAAGATCGAGGTATCTTTTGAGCACAGGCGAATTGCGTATAGATTGTGCCTTCGGGCCTTTCAAGTCGTGTTCTATACAGTAGCGCTCCACTGATCCTGGCGTAATTTCTACATTTTCATTAGCCAAGTACTCGCAAGCCTTGTGAATCGTCATCAAAGACCTTCGTTGCCTTAAGTTCGTCGATTCAGCCATGCACTGATCGAAAATTGCCTGAATATTCTCGGCTGATTTCATCCGAATGTGTCCTCATCGTCTTCGCTCAGGGCTGATGGCTCCGCCGGGGTGATGAGCTTCGAAATAGCAGTCATAGCATTGGGGATGAAGCCAATCCCATCACTAGAGGCCTGCTCTAGTTCCCTCATCGCTTGCGATAGGTAAGGGTAGTCGGATAGGGGTTTCTTACCTGTTAGAACTTCGTCCAGATCGAAGGACTGAACCTGTTGCAGCATTAGGGCTGATAGTAAGCTACCCGCCTCTCGGGCCTGTTGCTCGGTAAGGGTCAGAAGGAATGGTTTGATCCCATTAGCCACCATAACCTTTGACAGCATCTGGTTCTTTTCAAGCTCGGCCTGAAGGTTGGGAAAGCCTGGGTTGAAATCGGCCAATTGGGTGATCTGGTCTAGCAGCACAAATTCGTGTGCTTTCTCTAAGGTGGCCTTCAGCTCTAGGGGAGCACTGGGCGTCACCATTGGAACTCTCGTTGTAGCATCCGTTAGTGTCGCGTCAGTTGCGATAATGCGGCTTTTGGTCTCCAGATAATCATCCATGAGGGCGATGGATTGCATCGCGTAATTGTAGCGGGCAGCCCATTCAGCCACATCTACATCGAGCTCACGGTTGAGCAGGTCGATTTTGTCCCGCAAAGAGCGGGCCACACGCTTATTACCCACATCCAAAGCATCAGCTTCGAGGTCATTGAGCCTGCGTATTTCCAGCCCTTTTTTTCGGATAGAGTAAGCCAGATTATTCATCCCATTGATCTGACCAAGGAGATGTGCAGGGCCCGTCAGCCAGTACCTGCACAGTGGACAACGCCTTCCTCCGGGAACCGGCCCGTAGACAGTGTTAGCGCCCTCTCGAACCACATATCCTGAGCTGCAAGACGTGCCAGGACAAATGCCATCGGTGTTGATTACTATGATGCCGTCTCCAGAGTTCAGTGCTTCAAACCCTGGCCCAGTGCCCGCGCCACCTTGACTGAGTAGAAAAGGTACGACGTCATTCAGTGAGTCGATGAACGTCTGAGAGCCAACGAAATCTTTATCTTCTTGCATTCTCCGGTTAGCTTCTTCGATAAAACTCCTTAACTTTTCAGGGCTGTACTTGAGATAATGCAATGTCATGACAAGAGTCTGATGTCCAGCAACGAACTGCTGGACGACTTCAATAGGTACACCGGCTTCAATGAGGTTTGTAATTCCGCTCACACGCAGTGAGTGAAGGTCGATAACCCACTGCCGTGTCCCATTCTTATCCACGGTTGTAAGCTTGATCTTTTGATTGTATTTACTTTCTACTCTCTTTTCGGTTTCTACCAGAAGCTGTACGTAGAATCTCGTAAGCTTATCGTAACCGATAGGAATTAGTTGCCCGGGAGCTGAAGGGTCTCTAAATAAAGGGGCTATCTCCGGCCCCTTGAAATCCTTGTCCTTTCGTAGTTCACGAGTTTGTTGCATGTGATAGCGATAGTTCAATGGTTTTGTGAGTTTAGGGAGATAGCGGTGCGTCCAATCCAGTTGAACTTTGACTAAGCTTGCGAGTTGTGGCGATATATAAGGAATAGTGTACCCGATTTTGCCGGTTTCATCGTACTCTCTTGGGCTTTTGTTCGTATTGATATGCATGGCCAACCATTTTTCTGATCTCAATGCGCTGCCCGAAAGTCTCACAACACCTTCATTTCTATCTGCTATTGCATATTCCGAGTAATTTCGCTCGTATTCTCCAGTAGAAAAATTATATATGTTCTCATCCAGAACCCCAGAGTCGAGCCATCGAGCTTGGTGGCTACGAATCGGAGCGTCCAATAGCGAGTACATGCAGATGGCTGTTCCAGGGTAAAATGCTCTCGTATTGTAACCCGAGTGCTGATCGGTTGTTCTCACTATTTGGCGCTTTAATGATTTTGCAAAAGCGAAGTCGTCGTCGGTAATGATGGACTTCATCTCAGAAATCAAATAGGGGGGGAGCGAGTCACGATTGGTTTTTCCATGATAGATGGGTTTGCCGATTTTGTCCTCTTCAAGAATTGGATCCTGAAATAAGCTGTCGTTGTCTTGATTAGTAGAGACAAGATAATCGCGAAGCCATAGAAAAAATCTGCGGCCAATATGCAAAACATGAGCCGATACGTATTGCGTTGTATTTTCTTTCAGGTAATTTAGTAATGTATTTTTAATTATAAGTCGCGCGTCGAATACGTGGATGCGACGAATTATCAGCCAAGGTTTTTCCGGAGGTGAGTCTAAGGTTGTTAGAAAATTGGCAATATGGATGAGTCCGGCGAGTTGAGTATTTATTCTAGCGTGATTTAATGAATTTAAATATAGAGAAAAATATTCAGACCAAGACGCAAGGTGAGGTGCTTTTGCTGTGAGCCATTTGAATGTTATATCTTTGCGCACTCTCGAATCGAATTCTGGCGCCGCCCAAGAGGCTGTATTGATCTTGTTGTGGGGGTTAACGCTGTTATAGGCGTCTAGCAGGCAAACAATAGATTTTCTAAGGTCACTTTTCTGCCTGGATTTCGTTTTTTCGGTTATGCCTTTATCAACTTGTTGCCTTGAAATGGAGTCGGCAATCGCTAGTTCGAATGTACGTATCAACTCTAGGCTTAAGTCTTTTTTGGTTTTTGCCGAGCTAATGGCAAACAAAGTGGCGATGTATGACAGGCAGCGATCAGAGTATCCCTTGCGGTCGGAAGAGGTATAAATCTGCTTTAGGGTGTCATGAACTTCAAGCGTTGCGTCATCAAAAGTCTTCCACTTATCACAAATGCTCCAGTTTATAATCGAAGTTGGCAGCAGTATTAATCCTTGCGACCAAAGCTTTATTAGGAAATTATAGCTATCGTATCGAGTGTGGGTTGGCGTATTGCTATTTGTAATTAGGGTTGTGAGTTTTTCCAAAAAGTCATTTTCATCGTACGAAAATTTTAACAAATTCAATTTATTTGTGGGGAATTGACAGCAGTCCCTGAGTGTTTCTTCAATCTGTTCAAATGTCTTCGGGAAACACACATCAAGTACATACTCCTGCCCTTCTAGCGGTAATGTCTGAAGGTATCGGCACAGCTCAGCTCCTCTCAAAGTCACGCCGAGAATGCTGCGCAAGCATTCGGAATTAAAATGCACTGGTGAGCGCCCTTCATGAGTTGTTGCTCTACTTCGAAAGCATTCTAGATATTCAATATCGCCATCGACTACGATATGCGATAAAGATTTCCACAAGTTTTTTAGCTTGTCTTTCTCAAACTCATCAATGGCCTTGCGAATATCTTCTTTGTTTGTGAGGCCAATAATGCAGCAGCTTTCTTCATATGTATTGATATAGGTTTTATTGCCTATGGCAAATGATCCAGATTCGATAAGCATCAAATTTTTCCTCCGACACTCGCAATTTGATTCAGAAATTCAGGAATATCTTCCTTGAGCCGCTCATGTCCCTTGATGAGCTCAGCTCGAGCAATGCGCGGGTCGATCGAGTAGTAGACCTGTGTCGAAGTGAGTTGGACGTGCCTAAGATAGATCTGGGTTTGTTCCATTGGCAATTTCAGATAGGATGCGCAGAAGTGTCCATAGAAATGTCTCGCTCCATGAGGGTTTACACCTCTATCAGAGGATTTAAGGCCAATTCTTTCAGCAGCTCGGTAAAAGCTTTTGGTGAGATTAGAGATTTTCAGCGGAGAACCATAGTTTTCGTTTTGGAAGTTCACGAAATAGTATGGGTGTGAGTTTGAAATTCCTACTCTGAATTCATTCAGGTATCGATGATGCAATTCTGCAAACAAAAATTCAATTTCAGGAAGTAACCAGTAAAAACCAGCTCTATAATTCCCCTCGGTATAATTCATCCCTTTCCAGCCTGCGTGAAGCGGATCGGTTAAGCCGAGTTTGTTGCGTGCGGTCAGGCCATATCGCTCGGATAAAAATTGCGAGCGATTTCCCTCTTGGTGGCCTCGGAATTTATCGTCCCATGAATGTTGAGACAATTCTGGATGTGCAATTTTGATATTTCCTAATCCATGCGGAGCCGTGATATCGGTGACGTAAATATGAAGTAGCTCGGATATACGTAACCCCCCAAAAAACAATATCAGAAATGCAATTAAATCTCGCAGGTTCTCCACCGCAGCTAGAAATGGCAGTACCTTCTCAGGGGGGAAGTAATTGTGACAATATTCCTGTTTCTGGGGGCGTATCTGCGGAGTGAAAGAATATTGCTTAATTTTCCCACGACCCACATCAGTTGTCGGAGTTAAATGTAAAAGCAAATTCCATTCTTTTCTGGAATTTAAACCTTGGTAATGCAGGAGCTGTTCGGAAACATTCAAGTCGGATACGAGTTTTTTCTCTACTGGATTTGCAGATACAAAGCCAAAATTTCCAGCGCAAAATTTCGAGAATTCGCTTGCGTATCTGACATCGCTCTTCGCTGTCCTTTTACCAGCAGGCTTCCACCCTAAAACTTTGTTCCCTAACGCTCGCGCTTCATAAAACTGCCTCATCAGCCTAGACATTTCATTTGGAGCAAGCGGCGCCCCACCGTAGACGCCTATATAGAAATCATAAAACCGTCCAGTCGCCATTACGGCCTTCATCACATGGGACGGGCTGCGATCCCCCACGATCACCATATCTCTGGCCCATGCTAGCCCGTAGAGGCTGATTTCTCCGTCCTGCAGGATTAAAGCAGGTAGCGCTTGGCCAATGTTCATTGGGATCTCCACGACGCTATGAAACGAGCGCGGAACCATAATGCTCACCAGTATAATAGTAGAGGGGTTCTTTCGTTATAGGTGTAGTGCGCGAAGGGGGCAAATCAATGAAGGTGGGAGTCTGACAAACGGTCGGCGTGGCATCAAATGTCCGCATCTCGAGGGCAACTAGATCGTCACGCGGGGAGCGGTGAGAGGGTAACTGATGTTGTTGACAATGGTTGATGGGTGAATAGTTTCACAAGTATAGGGGTAAAAACGATGGCGAACATGAAGCCGCGCGCCGAGTTGGCCCAGTCGGCGCCGATGGCCAGCACGCTGGCGATGTCGAAGGCGCTGACGATCTTGCCGCTGGCGCCGAGTTTGATCTTGTCCCGCAGGTTCAGGCCCACCAGGGTGTTGTGCACGAACAGCAGGCCTTCGCGCATCGGCACGCCGATGTGGTCGGTGAACTCCACGGGTGCGGCGCCGGTGCCACCTTCCTTGCCGTCAACGACGATGAAGTCTGGGAGGATGCCAGTCTCCAGCATGGCCTTGGCGATGCCCATGAACTCCCACGGATGGCCGAGGCAGAACTTGAAGCCCACCGGTTTGCCACCGGACAACTCACGCAGTTGCGCGATGAAATGCATCATTTCGATCGGCGTGGAAAACGCGCTGTGACGCGACGGTGACACGCAATCTTCACCCATCAGGATGCCGCGGGTCTCGGCGATTTCCCGGGTGACCTTGTGCTTGGGCAGGATGCCGCCGTGGCCGGGCTTGGCGCCCTGGCTCATCTTGATTTCGATCATCCGCACCTGCGGCGTCCGGGCTTGCGCCGCGAAGCGTTCCGGGTCGAAGCGACCGTCGCTGGTGCGGCAGCCAAAGTAACCGCTGCCCAACTCCCAGGTCAGGTCGCCACCGTTTTCCCGGTGATAGGGGCTGATGCTGCCTTCGCCGGTGTCATGGGCGAAATTGCCGAGCTTGGCGCCCTGGTTCAGCGCGCGGATGGCGTTGGCGCTGAGGGAACCAAAACTCATGGCCGAGATATTGAACACCGACGCCGAATACGGCTGGGTGCACTGTGGGCCACCGACTGTCACCCGGAAACTGCTCGGGTTGCTCAACGGCGCCGGGCGCATGGAGTGGCCGATGAATTCGAAACCCGACTGATACACGTCAATCAGCGTGCCGAAGGGTTTGTCGGCGGTTTCGTTCTTGGCCCGGGAATAGACCAGCGAGCGCTGGGCGCGGGAGAAGGGCAGGGCGTCGCTGTCGGACTCGAGCAGGTACTGGCGGATTTCCGGGCGGATGCCTTCGACCAGGTAGCGGATATTGCCGAGGATCGGGTAATTGCGGCGCACCGCGTGGGGGCTTTGCAGCAGATCGAACAGGCCGATCAGGCTGAGGACAGCGGTGACGGCGGTGATCGGCCAGAGCCAGTCGTATTCAAGAAACGGCAGGCTGGCGAGAGAGAAGATCACGCAGACGGCAAAGAAGGCGTAGCGGCTCAGGAGTGACAGGCTCATACGGTTTCCTTGGGTTCGGACTCATCAGTGACCTGTAGGAGCGAGCTTGCTCGCGATGCTCGTTAACGATAACGCATGCTGTCTGAATGGCCGCGTTGCCTTGGCGTTTTTCGCGAGCAATCGAGCGTCGACCGGCTGCTCCTACAGTTTTTCAATCAGGCATTTTGTGCCTGCAGAAAAATCGAAAACAGCTCGGACTGGGACTTGATCCCCAGCTTGCTGTACATGTGTTTCTTGTGGACTTTCACGGTTTCGACCGAGATTTCCAGCTTTCGAGCGATTTCTTTACTGGAGCAACCGCTGAGCATCAAACGCCCGACATCCAGCTCCCGGGCCGTCAACTGCGCGCCTTTGAGTTGCTGCACCGAGGCCTCCAACTGTACCCGCCAATCAGCTTGCGGTGGTGCGGGGGCCAGGGCCACGACTTCGTTGATTTCATAGGGTAGACGCTGGCGCAACAGGCCGAGCACCCACGGCTGAATCAACGACAACAAGGCGATCTGCTGGCCGCTGAAGCGCTGCGTGCTGCCCAGGGACAGGCACAGCGTGCGGTCGCCTTCGAGCTGACAATTGAACTGGATTTCATCGGCCACCACATTCAGACGAAAGTAGCGCTGGTAATACTCGGTCAGCTCGAAGTGCTCCGGGGCCACTTCGGACAGGCGATACAACCCGGTGCGCGATTGCTCGCGGCAGGCGATGTAGAACGGGTCGAGCAGGTACAGCCCACGCAGGTAATCCTGGAACAGTTGATCAGGGCTGCCGTCCTCGCCGGGGCACTCGGCAAACACCTGCGGGCGCTGGTCGGCGCTGAAAAGCAGGGCCACCCAGCTGTCGAAGGACACGTACTGGTCCAGCAACCGGACAAGCTGGGTCCAGAAATTAGGCTTGTCCAGGGCGTCGATCAGTTGCCCCACCGAGCGGTGCCAGGCGATGTCGTCCAACGAGAGTGCCATGCATCTACCCCTATCGTGTTACCCCAGCGGCGTAATTCCCCGCCCGGTTGCTTGCTGCGCATACTGGCGCACAGACACCGACCGGGCAATCTTTCTGCCGCCCGGCCCATGACAAGGAATACCCATGAAGGTCGAACTCGCCCAATTGGCAGGCCGTGACAACGACACGGCCTACAACCTCGAACGCACCCTGGCGGCGATGGCTGTGTGCGCAGCCGACACGCAGCTGATCCTGTTCCCCGAAGGCCACTTGATGGGCTTCCCTTCGGCGGAGTCCGTGGCCGAGGTGGCCGAGACGCTGGACGGCCCGTCCGTCAGTGCGGTGATCGCCGCCGCCCGCCAGCGCAATATCGCCGTGGCCATCGGCATGGCCGAGAACGACAACGGCCGCTTCTACAACACCACGCTGCTGATCACCCCTGAAGGCATCGCGCTGAAATACCGCAAGACTCACTTGTGGGCCTCGGATCGCGGTGTCTACGAGGCGGGCGATCGCTATGCCACCTGCCTGTTCAACGGCGTGCGCGTGGGCCTGCTGATTTGCTACGACATCGAATTCCCCGAAAGCGCCCGCGCCCTGGCGCAACTGGGGGCCGAACTGTTGATCGTCACCAACGGCAATATGGACCCGTACGGCCCGACCCACCGCACCGCGATCATGGCCCGCGCCCAGGAAAACCAGGCGTTTGCGCTGATGGTCAACCGGGTGGAAGAGGGTGACGGTGGCTTGTTGTTTGCTGGCGGCAGCGCATTGGTCGATCCGCTGGGCACCTTGTTGTTCGAAGCCGGACGCGAGGAAGGGCAGTTTGCGGTCGAACTGGACCTGACCCGGCTGACGGCGGCGCGCCAGGATTATCGCTATCTGGATGATCAGCGGCTGAGGTTGCCGGGGGAGGTGGTTGAGCAGGCGGGTGGGTTGCGGGAGCTGCTGATTCCTTCACGCTGATCCTGATTTCTTGTCGACAGGGCTGACGCCATCGCGAGCAAGCTCGCTCCCACAGGGGATCTGCAGTGGATTCAGATTTTGTGATCGACACAAATCCTGTGGGAGCGAGCTTGGTCCGGGCGGCGATCCGACGATGGGGCCCTGACAGACGACACACCTGTTTGACCATTCACCCAAGAACAACAACGCAACACCCGTAATTTGCGCCGAACTCGGCTCTGCCATAAATCCAATAAAATCCGGAGTAGTCGCTCATGGCTCGTTTGCAACGCACCCTGTCACTGGGGTCGGTGGTGCTGTTTGGCATCGCCTACATGACGCCGATCATTGTGCTCGGCACCTTTGGCATCCTCGCCCAATCCACCGCCGGCATGGTGCCGGCCGCGTACCTCGCGGCGCTGGTGGCGATGTTCTTCACCGCCATGAGCTACGGGCGCATGGCCTCGGCGTTCCCGGTGGCCGGCTCGGCCTACAGCTATGTGCGCAAGGCCATCAGCCCGAAACTCGGGTTCATTGCCGGTTGGGCGGTGCTGCTCGATTACCTGTTCCTGCCCATGGCGATCTGGCTGATCGGCGCGGCCTACCTCAACTCCGCATTCCCGGCGGTGCCGCAGTGGATCTGGGTGCTGGCGTTCATCGGCATCACCAGCGCGATCAATATCGTCGGCCTGAAACTGGCGAACGGCATCAACGCCTTGCTGATGCTGGTGCAGCTCCTGGTGCTGGTCGCCTTCGTCGCGCTGTGCGTGCATTACGTCGGCGGTGATGCGAGCACGCCGTTGTGGTCGATCAAACCGTTTTTCAACGGCGACATGCAGGTGCCGCTGATCATGAGCGGCGCGGCCATCGCCTGCTACTCGTTCCTCGGCTTCGACGCCGTCAGCACCCTGACCGAAGAAACCCGCGATCCACGCCGCACCATTCCCCGGGCGATTATGCTGATCACCCTGATTGGCGGGCTGATTTTCGTCGGCGTGTCGTACTTCGTACAGATTGCTCATCCGTCGTTCCAGTTCGACAACGTCGACTCGGCGGCCTACGAAATTGCCCGCAACATCGGTGGCGACCTGTTCGTGTCGGTCTTCCTGATCGGCCTGATCGTCGGCCAGTTCGCCTCGGGGCTGTCGGCCCAGGCCAGCGGCTCTCGGCTGCTATACGCCATGGGCCGCGACGGCGTGTTGCCAAAAGCGTTTTTCGGCACCTTGCACGAGCGCTTCGGCACGCCGATCAACAGCATCCTGCTGTGCGCGGTGGTGGCGTTACTGGCGCTGAAACTGGACGTCACCACCTCGACCTCGTTCATCAACTTCGGCGCATTCCTGGCGTTCAGCCTGGTCAACCTGTCGGTGATCTTCCATTACTGGATCGGTGGCGAGAAAAAAGGTCCGCGCGAGCTCGTGCTGTTCCTGCTGTTTCCGTTCATCGGCCTGGCAGCGGATTTGTGGCTGATGGTCAGCCTCGATCATCTGGCGGTTTATCTGGGGTTGAGCTGGCTGGCGATTGGCGTGGTGTACCTGGCGGTGTTGACCGGCGGTTTCCGTCGGCAGCCGCCGGAGATGGATTTCCAGGAGGCTGCATAAAGGAAACTGTAGGAGCGAGCTTGCTCGCGATAAACCTGAGGGCGCCGATGGGCATCTGGTTTTACGCGTTTTCGTTCACGACCATCGTCGGAACGCCGCCCGGAGCAAGCTCGCTCCTACAGGGCAGACATGTGATCCTTAGCGCTTTTGAGTCAGGGGCCTTCTGTTTATGTCGACGTTTTCCATGCCAGCCTCCGGGACTATCCGCATCGCCGCTGCCTTGTTGATCGGCCCTGACGGCCGCACGTTGCTGGTACGCAAGCGCGGCACCACGGCGTTCATGCAGCCGGGTGGCAAGATCGAGCCCCATGAATTGCCGGTTCACGCCCTGGCCCGTGAGCTGGAAGAAGAGCTGGGACTGGACATCGACCCGGCGCACGCCATTTACCTCGGTCACTTCTCGGCACCGGCCGCCAACGAACCGGGTTTTGTCGTACACGCCGAGATTTTTCAGCTGCACATCGATGTCGACGTGACGCCTGCGGCGGAAATCGAAGAAGTGATCTGGATCGACCCGTTCACTGACGGCGATCTCAGCCTGGCGCCATTGACACGGGACCTGATCCTGCCGTTTTATCGGGCATCGCTGACAGCGATCGCCTGATCATTACGCAAAGGACCTCGCCCATGATCCCGCTTCAAGACCTGCTGATTTTTGCTGCTGCCGCGTTGCTGATGGTACTGACGCCGGGGCCGAACATGCTCTACCTGATCTCCCGTTCGATTTGCCAGGGGCGCAAAGCCGGGGTGATCTCTTTGCTCGGGGTGGTCGCCGGATTCTTCGTGCACCTGTTTGCTGCTGCCGCCGGCCTGACGGCTGTGTTCCTGGCGGTGCCGATGGCCTATGAGGTGTTGAAGTGGGCTGGTGCGCTGTACCTTTTGTGGCTGGCCTGGCAAGCGGTCAAACCCGGTGCGCGGTCGCCGTTCGAGGCGCAGCAATTGCCACCGGACTCGTCACGCAAACTGATCACCATGGGCTTTCTGACCAGTGCCCTGAACCCGAAAATCGCGGTGTTTTATCTGTCGGTGTTTCCGCAATTCATTACGCCGGAGCATGGCTCGGTGTTCAGCCAAAGCATCATCCTCGGCCTGACCCAGATCAGCGTCAGTTTCTGTGTCAATTTGCTGATCGCCATGTTTGCCGCGGGCATTGCATCCTGGTTCGTCAACAATCCGACCTGGCTGGCGATGCAGCGCTATTTCATGGGCTTCGTATTGTCCGGGCTGGCACTGCGGCTGATGCTTGAGCAAAAACGGATGGCCTGAGCATGTGGATCGAACGCCTGGATGTCAGCCATGCCCTGGACTATCGGGCATTGATGCTCGAAGCCTACGACCTGCACCCGCAGGCCTTCACCTCGAGTGTTCGTGAGCGGGCAGCGATGCCGCTGAGCTGGTGGGAGTCGCGCCTGACCGGCAAGCTGGACTTGGTGCTCGGGGCGTTTGAAGAAGGCAAATTGGCGGGCATCGTCGGCCTCGCTCTAGAGTCTCGGGAAAAGGCCCGGCACAAGGTGACACTGTTCGGCATGTATGTGTCACCGACGGTCCGCCAGCGCGGGCTCGGCTATCAACTGGTTCAGGCTGCCTTGGCCGAGGCGCAGAACCATGCGGGTTTGCGCCTGATCCAGTTGACCGTCACCGCCGGCAACGATGCCGCGTTCAACCTCTACCAGCGCTGCGGTTTCGTCCAGTTCGGCCTGGAGCCGATGGCGGTGCGGGTGGGGGAGGATTACTTCGACAAGATCCATATGTGGCGAGAGTTGTAAGACCACTGCAAAACCCTGTGGGAGCGAGCAAGCTCGCTCCCACAGGGATGTGTGTTGCTCTAGCGAACTGCGCTAACCCCATCCAGCGTCGAAAACGACGTGTCCTTGGCCGTCAGCAGGAAGTCGCGCATGTACGGCGCATCCAGCATGTCAGCGCGGATCGCTGCGTACAGTGTGGCGAACAAACCTTTCTCACCCAGTCGCTTGGCCTTCACATAACCCCGCGAACTGTATTCATGCAGCGCCCAATGGGGCATGCCGCACACGCCACGGCCGCTGGCCACCAGTTGCATCATCATCACCGTCAGTTCCGAGGTGCGGACCTGGGCCGGTTCGATGTCGGCGGGTTCGAGGAAGCGGGTGAAGATGTCCAGCCGGTCCCGTTCCACCGGGTAGGTGATCAAGGTTTCCGGGAGCAAGTCTTCGGGAACGATATAGGCCTTGCCGGCCAGGCGGTGCTGGTTGGCCACCGCGAGCATCGCTTCATAAGTGAACAGCGGTACATAGGTGATCCCGGCCAGATCCACCGGGTCGGAAGTCACCACCAGGTCCAGATCGCCGCGGGCCAGGGCTGGCAGCGGAGCAAAGGAGAACCCCGAGGCCAGGTCCAGCTCGACTTCCGGCCAGGCGTCGCGGAACTGGTCGATAGTCGGCATCAGCCACTGGAAGCAACTGTGGCATTCGATGGCCATGTGCAAACGACCGGCAGTGCCTCCGGCCAGGCGACTGATGTCGCGTTCAGCGGCGCGCAGCAGCGGCAGGGTGGCGTCGGCCAGTTGCAGCAGGCGCAAACCGGCGCTGGTGAAGCGCACCGGTTTGGTCTTGCGCACGAACAGCGGCATGCCCATGCGCTCTTCCAGTTCTTTGAACTGGTGAGACAGGGCCGACTGGGTCAGGTGCAGGCGATCGGCCGCATCCACCAGGCTGTCGGCTTCGCGCAAGGCGTGCAGGGTCTTGAGGTGACGGATTTCAAGCACCGGAGGCTCCATGAGGAAAACTTGTCGATAAATCGAAAAGGTTGAGTTTGTCTCATGTTGGGTTGGCTGTCGACAGTAGTGCCCTCTTTTACACAGGAGCAAGTTCGCTCCCATTAGTGATCAATGTTGTTCAAAAACTCTGTGATCGACATGAATCTTGTGGGAGCGAGCCTGCTCGCGGTGAACGATAACGCGGTCCTTAAGACGACCGCCCGGCACTCTTCATCAAACTGTCATGGAACTGTGGCAGCGCGCTTGAACAAACTTCATCAGACTCGCGCTCTACTGGGGTTCTGCGTTTTGGTGTTTTTTCATGGGTGTTTCATTCTTTTCACGAATCGTGTTTTTGGCCGCATTGTTGTTCGGCCTGCCATCCTTGGCGGCTTCGCGTTGTGACATCAATGTTCCGACCGAACGGGTGGATCTGGCCCAGGTAAGCCTGGCGTACCAGAGCATCGGCCGTGCGTCGGATCCGGCATTGCTGCTGGTGATGGGCCTGGGCGGGCAATTGATTCACTGGCCGGACGAAGTGGTGTTCGCCCTGTGCCAGCAGGGATTCCGGGTGATCCGCTATGACAATCGCGATGTCGGCCTGTCGACCTGGCGGCAAGCACCGGCCGAAGCCAACCTGACCTTCGAAGTGCTGCGCTACAAACTCGGATTGCCGGTGTCGTCGCCGTATTCGCTGACCGACATGGCCGATGATGGCCTGGGGCTGATGGACGCCTTGCACATCGATCAATTCCATGTGTTGGGCGCCAGCATGGGCGGGATGATCGCCCAGCACATGGCGGCCATGGCACCGCAACGGATCGAGAGCCTGACCCTGATCATGACCACCTCCGGCGCCGAAGGCTTGCCAGCACCGAGTGCGGCGCTGGTGCAGTTGTTGTCCCGGCGCGGTGCACCGAGCCGCGAAGTGGCCCTGGAGCAACAGGCCGACTTGCTGGCGGCGCTGGGCAGCCCGATGGTCACCGATGATCGCCAGGCGCTGCTGCATCAGGCGGCGCTGTCCTATGATCGGGCGTTCAATCCCGAGGGCGTGAAACGCCAGATCATGGCCATTCTCGCCGAGCCGAGCCGGGTGGCGTTGCTCAATCAGTTGCGGGTGCCGGCGCTGGTGGTGCATGGCACGGCCGACCCGTTGTTGCCGGTGATGCACGGGGTGCATCTGGCGGCGCATCTGCGAGGTAGCCAATTGATCCTGATTCCGGGCCTGGCCCATCGCTTCCAGGAGGCGTTCAAGGCGCCGTTGCTGGCGGCGGTGTTGCCGTATTTGCGCGAGCACCGTGAAGACACGTCGCACTGGGCGCAGATCGAGCCTGTGGCCGATCGCAACCTTCTCTAACCTATCAATCCCCTGTAGGAGCTGCCGAAGGCTCGGTCCTACAGAGGTAGTGGGCGATCAGGTTTTGCTCAATGGCTTAGCCCGTATTTTTTCACTTTGTCGAACAGCGTGGTCTTGGCCATGCCCAGTTCCTGGCTGGCCTGGGTCAGGTTGCCGCCGCTGCGTTGCAAGGCATCGCTGAGCAGGTTGCGCTCGAACGCTTCCACCGCTTCGGCAAAGGCCAGGCCTTGATTGCCGCCGCCAGCACCGGGTTTCTTGAATGCCGGCAGGCCCAGGGCAAAGCGCTCGGCAACGTTGCGCAGTTCACGCACGTTGCCCGGCCAGTCGTGGCTCATCAGGTTTGAAACGGTCTGGTTGTCCAGCTCCGGCACCGCGCGGTCGAAGCGCAGGGACGACTGCTGCAAAAAGTGCTCGAACAGTTGCAGGATGTCCTCACGGCGCTCGCGCAATGGCGGCAGTTCCAGGGTCACCACGTTGAGGCGGTAGTACAGGTCGCTGCGGAATTCGCCGGCCTTGCTCGACACGACGAGGTCGGATTTGGTCGCCGCGATCACCCGGCAATCCACCGCTACGCTCTGGTTCGAGCCGAGGCGTTCGAGGGTGCGTTCCTGCAACACCCGCAGCAGTTTGATCTGCAAGGGCAGAGGCATGCTTTCCACTTCGTCGAGGAACAGCGTGCCGCCGTCGGCGTGTTCGATCTTGCCGATCCGTCGTTTGCCTGCGCCGGTAAAGGCGTTGGCCTCGTGGCCGAAGATTTCGCTTTCGAACAGGTTCTCCGGCAGGCCGCCGCAGTTCAGGGCGACGAACTGCTTGGTGTGCCGCCGACTGAAATCATGCAGGCAGCGCGCGACCAACTCCTTGCCGGTACCGGTCTCGCCTTCGATCAGCACGTTGGCCGAGGTATCGGCGACGTTGGCAATCAGTTCCCGCAGGTTCTGCATGGCCGGCGAGCGTCCGATGATCCGCCCTTCGAGGGAGTCGCGCTCGGCCAGTTGCCGGCGCAGCGACGACACTTCCCGTGCCAGGCTGCGCTGCTCCAGGGCGCGGCGGGCGACATCCACCAGGCGCTCCGGGGAGAACGGCTTTTCCATGAAGTCGTAGGCGCCTTTCTGCATCGCGCCCACGGCCATGGAGATGTCGCCGTGTCCGGTGATCAGCACCACCGGCAGGCTGCGGTCGCGGGCCTTGAGCCGCGTCAGCAGTTCCAGGCCATCGATGCCCGGCAGGCGAATGTCGCTGACGACAATACCGGCGAAATCGTCGCCGACCCGCTCCAGGGCTTCTTCGGCGCTGCCCACGCCAATGCAGGGAATGTCTTCCAGGGTCAGCGCCTGTTGGCAGCCGAGCAGCACATGGGGGTCGTCTTCGACGATCAATACACTAAGGTCGTTGTTCATATTGGCTCGGCGGGAGTGGGGCTTACCAACGGTAAACTGAGGACGAATGTGGTACCACCGCTGGCCGGGTGCTCGACACCCAGGTGACCGCCGGTGGCGGCGGCCAGGCTGGCGGAAAGGGTCAGGCCAAGGCCCAGGCCCTGTTCGCCGGGTTTGGTGGTGAAGAAGGGTTCGAACAGGTGCTTGCGCGCTTCGGCGTCGATGCCGTGGCCGTTGTCACGCACGCGCAGGCGGTATTTGCCATCGAACGCTTCGCCTTCGAGCCACAGCTCGGGTTGCGGCTGCGCTTGCATGGCGTCGAGGGCGTTGCCAATCAGGTTGACCAGAATCTGCTCCAGGCGGGTCTGGTCGATTTGCACCTGCACATCGGTGAAATCGCGGTGCAGTTGCAGGTGAATGTTTTCCACCCGGCCGCCGAGCAATTGCAAGGCGGCGTCCACGCCTTTGCCGAGGCAGGCCAGGCCCTTGTCGTCCCCGCGCCGGGCAAACGAGCGCAGGCTGGCGGTGATCCGGCCCATGCGGTCGATCAGTTCGTTGATGGTCTTGAGGTTGGTGCTGGCCACGTCGAGCTGACCGCGTTCGAGGAAGCGCACAGTATTGCCGGACAAGGTGCGCAGCGCCGCCAGCGGCTGGTTCAATTCGTGGGCGATGCTGGTGGACATCTGGCCGATGGCCGCGAGTTTTCCGGCCTGTACCAGTTCATCCTGGGCGCGGCGCAAGGTCTCTTCGGCGAGCCGGCGTTCGCGGATCTGGGCCTTGAGCCGTTCGTTGCTGGCGCGCAGGTCGGTGGTGCGTTCGGTAATCCGACGCTCCAGCTGATTGTTGGCTTCCTGCAAGGCTTCCCGGGCCGCGAGGCGGGTGGCGATCACCTTGCGCCGCTCGTTCCAGGCGATCAATAGAAAGGCACAGAGGGCAAACGCCACCGCCACCAGAATCCCCTGGTTGATCGCTTCGCGGCGCAAATCCTGGAGCGGCGTGAGCAGGGTGAAATTCCACGGCGTATCGCCGAGCGGCCGGGTTTGCGCCAGGTAGCTGATGTTTTCGTCGTCGGACACCAGTTCGCTGTTGGCCGGGAACGTGAGTTTTTCCACGCCTTCGGACAGGGTTTCCCGGGCCAGCGGCTGCAGTTCGTTGAGCGGGAACCAGTAGTACTGCAGGCTGCGGGCGAGTTTTTCCTTGGTTTCTTCGCTCAGCGGCACCACCGATTTCAGACGTCGCGCCGGGTCACTGGACAGAATGATGATGCCGTTCTCGTCGCTGACGAAGGCTTCCAGGCGCGCCCGCTGCCAGCGTTCTTCCATGGCTTCCAGGCGTACCTTGACCACCGCGACGCCGATGATCTTGCCGTGTTCTTCCAGGCCATGGGCCAGGTAGTAACCGGGTTCGCCGTTGGTACTGCCGATGCCGTAGAAGCGCCCGGGCTGACCACGCACGGCGTTCTGGAAATAGGCGCGAAAGGACAGGTCTTCACCCAGGTAACTGTCGACATCGCGCCAGTTGCTGGTGGCCATGACGCGGCCGGTGGTGTCCATCACGTAGATGGCCCGACTGCGGCTGCGCCGGTTCAGGCCTTCGAGGTAATCGTTGACCGTTTGCCGGTGTTCCGGGGTCGGGTCGGCCAGCAACTGCGAAACGCTGGTTTCGAGCTCCAGCAGGCTGGGCAGGTAGGTGTATTTGCTGATTTCGCTTTCGACGGCACGGGCGTGCAGTTCCAGCTGACGCTGACCGTTCTCGCCAAGGCTGCGAATGCCATAGTGCTCACTGATCCAGAAGCCGATATAGCCCAGGCCGATCATCATGGCGATGATCAGCGGTGGCAGGAACAGATGGCGAATCAGACGGGGTTTCACGGCGAGTGATGGCATTGCTGCGCGATAAAGATTGGGGTCGCATTTCATCACAGATGCCTTGGGTCAACCAGCGATTGCCTGCCTACTCCGACTGTAGGAGCGAGCTTGCTCGCGAAGAACTCAAGGACAACGCGTGCATTCAGGATGAACGCGTCATCGTTAACGACCATCGCGAGCAAGCTCGCTCCTACAGGGTAGGGGCGAGCTACGTTGGTATTAGTGCTGCAGAATCTTGTTGAGGAAGTGCTGCGTACGATCCGCACGGGCATTGATGTCGCCGAAGAACTCCTCTTTCTTGCAGTCTTCGATGATCTTGCCGGCGTCCATGAAGATCACCCGGTCCGCGACTTTACGGGCGAAGCCCATTTCGTGGGTCACGCACATCATGGTCATGCCTTCGTGGGCCAGTTGCACCATCACGTCGAGCACTTCGTTGACCATTTCCGGGTCCAGCGCCGAGGTCGGTTCGTCGAACAGCATGACGATCGGGTCCATCGCCAGCGCACGGGCAATCGCCACACGCTGCTGCTGACCACCGGACAGTTGGCCAGGATGCTTGTGAGCATGGGCCGAAAGACCTACGCGCTCGAGCAGTTGCAGGCCTTTCTTGGTGGCTTCTTCCTTGCTGCGGCCCAACACCTTGATCTGCGCGATGGTCAGGTTTTCGGTGATGGTCAGGTGCGGGAACAGCTCGAAGTGCTGGAACACCATGCCCACGCGCGAACGCAGTTTCGGCAGGTTGGTCTTCGGGTTTGCGATGGAGGTGCCGTCGACCACGATGTCGCCTTTCTGGAACGGTTCCAGGGCGTTGACGCACTTGATCAGGGTCGATTTGCCGGAACCGGATGGCCCGCACACCACGATCACTTCGCCTTTTTTGACCTCGGTGCTGCAATCAGTCAGTACCTGGAAGTCCCCATACCACTTGTTGATGCTTTTGATAGAGATCATACGGCGAACCTTTTTTGCAGACGCTTGACCAGCTGCGAGGCGGCAAAGCTGATGGTGAAGTACACGAGACCGGCGAAAACCAGGAACTCATTGGAGCGGCCAATGATGTCGCCACTGGCGCGCGAAGCATTGAGGAAGTCCACCAGGCCGACGGCGTAGACCAGCGAGGTGTCCTGAAACAGGATGATGCTCTGTTGCAGCAACAGCGGCGTCATCTTGCGGAACGCCTGCGGCAGGATGATCAGACGCATCATCTGGCCGTAAGTCATGCCCAGCGCCTGGGCAGCGCCCATCTGACCCTTGGGAATCGACTGCACACCGGCGCGGACGATTTCGCAGAAGTACGCGGCTTCGAACATCATGAAGGCCACGATGCAGGAGGCGAACGCGCCGATCGGGGTGTCTTCGCCGGTGATCCAGCGCAGCACGAACGGCACCGCCAGGTAGAACCAGGTGATGACCAGCAGCAACGGGATCGAACGGAAATAGTTAACGTAGGCACCGGCGATGTTCGACAGCAGTTTGCTGTGGGACAGACGCATCAGCGCCAGGATGGTGCCGAGGATAATCCCGCCGACCACGCCCATGGCCATCAGCTTGAGGGTCATGATCATGCCGTTCCACAGGCCCGGCAGGGACGGGATGATGCCCGAGAAGTCGAATTCCATCATTTACCCCCTACGGAAATCAGGCCAGGCACGGCGACTTTCTTCTCGACCATGCGCATCAGCAGCATCAGGCTCATGTTCAGGGTGAAGTAGATCAGCGTTGCCAGGGTGAAGGCTTCGAACAGGTTGGCGGAGAACTCGGCGGTCTGTTTGGTCTGCGCCAGCAGTTCCATCAGGCCGATCAGCGAGGCCACGGAGGTGTTCTTGAATACGTTCAAAAATTCCGAGGTAAGCGGCGGAATGATGATCCGGTAGGCCTGGGGCAGCAGCACGTTCCAGTAGATCTGCGGCAGCTTGAAACCCATGGCGCGGGCCGCGGCTTCCTGGCCCTTGGGCAGGGCCTGGATACCGGTACGCACCTGTTCGCAAACCCGGGCGGTGGTGAACAGGCCCAGGCACACCACGACGCTGAGGAAGGCCGAGGTGGTCGGGTTCAGATCCTGCTTGTACCACTCTTGCAGGTCGGCAGGCAGCAGATCGGGCACCAGGAAGTACCAGATGAACAGCTGAACCAGCAGCGGCACGTTACGGAAGAGTTCGACGTAGCAGGTGGCGATGCCCGATACGATGCGATTCGGCACGGTACGCATGACGCCCAGGATCGAGCCCAGTGTCAAGGCGATGATCCAGGCCGCGATGGCGATGCCGATGGTCCAGCCCAAACCGGTCAGGTACCAGTCGAAATAGGTCTCGCTGCCCACGCCGGTGGACTTGAAGAACACGCCCCAGTCCCAGTTGTAATTCATTAGGGTCTCCCCTCGGATTCGATCGATGTACAGGTACCCGCTTGGGGAAGCTCCGTTCCCGCCTGTCCTTGAGGGACAGGCACACGCGCTCGGCTCGACAGCCACCGGTTCGAGTGTTTCCAGAAATGCCAGCAGGGAGTGACAACCTCCTGAAAGGGCTTGCGCCCTGTCAGGAGATAAGGTTAGTCAGAAATCAGGATTTCTTGTCGTCAGCCGCTTTATCGGTCGGTTTGGCGATCAGGGCCTTGAGCTCGTCGCTCATCGGGAAGTTCAGGTTCAGGCCTTTTGGCGGGATTGGTTGCATGAACCATTTTTCGTAGATCTTGTTGATCTCGCCCGATGCGTAGGTGGCCTTGATGGCGTCATCCACAGCCTTTTTGAACGGCTCGTCGCCTTTGCGCACCATGCAGCCGTAGATTTCGTAGGACTGTGGAGTACCGGTCACTGCCCAGTCTTTCGCATTCTTGGCCTTGGCTGCTTCACCTGCCAGCAGGGCGTCGTCCATCATGAAAGCCACGGCACGGCCGGTTTCCAGCATCTGGAAGGATTCGCCGTGGTCTTTGGCCGAGATGACGTTCATGCCCATCTGCTTGTCGGCGTTCATCGCCTTGAGGATGCGCTCGGACGTGGTGCCGGCGGTGGTCACGACGTTCTTGCCGGCCAGGTCAGGGAAGTCCTTGTACTTGGAGTCTGCCTTGGACAGCAGGCGAGTACCGATTTCGAAGATGCCAACGGAGAAGTCAACTTGCTGCTGACGCTCGACGTTGTTGGTGGTGGAACCGCACTCCAGGTCCACGGTGCCGTTCTGCACCAGCGGGATACGGGTTTGCGAAGTCACCAGGTTGTACTTGACCTGGAGGTTCGGCATGTCGAGGTCTTTTTTCAGCGCTTCGACGACTTTCAGCTGGATGTCGTGGGAGTAGCCGACCGGTTTGCCGGAAGCATCCGCGATGTAGGAAAACGGAATGGACGCGTCACGATGCCCGAGGGTGATGACACCGGACTCTTTGATCTTCTTCAGGGTGCCGGTGAGTTCGGCGGCGAACACTGGCGTGCTGATCAGAGCGGCAGCAATGGCTGCGCCCAGGATATGGGGAATGATGCGCATCAAATTTTCCTCGACATTGTTTTTTTTATGGAGCCAGTTCATCGGCCCTTTTGTGCTGCAAATCACCTGAGCGCTACTGAGAGAGGGCGCAAAGGACATTCGTCGAAGAAGTGTAGAGCATGACTCGTGCCAGACCAGTGCCAATGAATCATGTTATTGATTTATAAGGAAATTAAATATTTATGGCGCGAATATTGAGGTTGGATGATCCGGTTAACCGAACTGACCCGCAGGTCGCGTTCGGAAAACCGAATGGTGGTTGGTGCTACTTGGCTGTCAGGGATATTTGCGCTTGTCCGGGGCTGGCGGGAAGTACTGATACAACCAGGTTTCGCTCAGCGTGCGGTCGTTAGTGCGGATGAACAGGCGCAGCTCGACAGGCTCCACGCTGTCATTGGTCGGGTACCAGTCAAACAGGATGCGGTAGCCCTTGATGTCATCGAGCTTGAGCACGCTGAAATCCTTGACCTCGCCGTTCGAGCAAGTGACCACCGGCTCGATGCCCGCGCCTTCAGGCAAGCGGTCCAGTCCACCGCCGGTGAAGTCCACGGCAAAACGACGGGCCCAGACTGGCGGGTAATGCTCGCCCGGCGCCCAGCCTTCGGTGAAACCGCCCATGCCTGAACGGGTCGCATTGACTCGCGCCAGTGGTGTGCCGACCGGTGGCAGTGCGCTCCAGTAGAGTTTGTAGCCGTAGTTCAGCGAATCGCCGGCCGCCACCGGTTTCTTCGGGGTCCAGAAGGCGACGATGTTGTCCAGGGTTTCGCCGGTGGTCGGGATTTCCAGCAGATCGATCGAGCCTTCGCCCCATGGTGTGGTCGGTTCGACCCACAGGCTCGGGCGGCGGCTGTACCAGTCGACGGTGTCCTGATAGCTGGCGAACTCGTGGTCGGTCTGCACCAGGCCGAAGCCCTTCGGGTCGGTATCGGCGAAGGCATTGAATTGCAGGGTCGCCGGGTTATTCAGCGGGCGGCAGATCCACTCGCCGTTGCCGCGCCACATGGCCAGGCGATCGGAGTCGTGGATTTGCGGGTGAATGGTGTCGCACATCCGGCGTTCGTGGGTGCCGCAACTGAACATGCTGGTCATCGGCGCAATGCCCAGTTGGTCGATGGCGGTGCGAGCGTTGACGTGGGCATCGATCTCCATCACCACGCGCTCGGCCTGGCAGTCGATATCGAAGCGGTAGGCACCGGTGGCGCTCGGCGAATCGAGCAGGGCGTAGACCACGAAGCGGGTGCTGTCTTTGTCCGGTGTCTCGAACCAGAACTTGGTGAAGTCGGGAAATTCTTCGCGCTTCTTGGCGTAGGTGTCGATCGCCAGTCCGCGGGCCGACAAGCCGTACTGGCCGGTGGCGTCTACCGCACGGAAGTAACTGGCGCCGAGGAAAGACACGACGTCGTGCTTGTCCAGTTCCGGGGCCTTGAACAGCTTGAAGCCGGAGAAACCCAGGTCGCCCTTGAGCTGTGCGGTGTCGACCGTGGTGTTTTCATAGTTGAACAGCGACGGGCGGAAATGCACCTCGCGGGCCATGCGGGTTTTCGGATCGACGCTGTACATGCGCACCGGCTGCTTGAACCCCATGCCGACGTGGAAGAACTGCACGTCCAGCTGACCCTTGAGCTCTTTCCACAACGAATGATTGCCGTCGTAGCGGATCGCATTGAAGTTCTGCGGCGTCATGGTCGCCAGGGTTGGCGGCAACTGTTGCTCGGTGTCCTGGTAGCGATTGCTGGCGAGCTGTTTGGCCTGGAGCTTCAGCGCCTCGAAATCGAACGCGGTGGCCTCGCCATCAGCGGTGCCGCCACTGGCGGCCCAGGCCTGGGCCGCCAACAGGCCCGTGGCGGACAAACCGGTGTAGGCCGCGATGGCCATGGAGGCTTTGAGCAAGTTCCTGCGGTGCATAAATACAACCTGTCTTGAGCAATCCCGCGCCGTTCCTGGCACGTGCTGGATCAGAAATATCGGTTCGGACATGCCTTCGGCCAAACGCAACGGACTTTTATACAGAGGCCGGCTAGCTTAAACCGTTCGATTGCAGAGCTGAATTGATTGATGGCACGGCGCTAGCGCAGCAATGAAACAAGACATGTCGGGAAACAATTCCGACAGTGGTTTCTGATTTAAAGGGCATTTCTGCTTTTTTCGACTAATTACTCTAAAAATCGCTTTTCAGCGCCCGGAATATTTCTATTCTGTGCACATGACCGGTTTATGCCCTTCGGACCGGTGCGGTTCAGTGGGCACCCAGCGGCTGCTGAAAAAGGGATAGGGCGATGCGGTTTTTTGCAGTTTCTTTGACGTCTAGAGAAGGACATCGTCCATGTCGAAAGTACAGAACATCACTGAATTGTTGGGAATCTTTCCTTGCCTGGCCAGCGGGCGGCGAAGACGCCGGCTCAACAGCGAGGAAATGAAACTGGTGGAACGCTATCGGGAGCTGTCGGAGAACGACAGGATCGCGATGAGGTATCTGGTGGATGCGATGCGCAGTGTTTCGAGGTTTTGAGCAGGGCCGGTTACCGTGAGAGCCATTTGGCCTTCACGGTGGCCAGGCTGGTTAACCTGCCTGCATCAGCGTCGGCTATGCCAGCGTCTATTGCTTGCTGTCGGACAGATTGTTGGTCGAGCTTATGGAGATACGCCTCTGCAAACGAGCTATCACATGGAATCATTTCGATGATGGTTCGTTTGACGCTGCGAGACTCGTTCATGTGGAAATAACTCATTCAGCAGGACAATTAATTGAGAGGACTCAAACCAAAGGGACGGACCGTGAAGTCTGTCCCGTTTTTTAGCTCGATTTATCCCTTCAACGGCAAGTGTCAGTGATTGGGAAGGGTCGCTGCACCTGCATCAACTCAGGCATGTCTCGCCACTTGATCCAGGCGTGATGTTGGTAATGCAGCAAAGGCACCGAAACTCCGGCCCAATTCAGAGAGCTCAGGCTTGGCAGGTTTTCTACAGGCGCTGATTTCGCATCACGCAGCGAGGGTATGACTTCGTTGCTCAGCCATTGGCGCAGGTTGCGGTTTTCCGGGACGAAGTGGTGGACCAGCAAGGCGTACATGCCTGATTCGCTGACCATCAGGGTTTCGACCGTTTTGCCGTCCTTGAGCAGCCAGACGCTGCGACGTTGGTCGGGATCGAGTTTCAGGGTGAGCCGTTCATTCAGGGGTTTGCCCATCAGGCGACCAAGGTCCTGAACACAGAACCAGGCTTGGTTGTCTTGCATGAACGCGTGGAGGAAGCGGTTGTGGCGGGTGAAGACGGTGGGATCGAAATAGGGAAGTAGCGAGCTTAGAGGATGCATTGGCATGGCGTGATTTCCGTTTTGGCTTGGAAAGTCGCCACCAACCCTTCGACAGGTTGGGTGGCGGACCGAGCGGCGTTCGAAGTCGGGACACTTCCAAGTCAAAACGGAAGCCGAAAGGCCCGCGCCACACGGCCCGCCATAATGCAGAACTGAAGGCATAAAACAGCCACAGTTCTATGGGGGCACACGAGCACCGTTTTGACTTGATCCGGCTTCGACTCCGGGCCGCTGATTTGGCAGCGACGGAACAAAGCCTATCGGTCAGGCGCTCGCGGCGCCAAGTCTACTCTGGGGACGCTTGTTGTAGGAATCGAGGGTTTTTCAGGAAGGCTGCATCTGTAGGAATTTCCTGTTTTTTGCGTGAGGTACAGGGGCAGGGACTTCAAACGCATTTTTTCCATTATTTTTTGCGCTCATCAGACGGTGCAAAATGGAGAGTGCCTTGAAAGTATCCCTCAAACAGATAAGCGGTCCCTGGGATCAACGCTGGCTGCTGGAACGCTTTGGTTGTTGATGATTTGTTTGATAGTGGTGCATCAATGGAGGCAGCCTGTACAGCTTTACGTAAGTATCAAAAGGTGCGGAGTATTTACGTGGTGGCACTAACTTGGAAGTGATCTAAATGACAACTGTATTTATTGCAGGCTCTATCAATATCAAATGCCTTGATCCGAAGGTTAAAGAGCGTATCGATAATATTGTTGCGTCTGAGTTTGAGGTCGTGGTTGGCGACGCCGGTGGTGCTGATACCTCTATTCAAGAGTATCTCCTGGGCTTGCCTCGATCAAAAACTACCATTTCTTGCAGCGGCATGGCCCCACGAAACAACCTGGGGAAATGGCCGGCCAGAACAGTGGAAAGCAAGTACTCCAAAGGATCGCGAGCCTTTTTTACCGCAAAAGATGTTGTGATGGCCGAGGCGGCTGACTACGGATTGATGATATGGGATGCAAAGAGCACTGGAACACTTAGTAATGTGATTGAGTTGTTGTCGCGAAATAAAAAATCTCTTGTTTTTATTGATGATGAAAAGGTGTTTAAAGTGGTTGGTAGTGTGAGCCAACTTGAAGAGTTAATCGCGTCCATGTCAGATCACGCCAAGCAAAAAGCAAATGAAAAAATTAAACTGTTCGATCGCATATCTTTGCTGAAGCATGATCAGACAGAATTGTCGCTTTAATATTCTTTTCTTCAAATATTGTTGACGACCCGGCGCCACCTTTGGCGCCGGGTAAATCCCCGTTACCGACTAACCTTCCACGCATCTCCCGCAGGCGCCTTCCCGTGGTCATACGGCTTGGCGATCCACATGTAGAGCAGGCCCAGACCAATCACGATGGCGGTACTCAGCACCATCGCGTAATTGATGTACCAGGCGGCGTCCGGCGTACGTGGCCAGGCCATGTTGACGATGGCGCCGACGCCGTAGACCAGCGCGCCGATGTTCACCGCCCACCCCCAGGCGCCGAGGGTGAATTTGCCGCTCGGTTTCCAGCCCTTCATGCGGGCGTACAGGGCCGCGAGCACGATCATCTGGAACGCCAGGTAGATGCCGATGGCCGCGAAGCTGACGATGGTGGCGACCGCGTCTTGCAGGAAGAAACCGAGGATGATGATCAGCGCCGGCAGGACACCGGACACGAACAGCGCGGCAACTGGAACCTGAGTCGTAGGGGAAATCTTTTTCAGCAGTCGGCTGCCGATGACCATTTCATCACGGGCGTAGGAATACAGCAGACGACTGGCCGCCGCTTGCAGGCTGATCACGCAGGAGATGAAGGAAATCATCACCACACCCATCACCACTTTCGAACCCACCGGGCCGAACGCGTTGTTGAGGATGGTGGTGACCGGGTCCTTGTCGGTACCGTTGATCACCGCTTGCATGTCCGGCACGGCCAGGATCAGCGCCAGGCAGGCGAACATCGCCGCGATGCCGCCGATGTAGATGGTCATGCGCATGGCCACCGGGATTTTCTTGCTCGGGTTCGGGGTTTCTTCGGCCACGTCGCCGCAAGCCTCGAAGCCGTAGTACAGGAACATCCCCGCCAGAGACGCGGTGAGGAACGCCGGCAGGTACGAGCCGTCGACGCTGATATCGAAGGTGTTGAACAGCACACTGATCGGTTGATGGCGCTCGAAAATCAGCAGGTAAACACCGACGATCACCGCGCCGACCAGCTCGCAGAGGAAGCCGAACATGGCGATCCGTGCCAGCACTTTGGTGCCGCTGAGGTTGACCAGGGTGGCGAACAGCGTCAGGAACAGGGCGATGATAATGTTGGTGTTGTTGCTCGGTTCAAAGCCCATCATGGCGGCAAGGTACGGACCGGCACCCACCGCCACGGCAGCGATGGTCACGCACAGGGCGATGGAGTAGATCCAGCCGACCATCCACGCCCAGCGCTTGCCCACCAGACGACGGGCCCATGGGTACACGCCGCCGGAAATCGGGAATTGCGAAACCACTTCACCGAAGATCAGGCACACCAGCAACTGGCCGCAACCGACCAGCAAGTAAGCCCAGAACATCGGTGGCCCGCCCGCGGCCAGGCACAGGCCGAACAGGGTATACACCCCGACGACCGGGGACAGGTAGGTGAAGCCCAGGGCGAAGTTTTCCCACAGGCTCATGCTGCGATTGAAGTTGGAGGTGTAACCCAGTTTGCGTAGTTGCTCGGCATCGCTGTCGGCAAGGGCTGCAGAGAGTTCGGGTAATGCACTCATGTGTGTTTGCTCCGGAAAATCGGCAGATTTCGGATGTCCGAAACCGTGACGGGGCCTTGGGGGCGCCGCCCGGATCGGTGGTTATTGTTTTGTCTTCTTTGGGGGGAGCCTGGTGGTGCGTACTGCCGGTTTCTGCCTTGAAACCGAGGTGACACGTTCGCTGTAGGAGCGAGCTTGCTCGCGAAAAACCTGAGGACACCGCGGGGCGTCAGGATCCCCGCGTCATCGTTGACGTCCATCGTCGGAGCGCCGCCCGGAGCAAGCTCGCTCCTACAGGCGATACGTTTCTTAGTGCTTGAACATCACATGCCGCACAACGGTGTAGTCCTCCAGCCCGTACATGGACATGTCCTTGCCATAGCCGGACAGTTTCTGACCGCCGTGGGGCATTTCGCTGACCAGCATGAAGTGCGTGTTGACCCAGGTGCAGCCGTACTGCAAGCGGGCCGACAGGCGATGGGCGCGGCCGACGTCGGCGGTCCATACGGAAGAGGCGAGGCCGTACTCCGAATCGTTGGCCCAGCCCAGCACCTGTGCTTCATCGCTGAATCTGGTCACCGACACCACTGGCCCGAACACTTCGCGACGCACGATTTCGTCGTCCTGCTGCGCGTCGGCCAGAACAGTCGGTTCGAAGAAGTAACCGTCGCCTTCGACAGCTTTACCGCCAGTGATCAAACGAATGTGTGGCTGGGCGATGGCGCGTTCGACGAAACCGGCCACGCGGTCGCGGTGTTGCGCGGTGATCAGCGGGCCGAGTTCGGTCGATGGATCGTCCTGCAGGCCGTATTTGATGCTGCTGACGGCCGCTCCGAGTTTCTCGACGAATTTGTCGTAGATGCCTGCCTGCGCGTAGATGCGGCAGGCGGCGGTGCAGTCTTGCCCTGCGTTGTAGAAGCCGAAGGTGCGGATGCCTTCGACGGCGGCGTCGATATCGGCGTCGTCGAAGATGATCACCGGGGCTTTGCCGCCCAATTCCATGTGCATGCGTTTGACGCTGTCGGCAGTGCTGGAAATGATGTTCGAGCCGGTGGCAATCGACCCGGTCAGCGACACCATGCGCACTTTCGGGTGGGTGACCAGCGGGCTGCCGACGGTAGGACCACGGCCGAACACCAGGTTGAGTACACCGGCCGGGAAGATGTCCGACGCCAGCTCGGCCAGGCGCAGGGCGGTCAGCGGGGTTTGTTCCGACGGCTTGAGCACCACGGTATTACCGGCGGCCAGGGCCGGGGCGATTTTCCAGGCGACCATCATCAGCGGGTAGTTCCACGGCGCGATGGAGGCGATCACGCCCACCGGGTCGCGGCGGATCATCGAAGTGTGACCGGGCAGGTACTCGCCACCAGCCGAACCGCTCATGCAGCGGCTGGCGCCGGCGAAGAAGCGGAACACGTCGGCAATTGCCGGAATCTCGTCGTTCAGCGCGGCGCTGTAGGGCTTGCCGCAGTTGTCCGACTCCAGTTTGGCCAGCTCTTCGCCATGGGCCTCGATGGCATCGGCGAGTTTGAGCAGCAGCAGCGAACGCGCTTTCGGCGGGGTCTGCGACCAGCTGTCGAATGCGGCGTCGGCGGCGCGCACGGCGGCATCGACCTGGGCTGCGCTGGCTTCGTTGATTTCCACCAGCACACGCCCCAGCGCCGGGTTGAACACCGGTTGGGCGGGGCCTTCGCCGTCGAGCAGTTGGCCGTTGATCAGTAATTTGGTTTGCATGTTCATGTCCTCTTTGGCGCTTTTATTGTTCTGTAGAAACCGGATCACTGTAGGAGCGAGCTTGCTCGCGAAGAACGTCAGAGCGCCGCGCTCATCCAGGCAGCCCTCGTCATCGTTAACGTTTTTCGCGAGCAAGCTCGCTCCTACAGGAGATGTTGGTTGTCAGTTACTTACCGCCACTGCCCGCAACGCTTTCTCCACCCCGCGTCAGGTAATAGGCACCAAGAATCGGCAGCATGGTCACGATCATCACCAGCATCGCCACGACGTTGGTGACCGGCACGTCCCGTGGGCGGCTGAGCTGGTTGAGCAGCCACAACGGCAGGGTGCGTTCATGGCCGGCGGTGAAGGTGGTGACGATGATTTCGTCGAACGACAGGGCAAACGCCAGCATGCCGCCGGCCAGCAACGCCGAGCCGAGGTTCGGCAGGATGATGTAGCGGAAGGTCTGCCAGCCGTCGGCGCCAAGGTCCATCGAGGCTTCGATCAAGCTGTGGGAGGTACGACGCAAGCGGGCGATGACGTTGTTGTAGACGATCACCACACAGAAGGTCGCGTGGCCGACGATGATGGTGAACATCCCCGGCTCGATGCCCAATGTCTTGAAGGTCGCCAGCAACGCGATCCCGGTGATGATCCCCGGCAGGGCAATCGGCAGGATCAGCATCAGCGAGATGCCTTGCTTGCCGAAGAAGTCCCGGCGGTACAACGCGGCGGACGCCAGCGTGCCGAGGACCATGGCGATCAGGGTGGCAATCGAGGCGATCTGCAACGACAGCTTGATGGCTTCGAGCACGTCCGGCCGTGAGAACGCCACGCTGAGCCACTTCAGGGTGAAGCCCTTGGGCGGAAAGCTGAACGCAGCGTCTTCGGTGTTGAAGGCGTACAGGAAGATGATCAGGATCGGGAAGTGCAGGAACAGCAACCCGCCCCATGCGGCAATGCGCAGGCCGAGAGAGGCCTGCCCTTGAGATGAAGATTCAGAGTGCATCGAAGGCCCCCAGTCGTTTGACGATGGACAGGTAGATGGCGATCAGCACGATCGGCACCAGGGTGAACGCTGCGGCCATCGGCATGTTGCCGATCGCGCCTTGCTGGGCATACACCATGCTGCCGACGAAGTAGCCGGGCGGGCCGACCAGTTGCGGTACGATGAAGTCGCCCAGGGTCAGCGAGAAGGTGAAGATGGAACCTGCGGCGATACCCGGGATCGACAGGGGCAGAATCACTTGCGTAAAGGTCTGGCGCGGCTTGGCACCGAGGTCGGCGGAGGCTTGCAGCAGCGACGGCGGCAGGCGCTCCAGCGAGGCCTGGATCGGCAGGATCATGAACGGCAACCAGATGTAGACGAATACCATGAAGCGCCCCAGATGCGAGGTCGACAAGGTGCTGCCGCCAACGCCCGGAATGCCCAGCACCAGTTGCAGAACCGGTTCCAGCCCCAGGTGCTGCACGAACCACTGCGCCACGCCACCCTTGGCCAGCAGCAGCGTCCAGGCGTACGCCTTGACGATGTAACTGGCCCACATCGGCATCATCACCGCGATGTAGAAAAACGCCTTGGTCTTGCCCGTGGTGTAGCGCGCCATGTAGTAGGCAATCGGGAACGCGACGACGGCGCTGGCTATCGACACGACAATCGCCATGCCCAGGGTGCGCAGGATGATGTCGAAGTTCGACGGCTGGAACAGCGCGGTGAAGTTCGCCAGGGTCAGGTCAGGGGTGACCGCCATGGTGAAGTCATCGAAGGTGTAGAAACCCTGCCACAGCAGCACCAGCAACGAGCCCAGGTAGATCGCGCCGAACCACAGCAGCGGTGGCACCAGCAGCATCGACAGGTATAGGTTTGGCCGGCGATACAGCAGGTTGGAGAACCGGCGCAACGGCGAGCTGCCCGACTGGGTTTGGGAGATAGCCAGGGTGTTCATGTCACACCCCGCCCGCAACGGTGTCGTGCAATGCAATCATGGCTTCACGCGCCCAGCGTGCACTGATGCGTTGGCCGGTCTGGTGTTGTGCGCTGGTGTCCTGCCATTGATTGTTGGCCTGGCTGATGTTCAGGGTCTGGCCGTTTTCCAGTTTCAGCTCGTAGCGGGTGGCGCTGCCCTGGTACTGGATATCGTGGAGCAAGCCGGTGACTTCGATTTCGTGGCTGGCCAGCGGGCCTTCGGCGAAACGCACATGCTCCGGGCGAATCGAGAACGGCTGCGGGTTGCCACTCAACTGCCTGGCCAGGTCGCCGCGAATCACGTTGGAAGTGCCAACGAACTCCGCCACGAAGGTGGTGGCCGGTTTCATGTACAGGTTGCGCGGACTATCGACTTGTTCGATGCGGCCCTTGTTGAACACGGCCACGCGGTCGGACATCGACAGTGCTTCGGTCTGGTCGTGGGTGACGAAAATGAAGGTGATGCCGAGCTGGCGTTGCAGCTTCTTCAACTCGCCCTGCATTTGCTCGCGCAGTTTCAGGTCGAGTGCACCGAGGGGTTCGTCGAGCAGCAGCACCCGTGGACGGTTGACCAAAGCGCGGGCGAGGGCCACACGCTGGCGCTGACCACCGGAGAGCTGCACCGGCTTACGCTCGCCGTAGCCGCCGAGGGCGACCATCTCCAGGGATTCTTCGGCGCGCTTGAGGCGTTCAGCCTTGCCGATGCCTTTAACCTTCAAGCCGTAGGCGACGTTGTCGCGAACGTTCATGTGCGGGAACAGCGCGTAATCCTGGAACACGGTGTTCACGTCACGCTGGTACGGCGGCAGGCCGGCGGCCTCTTCGCCATGAATCCGGATGGAACCTGCGCTCGGTTGTTCAAAACCGGCGATCAGGCGCAAGCAGGTGGTTTTGCCCGAGCCGGAAGGCCCCAGCATGGAGAAAAACTCGCCGTCCTGGATGTCGATGGAAACCCGGTCAACGGCTTTCACTTCGCCGAATTGACGGGAAACGTTGGTGAACTGGACTGCAAGCGTCATGGTGCGGTGCTCCAAAAAGGCGCGCTTTCTATCAATTGAATCGGGTGTGCCGTGGAAAGATCGCAGCCTGCGGCAGCTCCTACAGATTTTGCATAGGGCGCCACATTTGCGGTGCATGCGATCGGCGTAGGAGCTGCCGAAGGCTGCGATCTTTTGATCTGGTTAGGGGATCAACGACCGCCCATGATCGCGATGTAGTCCTGGGTCCAGCGGCTGTACGGCACGAACTTGCCACCTTCAGCTTGCGGGGTTTTCCAGAAGGCGATCTTGTCGAACTGGTCGAATCCGTTGGTCTTGCAGCCTTCGGCGCCGAGCAGTTCGCTCTCCTTGCACGCCGCCGGAACCGCTGGCAGCGAGCCGAACCACGCCGCTACGTCACCCTGGACTTTCGGTTGCAGCGACCAGTCCATCCACTTGTAGGCGCAGTTCGGGTGCTTGGCCTCGGCGTGCATCATGGTGGTGTCGGCCCAACCGGTGGCGCCTTCTTTCGGAATGGTCGAGGCGATTGGCTGTTTCTCGTTCATCAGACCGTTGACCTGATACGGCCAGGCACCGGAGGCGACCACGCCTTCGTTCTTGAAGTCACTCATTTGCACAGTAGTGTCGTGCCAGTAGCGGTGGATCAACGGCTGCTGGGCGCGCAGCAGGTCGAGCACGGCCTTGTACTGGGCTTCGGTCAGTTCGTAGGGGTTCTGGATACCCAGTTCCGGCTTGGCGGTCTTCAGGTACAGCGCCGCGTCGGCAATGTAGATCGGGCCGTCATAGGCCTGCACGCGGCCCTTGTTCGGCTTGCCGTCCGGCAGGTTTTCCGCATTGAACAGCACGCCCCAGCTGGTGGGCGGGGTCTTGAACACGTTGGTGTTGTACATCAACACGTTCGGGCCCCACTGATACGGGGCGCCGTAGGTCTGTTTGTTGACCACGTACCAGGGTCCATCCTTGAGGCGCGGGTCGAGGTTTTTCCAGTTTGGGATCAACGCGGTGTTGATCGGCTGCACACGCTTGCCGACGATCAGGCGCAGAGAGGCATCGCCGGACGCCGTCACCAGGTCGTAACCACCCTTGGCCATCAGGCTGACCATTTCATCGGAAGTGGCCGCGGTCTTGACGTTGACCTTGCAGCCGGTTTCCTTCTCGAAACCGGTCACCCAGTCGTAGGCCTTGTCGCTCTCGCCACGTTCGATGTAACCGGGCCAAGCCACAATATCCAGTTGGCCTTCGCCCGCCCCGACAGCTTTGAGCGGCTCGGCGGCCTGGACACTGGCACTGGCCAGCAGCGCGGTGGTGATTGCACTGAGCAGTGCGGTCTTGTGCACGAACATGGGAATTCCCTCTTCTTTAATTATGGTCGGGGCAGTGTTTTGAACGTGGTGAAGCATGCCGTTGATGGCTTGTTATTAGCGTAGTCAGAGATGCTCGCCATGGCGGGCCATGATGTGCCGCACCACGCTGTAGTCCTGAAGCGAATCGCTGGACAGGTCTTTGCCGTAGCCCGAACGTTTCAGGCCGCCATGGGGCATTTCGCTGACCAGCATGAAGTGGCTGTTGATCCAGGTGCAGCCGTACTGCAAGCGCGCCGCGACCTGCATGGCCTTGTCGAGGTTCTGGGTCCAGACCGACGAGGCCAGGCCGTATTCCGAATCGTTGGCCCAGTCCACCGCTTGTTCCAGTTCATCGAAGCGAGTCACGGTGACCACCGGCCCGAACACTTCGCGCTGGACGATTTCATCGCCTTGCTTGCAGCCGGCCAACAGGGTCGGCTGGTAATAGAAGCCGGCGCCGGAATGCACGGCTGCGCCGGTCACCCGCTCGATGTGCGGCTGGCCGAGGGCGCGTTCGACAAAACTGGCCACGCGGTCGCGCTGGCGGGTGCTGATCAGCGGGCCGATTTCATTGTCGGCGTCGCGTTTGCCGGCGAAGCGCAGGCTGCTGACGGCCGCGCCGAGCTCGGCCACCAAACGGTCATGAATCCCGGCCTGGGCGTAAATCCGGCAAGCGGCGGTGCAATCCTGGCCGGCGTTGTAATAGCCGTAGGTGCGCACGCCTTCGACCACGGCCTGAATGTCGGCATCGTTGCAGACGATCACCGGGGCCTTGCCGCCGAGTTCGAGGTGGGTACGTTTGAGGGTTTTGGCGGCGGCTTGAAGAATTTTCTGGCCAGTGACGATATCGCCAGTCAGCGACACCATGCGCACTTTAGGGTGATTCACCAGGTGGCTGCCGACACCTTCGCCGCCACCGCAAACGATGTTGATCACCCCCCGTGGCAGGATCTCGGCCAGCGCTGGCGCCAGGGCGAGGATCGACAGCGGCGTGTGTTCCGACGGCTTGAACACCAGGGTGTTGCCGGCGGCCAGGGCTGGGGCGATTTTCCACGCGGCCATCATGATCGGGTAGTTCCACGGCGCAATCGACGCCACGACCCCGATAGGATCGCGCCGGACCATGCTGGTGTAGCCCGGCAGGTATTCGCCGCTGAGCTGGCCGGTCTGGCAACGCACGGCACCGGCGAAGAAGCGGAACACGTCGACCGTGGCATTCAGGTCATCCTGACGGGCCAAGTGCAACGGCTTGCCGCAGTTCATGGATTCTAGGCGGGCCAGCAGGTCGGCGTTTTTTTCGATGGCGTTGGCGATCTCCAGCAGCAGGTTCGAACGCTGTTGTGGTGTGGTCCGTGACCAACCGGCAAAGGCACGGTGGGCGGCGAGGATGGCGGCTTCGACTTGCTCGGTGCTGGCTTCGGCGATCCGGGTCAGGACTTCCCCGGTGGCGGGGTTGAGAATCGGCTCGACGCAGCCTTGACCGGCGACTAATTCACCATCGATCAACAATGCGGTGAACAACGGGGTCTGCGCGCCAGCCATTTTTCGGGTTCTCGTTTTTTGTGTGGCTTGTTGTGTCGACATGGCAGCGCTCCCAGTGGCTGGGGCCCGGCCGTCTTTATTAGATGCAACAAGACTAGTTCGCGGACCCGAGGACAACAAATACTAAATACTGAAGGTGGCGTTCGATTAAATAGATGGCTTGCGCCCGCCGTGGGGTTGTTCGCGGGCGACCGTGAGAAACGGGTCCACCAGCGCCGGCCGCGCGGTGCCGCGACGCCAGGCCAGGCCGACATCCAGGGTCTGGCTGAGGTCGGCGATCGGCCGCGCTTCGATGATGTCGCCCTCCAGTGACCACGGGCGATAGGTCATGTCGGGCTGGATCGACACGCCCAATCCGGCGGCCACCAGGCTGCGCACCGCTTCGGTCGAAGCCGTGCGCAGGGTGATGCGCGGTTGCAGTGAGGCTGCTGACCACATGCGCTGGGCGTTGCGGTCCATTTCATCGACGTTCAGTTGAATCAAAGGCTCGCGGGCCACGTCGGCGAGGTTGATGCTGTCGTGTTCCAGCAGCGGGTGCTGGGCCGGCAGCCATAGCCGGTGCGGTGAGTGGGTCAGCACTTCGGTCTGCAAGGCGTGGCGGTCTTCGAGGTTGGACAGGATCAGTACGCCGACATCGATCTCGCCGCTGACCAGCAAATGCTCGATGTAGGGGCGCTCATCCTCCATCACGCGGATTTCCACGTTGGGGTAGGCGCGCTGGAAGCGGGTGAGCAAATCCGCCAGGTAATAACCGGCCACCAGGCTGGTCACGCCGACGATCAACTGTCCGGCGACCTGATCGGTGCTCTGTTGCAGGCTGCGCTTGGCGTTATCCACCGTGGCCAGGATCAAGTGCGCCTGACGCAGGAATTGATGGCCCTGGTGGGTCAGGGTCATGCCCTTGGCATGGCGGCTGAACAGGCTGACGCCGATTTCCTCTTCCAGTTGCTGGATCGCCAGGGTCAGGGTCGACTGGGAAATGAACGCAGTTTGTGCGGCGGCGGAGATAGAGCCAGTCTCGGCCACGGCGATGAAATGACGGATCTGACGCAAGGTCATCATGGGAAAGCACCCGGTGGGCTGTTTTTATCGATTGGCGAGAGTGTATATCGTTTTTTCTGATAGGTAGGCGCAAGCGGCAATGCGCGCATTGAGGGGATGCAACATCTGGAAGCACTCTCGCCCACGGGACGTGGGCACTTTCGATCTAGGCTGGTGGCCTTGGTTTCAGGTTAAACGTCTTGTGGAGGCGGCAAATGAACACCCGTGGATTGCTCGATCAACTACTCAAATCCGGCCAGGACCTGTTGCAGAACAAGGCCGGTAGCTCCCAGCAAAAGGGTGCGAGCGGTGGCACCAGTGTCCTCGGCAGCTTGCTCTCCGGCGCGAGTGGCGGGGCATTGGCGGCAGGCGCCATGGGCTTGCTGCTCGGCAGCAAAAAGGCCCGTAAAGTCGGGGGCAAGGTTGCGGTCTACGGCGGTCTCGCCGCGTTGGGCGCGCTGGCTTACAAAGCCTACGGCAACTGGCAAGCGCAGCAGGGCGGTGCGGCCGGTACGGAACCGCAAACCCTGGACCGCGTGCCGGCCGCGCAAGTCGAGCTGCACAGTCAGGCGATTCTCAAGGCGCTGGTGGCGGCGGCCAAGGCTGACGGTCATGTCGATGAGCGTGAGCGTGCCTTGATCGAAGGCGAATTCACCCGGCTCGACAGCGATCAGGAACTGCAACACTGGCTGCACGCCGAGCTCAACAAGCCGCTGGACCCGAGCGATGTCGCCCGCGCCGCCCGCTCCCCGGAAATCGCCGCCGAGATGTACATCGCCAGCGTGATGATGGTGGACGAGGAAAGTTTCATGGAGAAGGCCTACCTCGATGAGCTGGCGCGGGAGCTCAAGCTGGAGCCGGGGCTGAAGGCTGAACTGGAGAAGCAGGTTCGCCAGGCCTCTCTGTAAGGCCCTGTAAAGATCGCAGCCTGCGGCAGCTCCTACATTGGATCGGTGTTCACTTGTAGGAGCTGCCTCAGGCTGCGATCTTTTGATCTTTCAAGCAGTACTCAATCCCCCAATGACCATTCCACCGCCTCTTTCTACCGAATCACCCCTATCACCTATCCCCCCAATTAACGGACAGTCCCAACCCAGAGCCCATCCCGCCTTTTTTCAACGGGATGCGAAGTGGCGCGCATCCGTCTTATAAATGAAACACCGCCCTCGGCTATACTCCCCGCATTTCGAACCGGCCTCGAGGATTGACTGTGAAGAACTGGACGTTGCGCCAACGCATTTTGGCGAGCTTTGCGGTAATCATCGCCATCATGTTGCTGATGGTGGTCCTCTCCTATTCGCGACTGCTGAAGATCGAAGAGAGCGAAGCCAGCGTCCGGGACGACGCTTTGCCGGGGGTTTATTACAGTTCGATGATTCGCAGCGCCTGGGTCGACACTTTCCTGCAAACTCAGGAATTGCTCGGCTTGAAGGAAGGGCAGGGTATCAGCAGCGAAGACGCCGCGGAGTTCAAGGCTTTCGAAACGCGTCTGCTGGAGCAGATAGGCAACTACCGCAACACCATCACGACCGATGAAGACAAGGTCGAGTTTGCCGCTTTCGAACAACGGCACGAGGAGTTCAGCAGGATTCTGGCGGCAGTGCTCGATCTGCACATCCGCAACCAGGGGCCCGAGGCCGTCAAGTTGTTCACCGAGCAACTGACCCCGGCCTGGACCGCAGGTCGCACGAAGCTCAACGACATCCTCCGCGAAAACAAAGTGGTGGCCGACCACGAATTGGCCGCCATCGACGACGCCCTGCTTGCGGCAAAAATCAGCATGGGCATTTCCCTGCTGGTGGCTGTCCTGGCTGCCGGGCTCTGCGGTTTGCTATTGATGCGCGCCATCATGGCGCCGATGAACCGCATCGTGAAAATCCTCGAGATCATGCGCACTGGTGACCTCAGCAGCCGCCTGAATCTGGAGCGCAAGGACGAATTCGGCGCGGTAGAGACCGGCTTCAATGACATGATGACCGAGCTCACATCCCTGGTGTCCCAGGCCCAGCGTTCGTCGGTGCAGGTGACCACGTCGGTGACCGAGATCGCCGCGACGTCCAAGCAGCAACAAGCCACCGCCACCGAAACTGCCGCCACCACCACGGAAATCGGTGCGACTTCCCGTGAAATCGCCGCCACTTCCCGGGATCTGGTGCGCACCATGACCGAGGTTTCCACCGCCGCCGATCAGGCTTCCGTAGCCGCCGGTTCCGGCCAGCAGGGCCTGGCACGCATGGAGGAAACCATGCACTCGGTGATGGGCGCAGCCGATCTGGTCAACGCCAAACTGGCGATCCTCAACGAGAAGGCCGGCAACATCAATCAGGTGGTGGTGACCATCGTCAAGGTCGCCGACCAGACCAACCTGTTGTCGCTCAACGCCGCCATCGAGGCCGAGAAGGCCGGGGAATACGGACGCGGTTTTGCCGTGGTCGCTACCGAAGTGCGGCGTCTGGCGGACCAGACGGCGGTGGCCACCTATGACATCGAGCAGATGGTTCGCGAGATCCAGTCGGCGGTATCGGCCGGGGTCATGGGCATGGACAAGTTCTCCGAGGAAGTGCGTCGCGGCATGTCCGAGGTGCAGCAAGTCGGCGAGCAGTTGTCGCAGATCATCCATCAGGTTCAGGCGCTGGCGCCGCGGGTGCTGATGGTCAACGAAGGCATGCAGGCCCAGGCCACCGGCGCCGAGCAGATCAACCACGCGCTGGTGCAGTTGGGCGATGCCAGCAGCCAGACCGTCGAGTCTCTGCGTCAGGCCAGTTTCGCCATCGATGAGCTGAGCCAGGTGGCCGTCGGGCTGCGCAGCGGCGTTACGCGATTCAAAGTCTGATGAGCGAAATCTCGGCCAAACGCTCTGCCGTGAAGCAGGCGCCGCATGCATTGTTTCTGGTGTTCCGCATCGGCAGCGAGCGCTATGCCTTGCAAGCCATCGAGGTGACGGAAGTGCTGCCGCGCCTGCCCTTGAAGCCCATTCCCCATGCACCCGTCTGGGTCGCCGGGGTGTTCGCCTATCGGGGCACCGTGGTGCCGGTGATCGACTTGAGCGCACTGACGTTTGGTACGCCTGCGCAGGCCCGTACCAGCACGCGACTGGTGCTGGTCAGCTATCGCCCGGATGAAACTACCGAAACACAGTTGCTCGGATTGATTCTGGAACAGGCGACCGACACCTTGCGCTGCGATCCGGCGGATTTTCAGCCCTACGGTCTGGACAATCGCCAGGCGCCTTACCTCGGGCCGGTGCGCAAGGACGAGCAGGGCTTGCTGCAATGGGTACGGGTCAGCGATCTGCTGGACGAACAGGTTCGCGCCTTGTTGTTCCCCTCGCCGCCACTGGATCCGGCGCTGCTGGAGGAGCGGCCATGAACAGCGATCAGCGTTTTTTCGACTTCCTCAAGGAGCGTATCGGACTCGATGTGACTTCCGTGGGGCCGGCAATCATCGAGCGAGCGGTGCGCCAGCGCAGCATTGCGGCGCAAGCACCCTCGGCCGATGAGTATTGGCGCACCTTGCAGGGCTCGCGGGACGAACAGCAGGCGTTGATCGAAGCGGTGATCGTTCCGGAAACCTGGTTCTTCCGTTATCCGGAATCCTTCGCCACCCTGGCGAAACTGGCGAGCAAACGTCTGGCTGAAATCAACAATCTGCGTGCCCTGCGGATCCTCAGCCTGCCGTGTTCCACTGGCGAGGAACCCTACTCGATCGCCATGGCATTGCTCGATGCCGGGCTCAAGCCGCACCAGTTCAAGGTCGACGGCATGGACGTCAGCCCGCTGTCGGTGGAAAAAGCCGGGCGCGCCTTGTACGGCAGGAATTCCTTTCGGGGCGACGACATTGCGTTTCGCGATCGCCATTTCATTGCCGAGGGTGACAACTATCGCCTGAACCCGTGTGTGCAGGAGCAGGTGCGCTTGCAGGTCGGCAATCTGCTGGATCCGGCGTTACTGGCCGGCGAACCGCCATTCGATTTCGTGTTTTGTCGCAACCTGCTGATCTACTTCGACCAGCCGACCCAGAAGCAAGTCTTCGAAGTGCTCAAATGCCTGACCCACGTTGACGGCGTGCTGTTTATCGGTCCGGCCGAAGGCAGTCTGCTGGGGCGTTTGGGGATGCGTTCGATCGGTATCGCACAGTCCTTCGCGTTCAGTCGACAGGGGACTCCGGACTTCGAACCCTTGCCGGCATTCGTTCCAGCACCATTGCCTGTGCCGCAACCGCTACGCAACCCACCGCCTGCGCCAGTGCGCAGTCGCCCATTTGCCAGTGTTGTTCCGCTGGCTTCTGCGCCGAAAACGTCTGGCACCGATACGGCCGTGCTGCTGGCGAACATCGCCGCGCTGGCCGATGAAGGCAAAAGCGCCGAGGCGAGGGCCGCTTGTGAAAACTATTTGCGCGGTCATGAACCGGTAGCCCAGGTGTTCTATTGGCTGGGACTGCTCAGCGATGTCGCCGGAAACGTCCTCGAAGCCCAGGGCTTTTATCGCAAGGCGTTGTACCTCGAACCGCAACATCCCGATGCGTTGATGCACTTGGCCGCATTGCTGCAGGCCCAGGGCGACGCGACGGGGGCCAGACGATTGCAGCAGCGTGCCGCCCGCAGCGAGCGCGCCGCCGACAGTGAGCGTAAACGATGATCGCCACCGACACCTTTAGTGTCACCCGGGATGCCCAGGCCATCGACGACTGCTGGAACCGCATTGGTATCCACGGCGACAAGTCCTGCCCGCTGCTCAGCGAGCATATTCATTGCCGCAATTGTGCGGTGTATTCGGCGGCCGCCACACGCTTGCTCGATCGCTATGCGTTGCAGCAGGAGGATCGCGGGCCAGTGTCCGTCGCGGTCGAGAGCGAGGTGAAAGCCCGCTCGCTGTTGATGTTCCGTCTGGGTGAAGAGTGGCTGGGTCTCGCGACTCGTAGCCTGGTCGAGGTGGCGCCGCTGCAAGCGATTCACTCTTTGCCACACCAGCGTTCCCGGGCCTTGCTCGGCGTGGCAAATGTGCGCGGTGCGCTGGTCGCCTGCCTGTCGCTGGTGGAGCTGCTCGGCCTCGACGGCACCAGCAACGTGGCACCCGGCGCGCGGGTCATGCCACGCATGTTGATCATCGCCGCCGATGGCGGGCCGGTGGTGGTGCCGGTGGATGAGGTCGACGGGATTCACGCCATCGACGAGCACGTCCTCGATGCCGCGTCGCGCTCGGGTGCTCAGGCCAGCGCCAAATACACCCGTGGCGTGTTGCAATTCAAAGGTCGCAGCCTGCGTTGGCTGGATGAAGAGCAGCTGCTGTCCGCCGTGACCCGGAGCCTCACATGACCCCCGAGCAAATGCGCGACGCCTCTTTGCTGGAGTTGTTCAGTCTGGAGGCCGAAGCCCAGACCCTGGTCTTGAGTGTCGGCCTGCTGGCGCTTGAGCGCGACCCGAGCCTGGCCGATCAACTTGAATCGTGCATGCGTGCGGCGCACTCACTCAAGGGGGCGGCGCGGATCGTTGGTGTCGATGCCGGGGTCAGCGTTGCCCATGTGATGGAAGATTGCCTGGTCAGTGCCCAGGAAGGGCGCCTGGTGCTGCGTCCCGGGCACATCGATGCGTTGTTGCAAGGCACCGATTTGCTGATGCGCATTGCCACGCCAGGCAGCACGCCGGGGGACGCGGACATCGACGCTTATGTGGCATTGATGGCGCGGTTACTGGACCCGACGGCGCCGTTGATTGCACCAGCAGAACCGGTGATGGCCGAACTTCAACTCGAAGCACCCGCGCCCAAGGTCGAGTCGTTGGCGCCTGCCGACGAACAGCCATCGGCGCCAGCCCCGCGCAAGATCACACGCACCGCCGAAAACGGCGAACGCGTGCTGCGTGTCACCGCCGAACGCCTGAACAGCCTGCTCGATCTGTCGAGCAAATCCCTGGTGGAAACCCTGCGGCTCAAGCCGCACCTTGCGACCATGCAGCGCCTCAAGCGCATGCAGAGCAACAGCCTGCGTGCACTGGAGAGTCTCAACGTGCATCTCAAGGATCACGCCTTGAGCCTGGAGGCCCGGGAAGCCCTTGAGGATGCGCGGCGCTTGCTCGCGCAATCCCAGCAATTGCTCATGGAAAAGAACACCGAACTCGATGAGTTCGCCTGGCATGCCAGCCAGCGGGCACAGGTGTTATACGACACGGCGCTGGCCTGTCGCATGCGGCCGTTTGCCGATGTGCTGACCGGTCAGGTGCGTATGGTCCGTGATCTGGGGCGGGATCTGGGCAAACAGGTGCGACTGGAGATTGAAGGCGAGAAGACTCAGGTTGATCGCGACGTGCTGGAAAAGCTCGAAGCGCCGCTGACTCACTTGTTGCGCAATGCGGTCGACCACGGCATCGAAACCCCGGAACAGCGCCTGCTGGCGGGCAAGCCGGCGGAAGGTTTGATTCGCCTGCGCGCTTCGCATCAGGCCGGCCTGCTGGTGCTGGAATTGAGCGATGACGGTAACGGCGTGGACCTGGAAAAGCTCCGTCGCAGCATCGTTGAACGTAGTTTGTCGCCCGCGCAAACCGCCGCGCAGTTGAGCGAAGAAGAGCTGCTGACGTTTCTGTTCCTGCCCGGTTTCAGTTTGCGCGACACGGTCACCGAGGTGTCCGGTCGCGGCGTCGGCCTGGATGCGGTGCAGCATATGGTCCGGCAGTTGCGCGGCGCGGTGGTGCTGGAGCAGACGGCGGGCGAGGGCAGTCGTTTCCACCTTGAGGTACCGCTGACCCTGTCGGTGGTGCGCAGCCTCGTGGTGGAAGTCGGCGACGAAGCCTATGCCTTCCCGCTGGCGCATATCGAGCGCATGTGCGACCTGGAGCCGGCGGATATCGTGCAGGTCGAAGGCCGCCAGCATTTCTGGCACGAAGGCCGGCATGTCGGCCTGGTGGCGGCCAGTCAGTTGCTGCAGCGTCCGGCCAGTCAGAACAGCGGGCAAACCCTGAAAGTCGTGGTGATTCGCGAGCGCGATGCGATCTACGGCGTGGCAGTGGAACGGTTTATCGGTGAGCGGACATTGGTGGTGTTGCCGCTGGATGAGCGTCTGGGCAAGGTGCAGGACATTTCCGCCGGGGCCCTGCTCGACGACGGTTCGGTGGTGCTGATCGTCGATGTCGAAGACATGCTGCGTTCGGTGGATAAATTGCTCAACACGGGGCGTCTGGAGCGCATTGCCCGTCACAGCAATCAGGTGGTCGAGGCGGCCCGCAAACGAATTCTGGTGGTGGATGATTCCCTGACCGTGCGTGAGTTGCAGCGCAAGCTGTTGCTCCATCGCGGCTACGACGTGGCGGTTGCGGTGGACGGCATGGACGGCTGGAATGCGCTGCGTTCGGAGGATTTCGATCTGCTGATCACCGACATCGATATGCCGCGCATGGACGGCATCGAACTGGTCACGCTGCTGCGTCGGGACAGTCGCCTGCAATCGCTGCCGGTGATGGTGGTGTCCTACAAGGATCGCGAAGAGGACCGGCGCCGTGGACTGGATGCCGGGGCCGACTATTATCTAGCCAAGGCCAGTTTTCATGACGACGCCTTGCTCGATGCGGTGGTCGAGCTCATCGGAGGAGCGCGGGCATGAGGATCGCAATCGTCAATGACATGCCCATGGCGGTGGAGGCCCTGCGCCGCGCCCTGGCATTCGAGCCGACACACGAGGTGATCTGGGTCGCCGGCAATGGCGCCGAGGCGGTGCGCCAGTGCGCGCTGGACACGCCGGACCTGATTCTGATGGACCTGATCATGCCGGTGATGGACGGCGTCGAGGCCACGAGGCGGATCATGGCCGAGACCCCGTGTGCCATCGTCATCGTCACTGTGGATAGCCAGCAGAACGTGCACCGGGTGTTCGAGGCTATGGGCCACGGTGCGCTGGACGTGGTCGACACCCCGGCCCTCGGCGCCGGCAATGCCCAGGAAGCCGCCGCGCCTTTGTTGCGCAAGATCCTTAACATCGGCTGGCTGATCGGCGACAAGGGCAACCGCCCGCGCCCGGCGCCGGCACCGTTGCGCAGTTCGGGTTCACGCCAGAGCCTGATCGCCATTGGCTCATCCGCCGGTGGGCCGGCAGCGCTGGAAGTCTTGCTCAAGGGACTGCCGAGTGATTTCTCTCCGGCCATCGTGCTGGTGCAGCACGTGGACCAGGTGTTTGCTGCCGGCATGGCTGAATGGCTCAGCAGCGCCAGCGGCCTCAATGTGCGCCTGGCCGAGGAAGGCGAGCCGCCTCAAAGCGGCACGGTATTGCTGGCCGGCACCAATCACCATATTCGCTTGCTGAAAAACGGCACGCTGGCCTATACCGCCGAACCGGTCAACGAGATCTACCGGCCCTCCATCGATGTGTTCTTCGAGAGCGTGGCCAGTTACTGGAACGGTGACGCCGTGGGGGTTTTGCTCACCGGCATGGGGCGTGATGGCGCCCAGGGGCTTAAACTCATGCGCCAACAGGGCTTCCTGACCATCGCACAAGACCAAAACAGCAGTGCGGTGTACGGCATGCCGAAGGCGGCCGCGGCTATCGACGCTGCCGTGGAAATTCGCCCGCTGGACAAGATAGCACCACGATTGCTGGAGATTTTCGCCAAATGAGCACCTTTTTCCTCATTCCTGGCTCAAGTAGTACTCAGGTGACCGCATATGAATGAACTACAGCTCGACGGCTATAAGACCGACGAAAACGCTGCCATGGTGTTGCTGGTGGACGATCAGGCCATGATCGGCGAAGCCGTGCGCCGCGGTTTGGCGAACGAAGAGAATATCGATTTCCACTTCTGCGCCGACCCGCACCAGGCCATCGCCCACGCGGTCCGCATCAAGCCGACAGTGATCCTGCAGGATTTGGTGATGCCCGGCCTTGACGGCCTGAGCCTGGTGCGTGAATACCGCAATCACCCGGCGACCAAGGACATTCCGATCATCGTCCTGTCGACCAAGGAAGACCCGTTGATCAAGAGCGCGGCCTTCGCGGCCGGAGCCAACGATTATCTGGTCAAGCTGCCGGACAACATTGAGCTGGTTGCACGCATCCGCTATCACTCGCGCTCCTACATGACCCTGCTGCAACGGGACGCGGCGTACCGCGCGTTGCGGGTCAGCCAGCAGCAACTGCTCGACACCAACCTGGTGCTGCAACGCCTGATGAATTCCGACGGCCTGACCGGGTTGTCGAACCGTCGGCACTTCGATGAATACATGGAGCTGGAATGGCGCCGTTCGCTGCGTGAGCAGAGCCAGTTGTCGTTGCTGATGATCGACGTCGACTACTTCAAGGCCTACAACGACAGTTTCGGCCACCTGGAAGGCGATGAAGCCCTGCGCAAGGTTGCCACGGCGATCAAGGATGCCAGTGCCCGGCCTTCGGACCTGCCGGCCCGCTACGGCGGCGAAGAGTTCGCCGTGGTACTGCCCAACACCTCCCAGGGCGGTGCGCGGCTGGTGGCCGAGAAACTGCGCCAGACCGTAGCAGCCCTGAAGATCCCGCATAACTCGCCCACCGAAGGTTCGAGCCTGACCATCAGCATCGGCCTGTCGACCATCACCCCGAAAACAGGCAGCAATTGCCGCGACCTGATCCTGGCGGCGGACAAGGGGCTGTATTCGGCGAAGAACAATGGGCGTAATCAGGTTGGGGTCGAATAAACCGTATCCCCCTGTAGGAGCGAGCCTGCTCGCGAAAAAGCCAAAGGCGCAGCTGGGCATCTGGTTTTACGCGTCATCGTTAACGACCATCGCGAGCAGGGCTTGCTCCTACAGGGCGCGCCTTTTCGGCCAAGCGGACTGCCGTTACCGACCGTTTCCCGGTATACTCGCCGGCTTTCAAAAGTTCGCCAACGAGTGCTGCCCGTCATGGAAATCAACCCGATCCTGAACACCATCAAGGACCTGTCCGAGCGCTCCGAAACTATTCGGGGGTATCTTTGACTACGATCAAAAGCATGAGCGTCTGACCGAAGTCAATCGCGAGCTTGAAGATCCGAGTGTCTGGAACAAACCTGAATACGCCCAGGAACTGGGCCGCGAGCGCGCTGCGCTGGCGCAGATCGTCGATACCCTGGACGAGTTGAACACTGGTCTGGCCGATTGCCGCGACCTGCTGGACATGGCCGTTGAAGAGAACGACGAAGGCGCAGTGGGCGATGTCGTCGCCGAGCTGGCCCGTCTCGAGGAAAGCCTCGCCAAGCTGGAATTCCGGCGCATGTTCAGCCATGAAATGGACCCGAACAACGCCTATCTGGACATCCAGGCCGGTTCCGGCGGCACCGAAGCCCAGGACTGGGCCAACATTCTGCTGCGCATGTACCTGCGCTGGGCCGACAAACGCGGTTTCGACGCGACCATCATGGAACTGTCGGCCGGTGAAGTCGCCGGGATCAAGGGCGCGACCGTGCACATCAAGGGCGAATACGCGTTTGGCTGGTTGCGGACCGAGATCGGCGTGCACCGTCTGGTGCGCAAGAGCCCGTTCGACTCCGGCAACCGTCGCCACACCTCGTTCTCCGCGGTGTTCGTCTCGCCAGAGATCGATGACAAGGTGGAAATCGAAATCAACCCGGCAGACTTGCGGATCGACACCTATCGCTCCTCCGGTGCCGGTGGTCAGCACGTAAACACCACCGACTCGGCCGTACGTATCACCCACGTACCGACCAACACCGTGGTCAGCTGCCAGAACGAACGTTCCCAGCACGCCAACAAAGACACCGCCATGAAAATGCTGCGGGCCAGGTTGTACGAGCAGGAAATACAGAAGCGCAATGCGGCGTCCCAGGCGCTGGAAGACACCAAGTCCGATATCGGCTGGGGTCATCAGATCCGTTCGTATGTGCTCGATGCCTCGCGGATCAAGGATCTGCGCACCAACATCGAACGCAGCGACTGTGACAAGGTGCTCGATGGCGACATCGACGAATACCTGGAAGCGAGCCTGAAATCGGGGCTGTAATACGCTGACACACCGCGATCCCTGTAGGAGCCGGCTTGCCGGCGATCCCCGACCGCAGGCCGGGGACAACGAACCAGATGGAATATTTAAAGACATGAGCGACCTAGAACTCGACCCGCAAGCCCTGCAACAGGAAGAAAACTCCCTGATCGCCCTGCGCAAGGAAAAGCTTGCTGCCGAGCGCGCCAAGGGCAATGCCTTCCCGAACGACTTCCGCCGCGAAAACTACTGCGAGCAACTGCAGAAACAGTACGCGGACAAGACCAAGGAAGAGCTGGCAGAGGCTGCGATCCCGGTCAAGGTTGCCGGTCGCATCATGCTCAACCGTGGCTCGTTCATGGTGATCCAGGACATGACCGGGCGCATCCAGGTCTACGTCAACCGCAAGACCCTGTCCGAAGAAACCCTGGCCGCGGTGAAAACCTGGGACATGGGCGACATCATTGCAGCCGTTGGCACCCTGGCCCGTTCCGGCAAGGGCGACCTGTACGTTGAAATGACCAACGTGCGCCTGCTGACCAAATCCCTGCGCCCACTGCCGGACAAGCACCACGGCCTGACCGACACCGAACAGCGCTACCGCCAGCGCTACGTTGACCTGATCGTCAATGAAGACGTGCGCCAGACCTTCCGCGTGCGTTCGCAAGTCATCGCCCACATCCGCAGCTTCCTGATGAAGCGTGACTTCCTGGAAGTGGAAACGCCGATGCTGCAGACCATTCCTGGCGGCGCGGCAGCCAAGCCGTTCGAGACTCACCACAACGCGCTGGACATGGGCATGTTCCTGCGTATCGCGCCGGAGCTGTACCTCAAGCGCTTGGTTGTAGGCGGTTTCGAGAAAGTGTTCGAGATCAACCGCAACTTCCGTAACGAAGGCGTTTCGACTCGTCACAACCCAGAATTCACCATGTTGGAGTTCTACCAGGCCTACGCCGACTACGAAGACAACATGGACCTGACCGAAGAGCTGTTCCGCGAACTGGCTCAGCTGGTTCTGGGCAGCACCGACGTGCCGTACGGCGACAAGGTGTTCCACTTCGGCGAGCCGTTCGTGCGTCTGTCGGTGTTCGACTCGATCCTCAAGTACAACCCCGAGCTGACCGCTGACGACCTGAACGACATCGACAAGGCCCGCGCCATCGCCAAGAAGGCCGGGGCCAAGGTGCTGGGCTTCGAAGGTCTGGGCAAGCTGCAGGTGATGATTTTCGAAGAACTGGTCGAGCACAAGCTGGAGCAGCCGCACTTCATTACCCAGTACCCGTTCGAAGTGTCGCCGCTGGCCCGTCGCAACGACGACAACCCGAACGTCACCGACCGTTTCGAGCTGTTCATCGGTGGTCGTGAAATCGCCAACGCCTACTCCGAGTTGAACGACGCGGAAGACCAGGCCGAGCGCTTCATGGCCCAGGTGGCCGACAAGGACGCCGGCGACGACGAAGCCATGCACTACGACGCCGACTTCGTTCGTGCGCTGGAGTACGGCATGCCGCCAACGGCGGGTGAGGGCATCGGTATCGACCGTCTGGTGATGCTGCTGACCAACTCCCCGTCGATCCGCGACGTGATCCTGTTCCCGCACATGCGGCCGCAAGCGTAAGTGTTTCAATTAAAAAGCCGCCTTTGAGGCGGCTTTTTATTGCCTGTCTGGTACAAACGTATCAACTTGTTACTTTCATCTGAGAGGAAATACCTGTCGTGATTCGTGCAATGGCTCAAGAAGGTGCAGCGGGTATCGCCACTGCGGTCGCTGAAAGCGTTCAGTACCAGGGCCGCAAGGCCAGCCGACAGGGCAGCGAACAGCGACGACAGGAAATCCTGGATGCCGCCATGCGCATTGTCGTGCGTGACGGCGTACGGGCCGTACGGCACCGTGCGGTGGCCGCCGAGGCGCAAGTGCCGTTGTCGGCGACCACTTACTATTTCAAGGATATCGATGACCTGCTCACCGATACCTTCGCCCAATACGTGGAACGCAGTGCGGCGTACATGGGCAAGCTTTGGGTGAACAACGAGGGCCTGCTGCGCGAGATGATCGACAGTGGCGATGGCAGCCCGCAGGCGCGCTCGAAACTGGCGGATGACATTGCACGGCTGATGACCGATTACGTTCACCGGCAACTGGTCAATCGCCGTGAACATTTGATGGCCGAACAGGCGTTCCGTCAGGAGGCATTGCTCAACCCGCGCCTGGCCGAACTGGTGCGCTCGCATCAGCAAATCCTGTTGCAGGGCTCTTGCCAGCTGTTCCAGGTGCTGGGCTCGCGCGAGCCGCATCAGGATGCCAAGGTGTTGACGGCGATTATCGGCCGGATGGAATATCAGGGCCTGCTCAACGTAGACGAGCCTGCCGCCGAAGAGGAAATGCTCGGCATCCTGACACGCTACATGCACCTGGTGCTGGCGTCGGTGTGACGCGATCCCCTGTAGGAGCTGCCGCAGGCTGCGATCTTTTGAAAAACAGAAAAACAAGATCAAAAGATCGCAGCCTGCGGCAGCTCCTACAGGTCAGCGGTGTGTTCATAGGGAGTATTGAATGAAAGCCTGGCGTGTCGTTGTGATCGCCTTGTCGTTCCTGCTGCTCAATGGCTGTCTGGTGACCTTCAGGGAGCCGCTGCCCACAAGCGAACCCGCGCCCAAAGGATTGCTCGGCAAATGGACCAGCACCAATGCCTGGGGCGAGCCGCTCAACCTCGAACTGACCCGCATCGGCGACAACCGCTATCAGGCCGTCAGCTACTACCGGGCCAGGCCCAAGGAACGTGAAGCCTATCCGTTTACCCTGTCGCGCCATGGCAATCGCTGGTATCTGTCGGCGAGGGTGCCGGCGCAATTCGGCGGGCATTTCACCATTGGGGGGGTTGAGCTGACCGACAAGCATGAGTTGGTGGTGTACAACCTCGACCTCGACCAGATCAACCAGGCCATGAAGCAAAAAGCCCTGAGCGGTGAAAGCTTCCAGACTAACGACGGCTACGGCGTATTGATCGACAGCAACATGGATCAAGTCGCGGCCTACCTCGACGACCCGGCCAACTCCGATGTGTTCGTCGAAGCGGTGCGCTACCAGCGTCAGGCCAAAGCCAAATAACCGGCACCAACGGGTTTCTACAGGAGTTTCGCGTGGACGATTACCAACAGTCGATACGCATTTTGTCCGATCGCATCGTGTTGGCGCAGACACCGATCCGCGTCCTCGATGCGGTCAAATGGGACGACAACATTCGCAAGGGTTTCCTCAAGGCCAAGGGCAAGGAAATGCCGGCGGTAGACCGCGACTACTACCTCAACCGGCCGCTGGCGTTCGATTCCAGCAAAGTGAAGCTGGAGTTCCAGAACATCGAGCGCGACATTACCCGCCAGCTCGGTCAGTTCAACCCGGTCGGCCAGATCATGCGGCGCATGTGCAAGGAATACCGCATGGTGGTGCGTATGCTCGAAGCGCGTGGCACCGAGGATTTCGGCCTGATTTCCCAGGAGTTGTACGGCGCCGCGTCCGACGCATTCCACGCCGGCGACCCGACGCTGTCTGACCTGGGCATGATGTTGTCCGAATACCTGAACAACATCGACGGCCGTGGCGACCTCAAGGACGAACCGAAGACGTTGACCGCCAAGGACGCCGTCAGCCTGCTGCAACACCGCTTGAACAAGGTGTTCGGCGAGGCCGAGGAAACCATTCGGGTGTTCGAGTCCGACGGCATCGTCGCCGATGCGGCGGCGGGCGCCGACTACATCAAGATCCGCGCCGACGCGATGTTCAACGAGCGCGACGTGCGGGCGCTGGAAGTTCATGAAGGGCTGGTGCATGTCGGCACCACCCTCAACGGCCTGAACCAGCCGATCTGCACCTTCCTCGCCAAGGGCCCGCCCTCGTCGACGGTGACCCAGGAAGGCCTGGCGATCCTGATGGAAATCATAACCTTCGCCTCGTACCCGAGCCGCCTGCGCAAACTGACCAACCGCACCCGCGCCATTCACATGGTGGAGGAGGGCGCGGACTTCCTGCAGGTGTTCGAGTTTTTCCGCGAGCAAGGTTTCGAGATGCCCGAGAGCTACAGCAACGCCAGTCGCGTTTTCCGTGGCTCGGTGCCGACAGGTCTGCCATTTACCAAAGACTTGTCCTACCTCAAGGGCTTCATCATGATTTACAACTACATTCAACTGGCCGTGCGCAAAGGCAAGCTGGAGCAGATACCGCTGTTGTTCTGCGGCAAGACCACCCTGGAAGACATGCGCACCTTGCGCCAGTTGGTGGACGAAGGCCTGGTAGTGCCGCCCAAGTACCTGCCGGAACAGTTCCGCGACATGAACGCGCTGTCGGCGTGGATGTGCTTCTCCAACTTCCTCAACCACCTGAGCCTGGACCGGATCGAGGCGGATTACTCCAATATTTTGTGAGCAACTGGCCCCCCCTGTGGGAGCGAGCTTGCTCGCGATGGCGGCATGACATCCAACATGGATGTTGGCTGAACCACCGCTATCGCGAGCAAGCTCGCTCCCACAGGTTAATCGTTTGCCACAGGATCCAGTTCCAGCCCCATTTCTTGCGAGGTTTCAACGGATGAGAATCCTCGGCATCCTCTGCCTTCTCCTGACCTTGAACGGTTGCAGCTCACTGCTGTTCTACCCCGAACCCGGCCAGTTGTTCACCCCGGAAAAGGCCGGGCTCGAATACCGCACCGTCACCCTGATCACCGCCGATGGCCTCAAGCTGAATGCATGGTGGCTGCCGGCGAAGCAGGGGGTCGAGGTCAAAGGCACGGTGCTGCACTTGCACGGCAACGGCGGAAACCTGCCCATGCACCTCGGCGGGAGCTTTTGGTTGCCGAAAAATGGTTACCAGGTGTTGCTTGTGGACTATCGCGGTTACGGCTTGTCCGAAGGCGAAGCCAGCCTGCCGGCGATCTATCAGGACATCGATGCGGCCTTCAAATGGCTCGACCAGGCGCCGGAGGTCAAAGGCAAGCCGCTGATCCTGCTCGGCCAGAGCCTCGGTGGCTCGATGGCCGTGCATTATCTGGTTCAGCACCCGGAACGCCAGAAGCAGCTCAAGGCCATCGTCCTCGATGGCGCCCCCGCCAGTTACCGCAGTGTCGGCCGGTATGCGTTGAGCAATTCATGGGTGTTCTGGACGTTCCAGGTGCCACTGTCCTGGCTGGTACCGGACGGTGACAGCGCGATCAACTCCATGGCGCAACTCAAGGATGTGCCGAAACTGCTCTACCACAGCATCGACGACCCGATCGTGCCTCTTTCCAACGGCATCCGGTTGTATCAAGCTGCGCCGCCGCCGCGGGTACTGCAACTGACCCGTGGCGGTCATGTGCAGACGTTCGCCAACCCGGTCTGGCGTAAAGTCATGCTGCGTTATCTCGATGATCCGCAGCATTTCAACGGCCTGCGCCGCCTGGGTGAAATCCCCAATTACCCGGCACCCCCGAATTCTGAAGATGAACCACCAGAGAGTCCGCAATGAGTGAAGAACGTAACGCCATCCCGCTGATCATCACCGGTATCTGCAGCATCCTCGGCACCGTCGGTGCCCTGTGGTGGTACGGCTACCTGCACTTCGCCAAGCCCGAGGATGCGTTGCTGCTCAACGAATTCACCATGCTCAAGACCATTCCGGGCGAAGACTACAAAGTCTCTCTGGAACCGGCCGCCCAGGTGGCGCAGTGCATCGATGGCGTGCTGGTGCTGTTCGATATGGATCAGAAAGGCCTGACTGGCGTGCTGGTCGACAGCAAGAAAAAAGCCGTGCGCTGCATGGGGCAGGAGACGCCGCAGAAGCTGGAGCAGTAAACCGATTCTCACAGGCAATACAGAACCAATGTGGGAGCCAGCCTGCTGGCGATAGCGATTGTGCATTCAACATTGATGTTGACTGACACACCGCTATCGCCAGCAGACTGGCTCCCACAGGTTTTTGTGTGATGTCGACTTATTGCGTGTTGGCACTGATGGCCGAACGCGGCATCACCGGCTGATTGTCATTGGAAATGGTCACCTCCACCCGACGGTTCATCGCCCGGCCCGAGGTGCTGCTGTTATCCGCCACCGGATACTCTTTGCCGTAACCCTGGGCGACGATACGCGCCGGATCAACGCCCATCTTCACCAGTGCCACACGCACGGAGCCCGCGCGACGCTCCGACAGCGACTGGTTGTGCGACGCCGTACCGGTGCTGTCGGTATAGCCCTCGACAATCACTTTGCGCTCGGGGTTTTCCTGGAGGTATTGCGCCAGTTTGTTGATGTTCGCCAGGCCGTTGGCTTTCAGCTCGGCCTTGTCGGTGGCGAACAGCACATCCCCGAAGGTCACCAGCGTCCCGCGATCGGTCTGCCTGGCGTTTAGGCTGTCCTTCAACTGTTTGATCTGCTGGTCGCGGGCGTCGAGGCGGGCCTGAGCCCGTTGCGCCGAGGTATCTTTCAGACTGGCCTCGGCGGTGCGCAGGACGATGGTCTGCTTGGCCACTTCGACGCGCTGGTTGGTCAAATAGGCAAGTTGGTCAACCGTGGCCGCGTCCTCCTTGTCCCTGTAGGCCTTATCGGCCTTGTCCAGATAGTCGCTGGCTTCCTTGGTTTCCAGGGCCGCAATCTTGGCTGCTTGCGGATCTGTTTGCAGGCCGGTGTAGTTGGTGCGGGCCTGTTCAAGGTTGGCGTTGGGTGGTGTGGAGCAGGCCGCCAGGACTACGCTGACAGCCAGCAGGGCAGGGATCATCAATTGATCAGGTTTCATGATTTCGTCCTTTTAGTGGAGTGGGAATGCGGGGTGCCGCGCCGCTTACTGAACGGTGCGCTGGCTTTCCTGACGCAATTCCTGGACGCCTTTCTGAGCGTCCTTCACTGATTGTTCGGCCTTCATCGCCTGGGCCTTGCGCTCGGCCACGCGAGCGTCCCACTCGGCCTGTTCGGCGAGCATCCGGGCCTGGTCGTATTTCTTGTCGTGCATGGCGATTTCGGCTTGCTTGAGCTTGTCCTGGGCCGACTTCATTTCCACGGCGGCGAACTCGGTGCCGCCGGCGCTCACGGCGTCGTTGACGGCCGATTGGGTGACCGCGTACTGCTCGGTCGGCGGGTTACCGGCGCAGCCGGCCAGGACGAGGCAACTGCCCAGGGCCAACGCCGCCAGTTTGAGGCTTTGCGAACAGGTAAATGAGGGGGTTCCGGTTCGGGTTTTCATGGTCTTCAACTCCATTGGGCCAGCTCCTGAAAAACGTCGAAATCCACCCTGGGCAAGGCGCTGAAACTATCAATTGAGGGGCGTTTTGAAACACTCGTCCCAGGCGTGGTTACTTGGGTTGACCCGAGGTTTTTTTTGAAAGTTCAGAGAAATTGACCCGGCACGGAAAAACCTGTGATCAGATGCGCAGGGCTCTAATTCAAGGTTTTTTGTGACGCAAAGCGATATTCCCGGACCTTGATGGCCCGGGAGCAGGTATTTTTTGCAGCTTGGAAAAGTGCAGTCGATCAGTGCTTCTGTTTGTCGTCAGGCACCGACAAATCGTGCAAATGCCGACGTGACAGCGCCAGAAAGCGCGGGGTCGGTCCGATGTCTTCGTACAGTGGATCGCCTTCTTCATCGGTGGCGACCACGGTCGAACCTTTGACGTACGGGAAGCTTCTTTCCAGCTCTTCCAGCGCGGCGCCGATCAGGTCGCCGAGCAGTTCTTCGGGATGCCGCTTGGGGTACATCTCGACGAGCGCGGCCAGCCGTGCGGCAGACTCCACGTCCAGATGAATCGAGTAGCCGGTGTCGGTCAGGCGACCTTTGGCGTTTTCTTCCCAGTGGTGGGCAAGCTCGCGGATTTTCATATTGACCTCATTGCGCTCCCGCTCGTGGCAGGCAGGGTGAGTGTCCGGCATTGGCCGGCGACAGCCATTGTGCGGCTTATCTTCAGACTAGCTTCAACAGACAAGGTTTACAGTCCCTTCGTCGTCTTGCTTGTAAGAACCCGTCTGGGGCGGCACTCTTTAGGTTCTTAGCCGCCCGGATTTTTGCTGGAGACCTGCTGATGACCGATATTGATGCACGCTTGCGCGAGGACGTTCACCTGCTGGGTGAGCTGTTGGGCAACACCATTCGTGAGCAATATGGCGAGGGTTTTCTCGACAAGATCGAGCAGATCCGCAAGGGCGCCAAGGCTGACCGGCGCGGCTCCATGGACGCCGAACTCAGTGCCAGCCTCAACCAATTGACCGAAGACGAATTGCTGCCGGTGGCGCGGGCGTTCAACCAGTTTCTCAACCTGGCCAATATCGCCGAGCAATATCAGTTGATTCACCGCCGCGAGGAATCCCAAGAGGCGCCGTTCGAAGCCCGGGTGCTGCCGGAGTTGCTCGCGCGTCTGCGCGCCGAGGGGCATGGCGCCGACGCGCTGGCCCGGCAACTGGGCCGACTGGAGATCGAGCTGGTACTCACGGCGCATCCCACCGAAGTAGCACGCCGCACGCTGATCCAGAAGTACGACGCCATCGCTGCGCAATTGGCGGCGCAGGATCACCGTGACCTGACCAGTGCCGAGCGCGAGCAGATCAAGATCACCTTGCAACGCCTGATCGCCGAAGCCTGGCACACCGAAGAAATTCGCCGCACGCGTCCGACGCCGGTGGACGAAGCCAAGTGGGGTTTCGCGGTGATCGAGCATTCGCTGTGGCAGGCCATTCCCAATTATCTGCGCAAGGCCGATCAGGCCCTGCACACCGCCACCGGCCTGCGCTTGCCACTGGAGGCGGCACCGATTCGTTTCGCCTCGTGGATGGGCGGCGACCGCGACGGCAACCCCAACGTGACCGCTGCGGTCACCCGTGAAGTTTTACTCTTGGCGCGTTGGATGGCGGCCGATTTGTACCTGCGGGATGTCGATCGCCTCGCCGCTGAACTGTCGATGCAGCAGGCCAGCGATGAATTGAAGGCCAAGGCGGGTGACAGCGCCGAACCTTACCGGGCCGTGCTCAAACAGCTGCGCGAACGCCTGCGGGCGACGCGCAACTGGGCACACGCCGCCTTGTCGACGCCAACGCCGGCACCGGCCGATGTGCTGCAAGACAATCGCGAACTGCTCGATCCGCTGGAGCTTTGCTACCACTCTTTGCACGAGTGCGGCATGGGCGTGATCGCCGACGGGCCGTTGCTCGATTGCCTGCGCCGGGCAGTGACGTTCGGTCTGTTCCTGGTTCGTCTGGATGTGCGCCAGGACTCGTCGCGGCACACCGCTGCAATGACCGAAATCACCGACTACCTTGGTCTGGGAAGCTACGAGGACTGGAGCGAGGAAGAGCGCATCGCCTTTCTGATGCGCGAATTGAGCAATCGTCGTCCCTTGTTGCCGGCGTACTTCAAACCTTCCGCCGACACCGCCGAGGTCTTGGCGACCTGCCGGGAAGTCGCCGCTGCGCCAGAGGCATCCCTCGGTTCCTATGTGATTTCCATGGCCGGTGCGGCTTCCGATGTACTCGCCGTGCAGTTGTTGCTCAAAGAGTCCGGTGTGTTGCGGCCGATGCGCGTGGTGCCGCTGTTTGAAACCCTCGCCGACCTCGACAATGCCGGCCCGGTGATCGAAAAGCTGCTGCTGTTGCCGGGCTATCGCGCGCGCCTGCAAGGGCCGCAGGAAGTGATGATCGGCTACTCCGACTCGGCCAAGGACGCCGGCACCACGGCGGCGGCCTGGGCGCAGTACCGGGCACAGGAGCGTTTGGTGGACATCTGTCGTGCGCAGCAAGTGGAACTGCTGTTGTTCCACGGTCGCGGCGGCACCGTGGGGCGAGGCGGCGGCCCGGCCCATGCGGCGATCCTGTCGCAGCCACCGGGTTCGGTGGCGGGTCGTTTCCGCACCACCGAACAGGGCGAAATGATTCGATTCAAATTCGGCCTGCCGGACATCGCCGAACAGAACCTCAACCTGTACCTGGCCGCCGTGCTGGAGGCGACCTTGCTGCCGCCGCCGCCACCTACGCCCGAGTGGCGCCATTTGATGGACGAACTGGCGGCAGACGGTGTCAGCGCTTACCGCGCCGTGGTGCGGGAAAATCCGCAGTTCGTGGAGTATTTCCGCCAGTCCACGCCGGAACAGGAGCTCGGCCGTTTGCCACTGGGCAGTCGTCCGGCCAAGCGTCGAGCCGGGGGGATCGAAAGCCTGCGGGCGATTCCGTGGATTTTCGGCTGGACCCAAACGCGCCTGATGCTGCCGGCCTGGCTGGGTTGGGAAGCCGCCCTGAGCAAAGCCCTGGAGCGCGGCGAAGGCGAACTGCTGGGGCAGATGCGTGAGCAGTGGCCGTTCTTCCGCACCCGCATCGACATGCTGGAAATGGTCCTGGCCAAGGCCGATGCCGACATTGCCCAGTCCTACGATGAGCGTCTGGTGGAGCCGAATCTGTTGCCATTGGGTGCGCACTTACGCGACCTATTGTCGCAGGCGTGCACCATCGTTCTCGGCCTGACCGGGCAGTCGCAGCTGCTGGCACATAGCCCGGCGACCCTTGAGTTCATCCGCTTGCGCAACACTTACCTCGACCCGCTTCATCTATTGCAGGCCGAGTTGCTGGCCCGTTCAAGAGTGCAGGACGTGGCGCAGGGCAGCCCGGTAGAACAGGCCTTGCTGGTGTCTGTGGCGGGGATTGCCGCCGGTTTGCGTAACACCGGCTAAGATTTTTGCCGTGGGGTCAAGCATCCGGCAGGTGAGCCGGATGCCTCCGTATGACGGGTTGAAAAGTGCTGTCAGGCGACAGTTAATGATGGGGTTGCGACTTGGCAAACTGCGCGCAATGGTCGCAAGAGGCAGCGGTTTCTCCGACTTTTGGCGTCTTGTGTGGGCGCACCCTGCTGTGTATCTTGATCAGCCTTTGGCCGTTTGGGCGGTCACGACCCTATTTTTGAGATTGGCCCCACGAGGCGAATCTGACGTTATCCATATAAAAAATTGAGGAGCACATCGATGCGCGTCATTCTGCTGGGAGCTCCCGGGGCCGGTAAAGGTACTCAGGCTAAGTTCATCACCGAAAAATTCGGCATTCCACAAATCTCCACCGGCGACATGCTGCGTGCAGCGGTCAAGGCCGGCACTCCACTGGGCGTTCAAGCCAAGAGCATCATGGATGCCGGTGGCCTGGTGTCCGATGACCTGATCATCGCACTGGTCAAGGACCGCATCGCCCAGTCCGACTGCGCCAACGGTTTCCTGTTCGACGGCTTCCCGCGCACCATTCCCCAGGCTGAAGCCCTGGTGACGGCCGGCGTCGAGCTGGACGCCGTGGTTGAAATCGCCGTCGAAGACGAAGAAATCGTTCAGCGTATCGCCGGTCGCCGCGTTCACGAGGCCAGCGGCCGCGTGTACCACATCGTCTACAACCCGCCGAAAGTGGCCGGTAAAGACGACGTTACCGGTGAAGATCTGGTGCAGCGCAAGGACGACACCGAAGAAACCGTGCGTCATCGCCTGTCGGTCTACCACTCCCAGACCAAGCCGCTGGTGGATTTCTACCAGAAGCTGGCGGCTGCCAATGGCAAGCCGCAGTACAGCCATATCGAAGGCGTCGGTTCTGTTGAAGCAATCACCGCCAAGGTACTTGCGGCCCTGAGCTGAAAAGTCTGATCCGCAGCATCATCCACGGCCCGCTTGCGGGCCGTAGTTGTTTATACTGACGCACTTTTTCTGACCTCTCTTGTGGATACATCGATGAGCACCTTGCTGGCCCTGGACACCGCGACTGAAGCTTGCTCCGTTGCCTTGCTGCATGACGGCAAGGTCACGAGCCATTACGAGGTGATCCCGCGCCTGCACGCGCAGAAGCTGTTGCCGATGATCAAGCAGTTGCTGGCCGATGCTGGCACCACCCTGCAAGCGGTCGATGCCATCGCGTTCGGCCGTGGCCCTGGCGCCTTCACGGGCGTACGCATCGCTATCGGCGTGGTGCAAGGCCTGGCGTTTGCCCTGGATCGCCCGGTGTTGCCGGTGTCGAACCTGGCCGTGCTGGCGCAACGTGCGTTGCGCGAACACGGCGCCACTCAGGTCGCCGCCGCCATCGATGCGCGCATGGATGAAGTGTATTGGGGTTGCTACCGCGAAACGGCCGGGGAAATGCGCCTGGTGGGTGCGGAAGCGGTACTGCCGCCGGAGTCCGCTGGATTGCCGGCCGATGCCAGCGGCGAGTGGTTCGGTGCAGGCACCGGATGGGGCTATGGCGAGCGTATCGCCGTCAGCCTGAGCGGGCAGGACGCGGGCATGTTGCCCCACGCCGAAGACCTGCTGACCCTGGCGCGATTTGCCTGGGAGCGCGGCGAGGCGATCGTGGCTGATGAGGCGCAGCCGGTATATCTGCGCGATAAAGTGGCGACGCCCAAGGCGCGTTAAGCCTTAACAGATCGCAGCCTGCGGCAGCTCCTGCAGACGCTCGCATTTCCCTGTAGGAGCTGCCGCAGGCTGCGATCTTTTCCAGGCACCACCAATCGTCATTTTTAGCCTCGGCTTTTAAACCTTTTGCCTTTTATGTGTTCTAGTTATCACTCGGCGGTTTGCGATGTGGGAAATGCGCCACTAAACTGCCATCACTGATTCCGAGTATGCACGCATGCGTATAGACGGCGCCTCCTCTCAGTCCTACCCCATCAAGCGCAAACCTCGCCAAGGCCGCGTGGTGGAAGACGACGCCATTGATATCGAAGGCGAGCTGGAATTCCCGACTGAAGAGCAACTGGCTGCCCGCGCTGCCAAAGCCTCTGCGCAAAAACTGAGCAATCTCCCCGCCCGTCAGCAAGATCTGATTTACCACCGTGCCATGAGCAAAAGCGTGGCGACAGCCCTGGCCAGCTACCTGAGCACCGCCGGTTTCGTCGATTGGGAAGCGGATGTGCTGGGTCTCGACCTGTACATCTGATGTTGTTGCCGTATTACCTCGGATGCCCGTCCTGGAGCGAGAACGCCTGGCGCGACTACCTGTATCCGCCGGACGCCAAACCTGCCAATTTTCTTGATCTCTATTCCCAGGTTTTCAATGCCGTGGAAGGCAACACGACCTTCTATGCGAGCCCGGCTGCCAGCACCGTGCAGCGTTGGGCCGAGACCATGCCCGAACACTTTCGCTTTACCGCCAAGTTTCCCGGCGAGATCAGCCACGGCGGTGACCTGCGCGAGCAGTTGACCGCCGCCGAAACCTTCGTGCAATTGCTCAGCCCTCTCGGTGAGCGGGTGTCGCCACTGTGGTTGCAGCTGTCGAAAAGCTTCACGCCCCAACGTTTGCCTGAGCTGGCCGGATTTATCGATGCCCTGCAGCGGCCGCTGGCCGTGGAAGTGCGGCATGACGAGTTTTTCGCCAAGGGTGACAGCGAGCGAATGCTCAATCGTCTGCTGCTGGATCGCGGAGTCGAACGCATCTGTCTCGATCCCCGTGCGCTCTTCAGTTGCACTTCGACCGAGCCCTCGGTGCTCCACGCCCAGTCGAAGAAACCCCGTGTGCCGCCGCGTCCGGCGGCATTCACGCAATTCCCGCAGGTGCGTTTTATCGGCCATCCGACGCTTGAGGCCAACGATACGTTCCTGGAACCCTGGGTCGAAAAAATCGCGGTGTGGATCGAAGAAGGCCGCACGCCGTACATTTTCCTGCACACCGCCGACAACGTACTGGCCGCGAAGCTGGCGCAGCGCTTTCACTCGCGGCTGATGCTGCGTTTGCCTGGCTTGCCGGCGCTGCCTGAGCTATACAGAGAACCCGCCATCGAGCAACTTGGCCTGCTCTGAGGCGGATTCTTTCCCCCTTAAGGAGCCTGCCCAATGGATGCGCAAACCCTTCGAGCCCAGGCATTCAAAGCCCTTCATGAGCGCCCCGGCGCATTTGTGATTCCCAATCCGTGGGACGCCGGTTCGGCGAAAATGCTCGCCAGCCTCGGTTTCAAGGCGCTGGCGACCACCAGCGCCGGTTATGCCTTTTCCCAGGGCCGTGCCGATGGCGGATTGACCCTCGACGACACCCTGATGAACGTTCAGGCGATTGTCGCCGCCACCGACCTGCCGGTGGCAGTCGACCTGGAAAACGGCTTTGCCGACAACCCGGCTGATTGCGCCAAAAGCATTTTGCGCGCGGCGGAGGTCGGAGCCGTCGGTGGTTCGATTGAAGATGCCACCGGCCGCGAAGAAGGCCCGATCTACTGTTTCGAACATGCTGTGGCGCGAATCGAGGCCTCTGTCGCCGCCGCTCGCAGTTTGCCGTTCCACTTTACGTTGACTGCCCGGGCGGAAAACTTCCTGCACGGCAATCCCGATTTGGCCGACACCATCCGCCGCTTGCAGGCATTCGCCGAGGCCGGTGCCGATGTGCTCTACGCGCCGGGTCTGCGCAGCGCCGAGGATGTATTGGCGGTGGTGCGCGCCGTGGCGCCGAAACCGGTGAATGTGTTGATGTCGGGCGGCTTGAAGCTGACGGTCGAGCAGCTGAGTGAAATGGGCGTCAAACGCATCAGCGTCGGTTCGGCGCTGGCATTGGCGGCCTATGGTGAGTTCTTTCGCGCCGCCGAAGAGATTCAGACGTCAGGCACGTTCGGCTTCACGTCCCGGTCGATGCCGTACCAGAAGGCCAATCAATTTTTCAAAGGCTGAGGGAAGAGGGCGCGGCTGAGGATCAGGCGGCGATACGCAGGTTCTGCAGGATGATCGGGCGCGCCCAGCCATTATCGAAATCGAGTTGTTTCTGCTGTTCTACCCGTTCTTCTGGCGAGAACGGCGGGAATGGCTTGTCGAGCAGGTCGAGTTCGAATTCGGCGATGGGCAGGTGCAGCGGACGCGGTTGCGGGGCAGGGCCTGCTTCGTATACCGGTTGACCGGCTTTCAGCACGATCGGGCGAACCCAGCCGCTTTCGAAGTCTTGCTGTTTTTGCTGGGCGACGATTTCATCCGTCGGGAACGGTGGGCGTGGTTTGTCTGCCAGGTCCATTTCGAATTCGGCAATCGGCAGGAACAGTGGCTCGGGCGGGCGGATTACATTGTCTTTCACCTCGCATTCGCGCTGGGACACGATGTGCTCCAGCAGCTCGCTGCCGACGGTCGGTTCGACAGGGCTTTCGAGATCGACCGGTGGAAAGTTCAGCGATTGCGGCAGCACTTCACCCGACTGTTCAGCCAGCGCCCGGGCAAAGAAATCCTGCCAGATGTGGCTGACGCCGCTCAGTGCCTGGGTGTTTCGCAGGTTGTAATCGCCGTAGGGCGAGATAAAACCTGTGATTGTGGGTTGAATGTCTGACATTTCTCTCGGTCGACGCTCAGCTCTGGCAAAATGCTCGATAGTTTTGTTATCGGCCGTTTTTGCCGATCATTAATTTTTTGAGCGTGTTTTCCGATGATTGATCAACCTGCGGCCTGCCGCATCCATGTCCAGGCCCTCGACGCGGCTTTCGAGCCACAAGCCGAGCAATGGGCCGAGCGCCTGGGCCTGCCGATGCAAGTGGCGGACGGCGAATTTGCCTTGCAGGTGGGCGACCAGGGTTTGCAGTTGCAACAGCTGGGGCCGGATGCGCCGGGGCCGGTGCGGGTGGACTTCGTCGAAGGCGGTGCGGCCCATCGTCGGTTGTACGGCGGCGGCAGCGGGCAGATGATCGCCAAGGCTGTTGGCATCGCTCAAGGCGTGCGTCCGCGGGTGCTGGATGCCACGGCGGGGCTGGGCAAGGACGCGTTCGTGCTGGCCAGCCTCGGTTGCGAGATGAGCCTGATCGAGCGTCAACCGCTGATTGGTGCCTTGCTGGAAGACGGTCTGGCCCGTGGCGCGGAAGATTTCGACGTGGCGCCGATCGTGGCGCGCATGCGCTTGCTCAAGGGCAACTCGATCGAAGTGATGCGCAACTGGGAAGGCGAGCCGCCGCAGGTGATCTATCTCGACCCGATGTTCCCGCATCGTGAGAAAACTGCGCTGGTGAAGAAGGAAATGCGCCTGTTCCGGCCGCTGGTGGGTGATGACCCGGATGCGCCGGCATTGCTCGAAGCCGCCTTGGCCCTGGCCAGCCACCGGGTGGTGGTCAAGCGCCCGCGCAAGGCGCCGTGCATCGACGGGCCGAAGCCAAGCCACGCGCTGGATGGCAAGTCCAGCCGGTATGACATCTATCCGAAGAAGGCGCTCAAGCCGTAGACCGAGTTGCTCCCATCGCGAGCAGGCTCGCTCCTACAGGGATCTATGGTATTGCATAGAGCCAGTGTAGGAGCGAGCCTGCTCGCGATAGCTTTAGCCCGGACACTGCAAATCCATCAGGCATGCTCAGGCCGATAAGCCCGCATAAACAACCCCACCACTTCCCGCACATGGCTCTCCGCCGCCTCGCCAACCAGAGGCTCGCCGCAGCCATACAGCAAACGGAAATTCCCCGCGCCCTTGAGCAGGCAGAAGAAGTGTTCGGCCGCATTGTGCGGTTTGTCGATGGTCAGCACGCCACTTTCATCGATCTTGCTCAGCAGGCGTTCCATGCCATGCAGCATGCGCTCCGGCCCGGCTTCGAAGAATATCTGCGACAGCTTTGGGTCCTGGCTGCCCAGGGTCATCATCAAGCGGTGCAGGTTCACTGATTCATCACTGTTGATCAGTTGATGAAAACCGCGCGCGATGTTCAGCAGCACGGTTTCCACCGCCACACCTTCCGGTAATTCGAAGAACAGTGGTGGCAACTGCTCCTCACACTTGGCCATCACGGCGGCGGAGAACAGCGTCTCCTTGTCGTTGAAGTGGCTATAGACCGTCAGCTTCGACACACCGGCCTCGGCTGCGACGGCATCCATGCTGGTATTGGCATAACCCTTACTCAGAAACAGCGCTTTGGCCGCATCGAGAATTGCCTGGCGCTTGACCAAATCCTTGGGTCTGCCTGGGCCACTGGGTGCTGAAAGATTGTTTGGCATATTCGTTTTTATTACTGGACTGGTGAGTTTGCTATTAATAACATACTGCTCAGTATAATTATTCAAAGCACCATTAGCGAAAGGTCCTTCACCATGTTCCGCTATGCCTTGTCCCTCGCGTTGCCAGTCACCCTGGCTTTTTTATTGTCTGCGTGTGGTCACGAAGAGGCGCCGCAGGTCAGTGTGCGCCCGGCCATGGTGGTCCAGCCAGAGCCTTCGGCGCAGGCCATGGAAAGCTATCCCGGTGAAGTTCGCGCGCGGTATGAGCCGGACTTGGCGTTCCGTATCGGCGGTAAAGTCAGCCGACGACTGGTCGAGGAGGGGCAGCGGGTCAAGGCCGATCAACCCTTGGCGGAGCTCGACCCTCAGGACGTGCGCCTGCAACTGGAGGCCACCCGGGCCCAGGTCGCCGCCGCTGAAGCCAATCTGAACCTGGTGCGTTCCGAGCGTGATCGCTACAAGACCCTGATGGAACGCCAACTGGTCAGCCGCTCGCAGTACGACAACGCCGAAAACCTCTACCGCTCCGGTGAAGCGCGCCTCAAGCAAATCAAAGCCGAATTCAACGTTTCCAATAACCAGGCCAGTTATGCCGTGTTGCGTGCACCGCAGGACGGTGTCGTGGCCAAGCGTCTGGTGGAAGTCGGGCAAGTCGTGGCCGCCGGGCAAACGGTGTTCACACTGGCCACCGATGGCGAACGCGAAGTGTTGATCAGCCTGCCGGAGCAGAACTTCGGCCGCTTCAAGGTCGGTGAACCGGTCTCGGTAGAGCTCTGGACCCAGCCCGACCAGCGTTTCGAAGGGCGTATCCGTGAGCTGTCCCCAGCGGCCGATCCAAAGTCCCGCACGTTCGCGGCGCGCATCGCCTTCGCATCCGGCAAGGTTCCGGTGGAACTGGGGCAGAGCGCCCGGGTGTTCGTGCAGGCCGCCGACGTGGTGCCACTGTCCGTTCCGCTGTCTGCGCTGACGGCGGAAAACGGCGTGACTTATGTCTGGGTCGTCAGCGCCAACAACACCTTGAAAAAGACTCCAGTGCGGGTCGGTGCTTTCGGCGAGAAAACCGTACCGGTGCTTGAAGGGCTCAACGCCAGCGACTGGGTGGTGGCCGCCGGTGTCCATGTGCTTCTCGAAGGGCAGCAGGTGCGCCCGGTGGATCGCTCCAATCGCGTGGTCAATCTGGCGGACAAGGAGTAAGCCCCGATGCGCTTCAACGTTTCCGAATGGGCACTGCGTAATCGCCAGATCGTCCTGTTCCTGATGCTGTTGCTGGCCATTGTCGGCGCACTTTCCTACACCAAGCTCGGCCAGAGCGAGGACCCGCCGTTCACCTTCAAGGCCATGGTGATTCGCACCAACTGGCCGGGAGCGACCGCCGAGGAAGTCTCGCGCCAGGTCACCGAACGCATCGAAAAGAAGCTGATGGAAACCGGTGAGTACGAGCGAATCGTGTCGTTCTCCCGTCCCGGCGAATCACAAGTCACCTTCATTGCCCGCGACTCCATGCACTCGGTGGAGATCCCGGACCTCTGGTATCAGGTGCGCAAGAAGATCAGCGACATCCGTCATACCCTGCCGCCGGGGATTCAGGGGCCGTTCTTCAACGATGAATTCGGCACCACTTTCGGCAATATCTACGCCCTGACCGGCGCGGGGTTCGACTACGCCGTGCTCAAGGATTATGCCGACCGCATCCAGATCCAGCTGCAGCGGGTCAAGGATGTGGGCAAGGTCGAACTGCTGGGGTTGCAGGACGAGAAAGTCTGGATCGAACTCTCCAACGTCAAGCTCGCCACCCTCGGCTTGCCGCTGGCGGCCGTCCAGCAGGCCCTTGAAGAACAGAACGCGATGTCCACGGCGGGTTTCTTCGAAACCAGCAGCGAGCGCTTGCAGCTACGGGTGACGGGGAATTTTCAGACGGTCGACGAGATCAAGAACTTCCCGATCCGCGTCGGTGATCGCACCTTCCGCATCTCCGACGTGGCCGACGTGCGCCGTGGTTTCAATGATCCACCGGCACCGCGCATGCGCTTCATGGCGCAAGACGCCATTGGCCTGGCGGTGGCGATGAAGGATGGCGGTGACATTCTGGTGCTGGGCAAGGCGCTGGAAGTCGAGTTCGCCCGCATCCAGAAAAACCTCCCGGCCGGTATGGAGTTGCGCAAAGTCTCCGACCAACCGGCCGCGGTGAAAACCGGTGTCGGCGAGTTCGTGCAAGTACTGGTCGAGGCGCTGGCCATTGTGTTGCTGGTGAGCTTCTTCTCCCTGGGTGTGCGCACCGGCATGGTGGTGGCCCTGGCGATTCCGCTGGTGCTGGCGATGACGTTCGCGTGCATGTATTACCTGGGCATCGGCTTGCACAAGATCTCCCTTGGCGCGCTGGTGCTGGCCCTGGGTTTGCTGGTGGACGACGCGATCATCGCCGTGGAAATGATGGCGATCAAAATGGAGCAGGGTTTCGACCGGGTCAAAGCAGCGAGTTATGCCTGGACCAGTACCGCGTTCCCGATGCTCACCGGTACGCTGATCACTGCGGCCGGTTTCCTGCCGATCGCCACGGCGCAATCGGGCACGGGCGAATACACCCGTTCGATCTTCGAGGTGGTCACCATCGCGCTGTTGGCGTCGTGGGTGGCCGCCGTGGTTTTCGTACCGTATCTGGGGGAAAAACTCCTGCCGGACCTGGCGAAGATTCACGCCGCCAAACACGGTACCGGTCAGCCCGATCCGTATGGCACACCGTTTTATCAGCGCGTCCGGCGTCTGGTGGAGTGGTGCGTACGCTGGCGCAAAACCGTGATCCTGGCGACCATACTGTTGTTCATCGCCTCCATCGTGCTGTTCAAGTTTGTGCCGCAGCAGTTCTTCCCGGCATCGGGTCGCCTGGAGTTGATGGTCGACCTGAAACTGGCCGAAGGCGCTTCGCTGAGCAATACCGCCGACGAGGTCAAACGCCTCGAGGCGCTGCTCAAGGACAAGGCGGGGATCGACAATTACGTGGCCTACGTCGGTACCGGTTCGCCGCGTTTTTACCTGCCGCTGGATCAGCAACTGCCGGCGGCGAGCTTCGCCCAGTTTGTCGTCCTGGCAAAAAACATCGAGGAACGCGAGGCCCTGCGCATCTGGTTGATCGCCACGCTCAATGAACAATTCCCGGCCTTGCGCTCGCGGGTCACGCGTCTGGAAAACGGTCCGCCGGTTGGTTACCCGGTGCAGTTCCGCGTGACCGGGGAGCACATCGAGGAGGTGCGGGCGCTGGCGCGCAAAGTCGCGGCCAAGGTGCGCGAGAACCCGCATGTGGTCAACGTCCACCTGGACTGGGAAGAACCGAGCAAGGTGGTGTACCTGAACATCGATCAGGACCGCGCGCGGGCGCTGGGCGTGAGCACGGCGAACCTGTCGAGGTTCCTGCAAAGCTCCCTGACCGGTTCCAGCGTCAGCCAGTACCGCGAAGACAACGAGTTGATCGAGATCCTGCTGCGCGGCACCTTGCATGAGCGCACCGAACTGTCGTTGCTGCCGAGCCTGGCGGTACCGACCGATAACGGTCGCAGCGTCGCGCTGTCGCAGATCGCGACCCTGGAGTACGGCTTCGAAGAGGGCATCATCTGGCACCGCAATCGCCTGCCCAACGTGACGGTTCGCGCCGACATCTATGACAAGGAGCAACCGGCGACGCTGGTGCAGCAGATCATGCCGACCCTCGATCCGATCCGTGCCGAACTGCCCGATGGGTACTTGCTGGATGTCGGCGGCACGGTGGAAGACTCGGCGCGCGGCCAGAACTCGGTGAAGGCCGGCGTGCCGTTATTCATCGTGGTGGTGTTGACCTTGCTGATGCTGCAACTGCGCAGTTTCTCGCGTACGGCGATGGTATTTCTGACGGCGCCGTTGGGGTTGATCGGGGTGACGCTGTTTCTGTTGGTGTTCCGCCAGCCGTTCGGTTTCGTGGCCATGCTGGGGACCATCGCGTTGTCGGGGATGATCATGCGTAACTCGGTGATTCTGGTGGATCAGATCGAGCAGGATATCGCTGCCGGGTTGGGGCCTTGGCAGGCGATTATCGAGGCTACGGTGCGGCGGTTCCGGCCGATTGTGTTGACGGCGCTGGCGGCGGTGCTGGCGATGATTCCGTTGTCGCGCAGTGTGTTTTTCGGGCCGATGGCGGTGGCGATCATGGGGGGGTTGATCGTTGCCACTGCGTTGACGCTTTTGTTTTTGCCCGCTCTTTATGCTGCTTGGTTCAGGGTCAAGAAAGAACCTGTCTGACTTGGCGGCCTTCGGGCCGACCAGGTTCGTGCGCCCAGCATGGGCGCAATCTTGTGGGTGCAAGTCCCACCGTAAGTTGACCACAGCAAACGAAGTGAAGCGCAACTGCATGAGGGTGACCGAGTGTGGGGAGGAAGCGTGGAGCGAAGCCGCGAGCTGATGTACAAAAATCGAAGCCGCGAGCTGATGTACAAAAATC